>NZ_CP053344.1:1256546-1570682 GCF_013113715.1 Herbiconiux sp. SALV-R1
TCGTCGCACGGGGCCGAACCGGCCCCCGCCGTGCCCGCCGCAGCTCACCCACCCGCTCGGGGAGCGCATCCGTCGCCGGGTCGACGACCGGTGCCCCGGCGGGCGCGGGCGCCACACGCGCCGCCGGCTCCGCCACCTCGGGGCCGGGTGGGGGCGCTCGACGTCGTCGCCGCCCGCTCGTGCTCGCCGTCTCGGGTGGGGTGGCCGTGCTCGTGCTGGCGGCGGTGGCCGCGGGTGTCGTCATCGCCCAGGGTCAGGGCGGCGGGGCGGCGATTCCGCGGGTGGGCGAGATCGCGGTCGAGGCGCAGGCGGGTGGCGTCCGCTTCAGCTGGGCAGACCCGGGCCTCGAGCCCGGCGACAGCTACCGGGTCACCACGGGCGACGGGCGCACCTCGCTGCAGCGCCAGCCCGAGTTCGTGGCCGCGACCGAGGGCGGCGAGCGGGTCTGCATCAGCGTGGCGGTGGTGCGCGCCGGCAAGGCCGGCGACAGCGGCGCCGAGAGATGCGCCGACTCGCCGTGACCAGCACCACTCCGCCCCGCCGGGCGCGCCCGCGCCGCTCGACCGTGCTCACCGTCGCCGCCACAGCGGCGCTGGTGTCGCTCGTGGCGGTGGCCGCCGTGGTCTCGGACGGCTACACCGCCGAGCGCATGGATCTCGACGACGACACCGTCTGGGTCACCAGCGAGCTGCACCAGGCGGTCGCCCGCGCCAACCCGCGGGTCGGCGAGCTCAACGCGGCGGTGCGCCTGGATTCGAGCTCGCTCACCGTGAGTCAGTTCGGTCAGACGGTGGTGGTGTCGGAGCTCGGCGGCGGCGAGGCCAGGCTGCTCGACACCGCGCGGGCCGACGTCGACGACAGCTTCGCCCTCCCCGTCGGCGACGTGGAGGTCACGGTGGGGGAGCATGTCTCGGCGGTGCTCTCCCGCACGACGGGCGACCTGTGGGTGACGGCCACCTCCGCTCTCGCGGCCTTCGACCCCGCGGTGGCGCCCGACCTCACGCTCGGCGCGGGCGGCGACGCCGTGCTGGCCCCCGACGGCACGGTGTTCGCCGTCTCGCCGGCGAGCTCGACGGTGTTCACCCTTCCTGCCGCGGCCGCCCTCGGCGACGCCGCTGCCGCGCCGGAGACCGACGTCGTCGAGCTGCGCGCCGGCGCCGACGCGGCGATCTCGTCGGTCGGCGACACCTGGGTGGTGCTCGACCGAGACGGCGGGCGCCTCCTCACGGCCGACCGCGCGCTGCCGGTCGACCTCGGCCCGGCGACCACCGCAGACGACGACCCGGATGCACGGGGCTCTGTTCTGCAGACCCCTTCGGCGGCGGCACCCTCGGCACCACAGGCTGCACTCGTCGCCACCGCGGCCGCCCTGATCGAGGTGCCCCTCGACGGCGCCGCGCCCCGCACGGTGTCGGCCGGCCACGACGGCACCGCAGCCCCTCCCGCGCGGATCGGCTCGTGCTGGTACGCCGCCTGGGCCGACGGCTCCACCTGGAGCCGATGCGGCGACGCCGACCCCCGGGTGGGCGCCCTCGACGGCATGACCGGCTCCGCGAAGCCGGTGTTCCGCACCAACGGCACGGGAGCCGTGGTGCTGAGCGACGCGGTGACCGGGCGGTCGTGGGACGTCGCCGGGCAGGGCGGCGTGATCGACGACTGGTCGGCGCTGCTCCCCGACACCGCCGCGGGCGCCGACACCGAGACGGCCGTCACCGACGAGACGCCCGAGCTCGACCCGGTGCAGCGGCCGCCGGTCGCGGTCGACGACGAGCTCGGCGCGAGGCCGGGCCGCTCGACGCTGCTGCCGGTGCTGCTGAACGACTACGACCCCAACGACGACGTGATCGTCATCGACTCCGTGGAGGTGCCCGACGGGGTCGACTGGCGCGTCGACGTCGTCTCCGACGGGCAGCAGCTGCAGCTCACGCTGCCCGACCAGGCGGCCGGCGGGCTCGCCTTCGGCTACACCGTCTCCGACGGCCGCGGCGGCACCTCCTCCGCGACCGTGCGGGTGACGGTGCGTGCGCCCGGCGAGAACTCGCCTCCGGTGCAGAGCGTGCGGCCAGCCCTCGAGGTCGGGCTCGGTGGCCGGGCCGAGGTCGACGTGAGGAGCGACTGGTTCGACCCCGATGGCGACGCCTTCTACCTGCTCTCGGCGGGAACGGCGGCCCCCGACACGGTGTCGTTCACCCCGGAGGGCCGCATCACCTTCGCCGACTCGGGCCAGAGCACGGGCGACAAGGAGATCGTGGTCACGGTGAGCGACGGGTCGGCCTCGACCACCGGAACCCTCGCCGTGCGCAGCGCCCCTCCCGAGGAGGCGCCCCTCGCGGTCGACGGCTGGGTGGCGCAGGTGCGGGTGGGCGAGGAGGTCGTGCTCTCCCCGCTCGACCACGTCACCGGGGGCGGCCCGCAGCTGCGGCTGGCCAACGTGCCGGCGCAGGAGGGGCTCACTCTCGACGCCGACTACTCGGGTGGCACCGTGCGGCTCACCGCGCTCGCCGCGGGTTCGCACCTCGTCGAGGTGGCGGTGAGCGACAGCGCACGCACCGCATCCGGCGTCGTGAGGGTGATCGCGAGCGTGCCGCCCGACGCGAGCACCCGGCCCGTCACCGTGCCGCACTCCGCCTTCGCCCGGCAGGGTGAGGGCGTGCTGGTCGACGTGCTGTCGCGCGACTTCGACCCGGCGGGCGGCGTGCTCATCGTCACGGGAGCCGACGCCGGAGACGACGACGGGCTGCGCGTCGAAGTGCTCGAACAGCGGATGCTGCGGGTCACGCTCACCCGGCCGGCGGAGTCGTCGGCGGTCACGCTGTCGTACACCGTGACCAACGGTCTCGCCGAGGCGGAGGGCACCGTGACGGTGATCGAGATCACCGACCCCGGCGTGCGTCAGCCGCCGGTCGCCGAACCCGACACCGCCTCCGTGCGGGTGGGAGACGTCGTCGACATCCCGGTGCTCGCGAACGACGTGCACCCCGACGGCGAGCCGCTGACCCTGGCGCCCCAGCTCGTGCGCGGCCCTTCCGAGTCGGCAGGCCTCCTGTTCACCTCGGGTGACCGGCTGCGCTACCTGGCGCCCACGACGCCGGGCGACTTCTCGGCCGTCTACCGGGTGGAGGCACCCGACGGGCAGTGGGCCACCGCATCCGTCACCATCAGCGTGCGCGAGTCAGACCCCACGGCGAACGCGGCGCCCGTTCCGCGGCCGGTGACCGCGCGCGTGGTGGCGGGCGAGACCGTGCGCATCGGCATCCCACTCGGGGGCGTCGACCCCGACGGTGACTCGGTGCAGTTCCTCGGCGTCGACGGGGCGCCGGCCAAGGGAGCCGTCACCGCCAGCGGGCCCGACTGGATCGACTTCACCGCCGGCGACTACTCCAGCGGAACCGACGAGATCGGGTACACCGTCGTCGACCGGCTGGGCGCTCGCGCGACCGGAACCGTGCGGGTGGGCATCGCGCCGCGCGTCGAGGGTGCGCGGAACCCGGTCGCGACCACCGACGAGGTGACGGTGAGGCCGGGCCGCACCGTGCTCGTGCGGGTGCTCGACAACGACTCCGACCCCGACGGCGGGGCCCTCAGCGTCACCTCCGTCACCCCGCAGCAGCCCTCCGACGACGCGGCAGCCGATGCCGACGAAAAAGCGGCGACCGTGGTCGACGACCTCGTCTCGATCGTGGCCCCCAAGCAGCCGGGGAGGTACGGATACCTCTACGAGATCGCGAACGAGCGCGGCGGAACCGCGTCGGGCTTCGTCACGCTCGAGGTGAGCGATGACGCCCCGCTGTCGCGCCCGGTGGTGAGCGACACCGTGGTGCCGCTCGCCGACATCCTCGACAGCGACTCGGTCGACGTCGACGTGCTCTCGCGGGTGTTCTTCGCCGAGGGCTCCGCCCGACAGCTGTGGCTGACGGTGCTGCCGTCGTTCTCGGGCGTGGCGCGGGTGGTCAACGGCAGGGTGCGGGTGCAGGTGCAGCAGGAGCAGCAGATCATCCCGTTCACGGTCGCCCACCCCGACGACCCGAACCTGCGCTCGTCGGGGTTCATCTGGGTTCCCGGTCTCGCCGACGCCCTGCCCCAGCTGCGGCCCGGCGCGCCGAAGCTCACGGTGCGCTCGGGGTCGGAGCTGCACATCGACCTCGACGAGCAGGTGGTGGTCGTGGGCGGCGGCCGGCCCGTGGTCGCCGACCCCAGCACCGTGCGCGCCAGCCACGGCGACGGCGGGCAGCTGGTCGTCGACGAGCACACCCTCGCCTTCCGCAGCGAGGAGGGGTACTTCGGGCCCGCCTCGGTGTCGTTCCAGGTCGCCGACGGCACCGGCGCCGACGCCAGGCGAGCGACCCTGGTGCTGCCCGTCACCGTCACCCCCCGCACCGACCAGCCCCCGGTGCTGAACGGCGCCTCACTCGAACTGGAGCCCGGCCAGCGCCGCACCCTCGACCTCACCAGACTCACCACGGTGCCGGGCGGCAGATCGGGCGCGCTCGGCTTCGCGCTGCTCGACCCGCGGCCGACCGGGTTCCGCGCGGTGCTCGTCGGCTCGTCGCTCACGATCGAGGTGCCCGACACCGCTGTGCGGGGGAGCGCCGGCGCCCTCACGGTGGGGGTCTCGAGCGACGGCACGGCGGGCCGGGCGGGGCGCATCGACGTGAGCGTGGTGTCGTCGACCCGGCCGCTCGCCGTCCCCGGCACCGACACGGTCGACGTGCGTCGTGGCACGACGGCCTCGGTCGACGTGCTCTCCGACGACCAGGCGACGAACCCCTTCCCCGAGACCCCGCTGCGCGTGGTCGCCGTGCGGGGCGCCGACGCGGCGAGTCTGCCGGCGGGGTTGAGCATCCGGCCGAGCGCCGACCGCTCGCAGCTGCAGGTCACCGCGGCCGCCGACGCCGCCCCGGGCGACGTCACCGTGCAGTACCAGGTGGCCGACGCCACCGGCGACCCCGAACGGGCGGTGTGGGGCCGTGTGCGCATCCGGCTGCTCGACCGCCCCGACCCGGTGCGGCAGCTCGCCGTCACCGGCTTCGGCGACCGCACGATCGCCCTGTCGTTCTCTCCCGGCCCCGCGAACAACGCGCCCGTCACCGGTTTCGACGTCACGGCGCGCAGCACGGCGGGCGCTTCCGTCACCACGAGGTGCACCGGTACCTCCTGTGTGGTCGGCACGCCGGCGAACGGGCCCGAGAACGCGGTGACCCTGAGCGTCGTCGCCCGCAACGCGGTGGGCGCCTCCGACGCCGCGGTCTACGCGGTGCCCGTGTGGTCCGACGTGCTGCCCGCGGCCCCGGCCGGGCTCACCGCGCACCCGCTCGACGGCGGACTCGAGCTGAGCTGGGCCGCCTCGACGGTGCAGGCCGGCGGGTCGGCGGTGCGGCAGTACGACGTGACGGTCGACGGCCGCCTCGTGCAGACGCTCGACGCGGCGGGTGCGGGCTGCGACGGCGCCGGATGCGTCACCCGCGTCACCGGGCTCGCCAACGGCTCCTCCGCCTCGGTGAGCGTCACCGCGCGCAACGGGGCCCTGCCGGCGCTCGCGGTGTGGGCGTCCTCGACGGTCACCGGCACGCCGTACGGGCCGCCGCTCGCCTCGGTCGTGAACGCCGCGGTCGACCCGGCAGCTGCCCTCGGGTCGGTCACGCTCAGCTGGGCCGAGTTCCCCTCGAACGGCGACGCCGTCGCCGGATACTACGCCCAGCTCCTCGCGCCGGGGAGCAGCTCCGCGCCCACGGGGGCCCAGGCGTGCACGGTGACGGCGCCCGCGCCAGGATCGGTGGTCGCCCCTCAGACCGGGGGAGCGGTGCTGGCCCAGCAGAGCCTCGACAGCGGGGCGCGCAGCGCGGTCTTCAGCGGCCTCGGCGAGATCGACACCGGGTACTCCTTCGTGGTGTGGGGGTACAACGCTGCAGGATGCACGGCGTCGGCGATCGCCACGGCCGTCGCCACCCCGAGCCCCGGCCGGGTCGACGCGGCGGCGGTGTCGATGGAGATGGCCGACTCGGGCGACACCGTCGACGTGAGGGTGCTGAGCGCTCCCGCGCCCGGCCCGCTCGCCGACCCGCGCTACCGCGTGCAGCGCGTCGACGCCGGGGGCGCGCCGCTCGGGCGGCCGGTCGCCTTCACGCTCGGCGGCTTCCCCCGCCAGCTCACCGGGGGCGACTTTGGCGAGAACTACCGCTTCGTCATCACCGCGTGCAGCACCTGGGGCGGCACGGAGGTGTGCGGCCCCGCCTCCGAGCCGGTGACCGCGCCGGGGCCCTCGCTCACTTTCGACTTCGGTGTCGAGCCGGTCTACTCGGGCGGAGTGTGGAGCTGGCCCAACGGGCCGGCCAACGGGGCGATCGTCGCCCGGTACTTCTGCGGGGGGCCCGGCGCGCCGCCTGCCCAGAGCGAGACGGCGGGAACCGCGACCGCCACCTCCTGCACCCCGGCCGCACCCGCGCCCGCGGTGGGGGACGCGTGGCTGCTGGTGGCGATCGGTGACCACGAGCGTGTGTACTTCGGCTAGGAGAGAGGCCCACCCATGACCATGACAGCCGACCAGGCGACCCGCTTCGCCGACGTCTTCGACCGGCTCGCGGCGAACGTCGAGCGCGCCCTGCAGGGCAAGTCGCCGGTGGTGCGGCTGGCCCTCGTGGCCATGCTGAGCGAGGGGCACCTGCTGCTCGAAGACGCTCCCGGCACGGGCAAGACCTCGCTGGCGCGCGCCCTCGCCGAGAGTGTGCGGGGAACCAGCAGCCGCATCCAATTCACCCCCGATCTGCTGCCCGGCGACATCACGGGCGTGAGCGTGTTCGACCAGGCCTCGGGGCGCTTCGTGTTCCACCCGGGAGCGGTATTCGCGAACGTCGTGCTGGCCGACGAGATCAACCGGGCGAGCCCCAAGACCCAGGCGGCGCTGCTCGAGGTGATGGAGGAGGGGCGGGTCACCGTCGACGGCTCCTCGCACGACGCCGGCGAACCGTTCATGGTGATCGCCACCCAGAACCCGATCGAGCAGGCGGGCACCTACCGGCTGCCCGAGGCCCAGCTCGACCGCTTCCTCATCAAGACCTCGATCGGGTACCCCGACCACGCGACGACCCTGCGCATCCTCGAAGGTGCGACGGAGCGGCCGCACGGTGAGCGGCTGCCCGCGATCATCACCGCCGAGGGGGTGACCGTGCTGGCGGCCGAGGCCCGCTCTGTGCACGTCGACGCGGTGGTGAACGACTACGTCGCCAGGCTCGTGCAGGCGACCCGCGACGCCGAGGAGACGCGGCTCGGGGCGAGCGTGCGCGCCGCCCTCGCGCTCGTGCGGGCGTCGAAGACCCGCGCGGCGTCGCTCGGCCGGCACTTCGTGATCCCCGACGACGTGAAGGCGCTCGTCGTTCCCGTGCTGGCGCACCGCCTCGTGCTCGATCCCGAGGCGGAGTTCGACGGCGTGACCGCCGAGGGCGTGGTGTCGCAGCTGCTGCTCGAGGTGCCCCCGCCCGGAGACGTCACGGCCCGATGACGGAGTCATCGGTGGACCGTGCTGCGCCGGGGGCCGAGGTGGCTCCCGCGGGGGGCGCGCCTCCCCGAACCACGTCGATCTCGGTCGACGCGGCCGGCGTCGCGGTGCTCGTGATGGCGGCCGGGGGTCTCGCGGCCGGACTGCTGCTCGGGTGGACCGAGCTGCTCGTGATCGGCGTCGTGGCCGGGCTGGTCGCACTGGGTGCCGCGGCATTCCTCCTCGGTCGCTCCGAGCTCGAGGTCTCGGTCGCGGTGCTCGAGGGTCGCGTGGTCGCCGGCACCCCGGCCACCGCCCTCGTGCGGGTGCGCAACGTCTCGCGGCGCGCACGGCGGCCGGGTGTCGCCGAGGTCGCCCTCGGCGCACGGGTGCAGAGCGTCGCCGTTCCGCGGCTCGCCGCGGGCGAGCAGGCCGAGCTGCGGGTGGCGCTGCCCGCCGCGCGGCGGGGCGTGCTCGTGGTCGGGCCGGTGACGGTGGTGCGGCGCGACCCGCTCGGGCTCGCCCGCCGCGAGATCGTGCGGTCGGAGACCACCAGCCTGTACGTGCATCCGGCGACCGTCGACCTGCCCGTCGAGGCGCCCGGGCTGCTGCGCGACCTGGAGGGCGTGGCCACCGGCGACCCGGCCGACAGCGACATGTCGTTCCAGGCGTTGCGCGCCTACCTGCCGGGAGACGACCGTCGGCACATCCACTGGAAGAGCACCGCGAAGACGGGCGCCTTCCTGGTGCGGCAGTTCGAGCAGACCCGGCGCAGCCACGTCATCGTGCTGCAGTCGACGAGCCCCGTCGACTACGACTCCCCGGAGGAGTTCGAGCTCGGCGTGAGCGTCGCCGCCTCGATCGCCGCCCGCCTGCTGCGCGACCGCACCGCCGTCTCCGTCTACGCCGGGCACCCCGGGCTCTCCGGTCACTCCGGTCAGCGCGTCGGCCGGTCGCCCGATGTCGCCGGCGCCTCGCGCGCCGGCGCGACGACGAGCCGCGCGGCCCAGCGCACGAACGGCCTCCTCCGCTCCCACGCCCGCATCCCCCTCCTCGACGATCTGAGCGGCGTGCAGCCGGAGCCCGGCACCGCGGGGGTGGTGACGGCGGCACGACGCGTGGCGGAGACCGTCGGCGACGTCTCGTCGCTCTTCCTCGTGGCGGGCAGCACGGTGACGGCCCGGCAGTGGCGGGCCGCCGCCGCCCACCTGCCGCGCGGCGTCGAGGTCGTTGCCGTCGTCGCCCGACCGGAGTCGACCCCCACGCTGGTGCGCATCGACTCCGTGCGCATCACCCGCATCGGCTACCTCGACGACCTCGGGCGCGCCCTCGGCAGAGCGGCGGGGCTGTGATGCGCCGGGCCGAGCATCCACGACCCGACCGACGGTACCTGGTCACCACCGCCCTGGCCTTCGGGGCGATGCTCGTGGTCGCCGCCTCGGTCTGGTGGCCCGTGTACGCCTCGGTCTCGTTCGTCGTCATGGTCGCCGTCACCGTCACCTCGGGTGTCGCGCTCACCGGGGTCGCCGCCGCCCGGTCGTGGCCGGCACCGGTGGTGCTCGGGGCGGGGGTGCTGCTGTGGCTGCTGCTCGGCGTGCCCCTCGCGGTGCCGTCGCGGGCGATCGGCGGAGTGCTGCCCTCGGGGGCCGGGCTCGCCGACCTCGTGGTGACCACCGCATCCGGATGGCGGCAGCTGCTCACCATCGAGCCGCCGGTGGGGAGCTACCAGGCGCTCCTCGTTCCCTGCTACTCGCTCCTCCTGCTGGCGTCGGTGCTCGTGGTGAGCATCGCCACCCGCACCAGGCGGCCGGTGCTCGCGCTGCTCTGCCCGGGCGCCGTGGTGGTGGCGGCGCTCGTCTTCGGAGGCCCGCCGGGGCCGGCGCCCGCCCTCAGCGGGGCGGTGCTGGCCGTGCTCGCCCTGGGCTGGCTCGCGCTCGGGTTGCCCACGCGCGTGGCCGCCGCCGGTGCGGCGCGACCCGGCCGCCCACGCCCTCCGGTGCGGGCCGCGCTCGGCGCGCTGATGGGTGTCGCCGTGGTGGCCGGGCTGGTCGCGGGAGGCGTGTCGGCGCTGCCGTCGGCGCACCGGGCGGCGGCGAGGGATGCGGTGGTGCAGCAGTTCGACGCGTCGCAGCAGAGCAGTCCCCTCGCCGCGTATCGCGCGTACCTCAAGGCGCCGCTCGCCGACTCCGTCGTGCTCGGCGTCACGGGCGCGCAGCCAGGCGACCGGGTCGTGGTGGCGCGGCTCGACGACTACGACGGCGTGGTGTTCGGCGTCGGTCCCGACGAGCACTTCGACCGCGTGGCGGGCCGGCTGCCGGGAGGCGCGCGCGGGGCGCCGAGCACGACGGAGTCGGGCGGATCGGGTCCGTCGGGCGGCTCGGCCGACGGCGCGGGCGGGCCCGTCGAGGTCGTCGTGCAGGTGGGCGAGTACTCCGGCGTGTGGGTGCCGACCGTCGGCGACCCCCGGTCGATCTCGTTCGGCGGCGACGGCGCGCTGCAGAACGAGCTGTTCTACGACGGCGCACTCGGCATGCCGGCGGTGTCGGGCGGGCTGGCGCCCGGCGACTCGTACACGCTCGAGGCCGTGGGCACGACCGCCGGCGTGGCCGATCCGGGGGCAGAGGGGGAGGCGCTCGGCGCCCTGACACCCGCCGCACCGGTCGGAGCGCTCCCTGCCGAGACTCCCGACGCGGTGACGACGCGCCTCGCCGAGTGGGCGCCCGCCGACCGATCGCCCGGCGCACGCCTGGCCGGTGTCGTCGCGGGGCTGCGCTCGGGCTACCTGTCCGGGGGCGGCGGGGACGGCCGGGCCGAGGGCACCGGCGGGTCTGCCGTGGGCGGTGCCGATCGCTTCGCCCGCTCGGGCCACGGGGCCGATCGCCTCGAGGAGCTGCTCACCGCGAGCCCCATGCTGGGCGACGACGAGCAGTATGCGGCGGCCGGCGCCCTGCTCGCGCAGGCAGTGGGCTTCCCGGCCCGCGTGGTGTTCGGCTTCGTCGTGCCCGAGCCCGGGGCCGACCCGTCGGCTGACCCGTCGACGGCCGACCCGTCGGCTGACCCGTCGGCGGGCCCCGCGATCGAGGTGCGCGGCCGCGACGTGGCGGCCTGGATCGAGGTCGACACGGCGGAGGCCGGCTGGGTGCCCCTCGACGTCACCCCCGAACCGCGACCGGTGCCCGAGAGCCCCGTCGACGACAGCGCGCTCGCCGTGCAGCCTCCCGTCGTCGTGCCGCCCGCCTCGGGGGAGCTCTCCGACCCGCTCGCTCAGGCCGCCTCCGAGAGCGACGACGACGCTCCCGACGCCGAGACGGGCCTGCCGCTCGCCCTGCGCATCCTCCTCATCGTGGGCCTCGCCCTCACGGGCCTCGCGGTGCTGGCCGCGCCGTTCCTCACCGTGATCGTGCTGAAGGCGCGGCGACGGGAGCGACGGCGCCGCACCGGACCGGCGCGCGGTCGCGCGACCGGCGCCTGGGCCGAGCTCACCGACGCCGCCCGCGACCTCGCGGTCGAGCTTCCCCCGGCGTCGACGCGGAGCCAGGCCGCAGGCGCCCTCGGCGGCACCGACGCGGTGACGCTCGCCCTGCTCGTCGACACGGCGGCCTTCGCCCCCGACGACCCCACCGAGGAGGAGATCGACACCCTGTGGCTGCTCTCCGACCGGGAGCGCAGACGCCTGCTCGCCGGTCGCGGCATCGTCTCGAGGCTCCGCTCGCGGGTCTCCCTCCGATCGGTGCGCACGTATCATGGCAGGGACAGGAAGAGGCGAGACGTCCCGTGAAGTGCAGAACCTGCGGCACGCCACTCAGCGCCGGTGCGCTGCTGTGCGGCGAGTGCGGAACCTCGGCGATCGCGCCGCGACCCACCCTCGGCGACACCGCCCACCACGACCGGGCCGCCCTCCTCGCGGCCATCCGCGGTGAACTCGGCAGCGCAACCCGCGCCCCGGCTCGCACGCCGGCTCGCACGGCAGCGCCCGCCGCTCCCGCCCACCCGGCCGCCCACCCGGCCGATCTCCCGCAGCAGCAGCCCCGCCGCGAGCAGCCCACCCGCGCCCACGCCGCGCCCCGCACGGGCGCGACCTTCAGCCTCGTCTTCAGCACCGGGGAGAGCGTGCGCGTCTCGGGCAGCGGCCTGGTGGGCCGGAACCCCGTTCCCGCACCCGACGAGCACATCGACTACCTCGTGCAGATCATCGACCCGCAGCGCAGCGTCTCGAAGACCCACCTCGAGTTCGGGGTCGACGGCGAGCAGTTCTGGGTGCGCGACCGCGGCTCGGCCAACGGCACCCGCCTCGGTGCCGACACCGGGGAGCCCGTCGAGCTCGCCGCCGGCGAGTGGACCATCGCCCCGCGCGGCACCCGCATCGGCATCGGCGACGAGCACCTCGACGTGCACTGAGCGACGCGAGCCGCGCATCCGTCACCACCGACGGAATCGTCGGTTTTCTCCATCACCACGCACGGAATTCGTAAATTCCCTGTAACAGCTTGCCGAATCCGTCGTGGGGACTGTCGGTCGAGCCGGGCGTTGTGCCAGTCTCTTCCTACTCGCCCGCGATCGCCTGCACCGACGCGGGCGGGTCATCACAGCCCGCACGATGAGGAAGGCGCGACGAGTCATGACTCCGAGAACCCCGCACGACCCGATGATCATCCAGGCGATCAGGCACTCGCAGGCGCTGCAGAAGGCGAGGGCGCTCCAGCTCTCGCGACGCGGCTTCCTCGGTGCCGCCGGCTTCGGTGCCACGGCCCTCGCGCTCGCCGCGTGCTCGGGAGGCGAGCGCAAGGAGCTCACCCCGGCCAAAGACCTCTCGGCCAGCGAGAAGACCCTCACCTGGGACAACTGGCCCGCCTACATGGACGAGGACGACGACGGCAACTACCCCACCCTCATCGGCTTCGAAGACGAGACCGGCATCACCGTCACCTACAACGTCGCGGTCGACGACAACAACAGCTACTACGCGAAGGTCAAAGACCAGCTCGCGCTGGGGCAGGACATCGGCGCCGACACCGTCTGCCTCACCGACTGGATGGTCGCCCGCCTCGTGCGCAACGGCTACGTGCAAGAGCTCGACCACGCGAACATCCCGAATATCGCGAACCTCTCCGAGGCCTTCGCGAACCCCGACTTCGACAAGGGCCGCAGCCACTCCCTGCCGTGGCAGGGCGGCTTCGCCGGCATCTGCTGGAACAAGGAGAAGGTGCCGAACGGTCTCGCCAGCGTCGACGACCTGTGGGACTCGGCACTCAAGGGCCGCGTGGGCGTGCTCAGCGAGATGCGCGACACCATGGGCCTCATCATGCTGAGCCAGGGCACCGACATCACGGGCGAGTGGGGCGACGACGAGTTCGCCAACGCGATGGATGCGTTCACGAAGCAGGTCGAAGACGGCCAGATCCGCAACATCAAGGGCAACGCCTACCTCAACGACCTGCAGTCGGAAGACACCTACGCCGCCATCTGCTGGTCGGGCGACATCACGAGCCTCAACGCCACCGCGGGCGACAAGTGGGAGTTCGCGATCCCGGATGCGGGGGGCACGCTCTGGAACGACACCTTCGTCGTGCCGATGGGCTCGGCCCACAAGGGCAACGCCGAGGCCGTCATGAACTACTACTACGAGCCCGAGGTCGCCGCGGAGCTCGCCGCCTGGGTGAACTACGTGACCCCGGTCGTGGGCGCCAAGGAGGCCATGGACGCCATCGACCCCGAGCTGGCCTCGAACCAGCTCATCTTCCCCGACGAGTCGACCCTCGAGACGGTGCACGTGTTCCGCACGCTCACCCCGCAGGAGGAGAACGACTACCAGGCCCAGTTCCAGAAGGTGCTGCTGGGCAGCTGATGGCCACCGCATCCTTCGCCGAGAGCGGCGCCGACCTCGAGCTGCGCGGAATCACCAAGCGCTTCCCGGGCTTTACCGCCATCGAGCAGCTCGACCTCACCATCCCCGCCGGTTCCTTCTTCGCCCTGCTCGGCCCCTCGGGCTGCGGCAAGACCACGACGCTCCGCCTGGTCGCGGGGCTCGAGGAGCCGACCTCGGGCAGCATCCTCATCGGCGGCTCCGACGTCACCGCCACGAAGCCGTTCCAGCGGCCGGTGAACACGGTGTTCCAGTCGTACGCGCTGTTCCCGCACATGTCGATCCTCGAGAACGTCGCCTTCGGGCTGAAGCGGCGCAAGATCGCGGATGCGACGGCCAAGGCCCATGAAGCACTCAAGCTGGTGGAACTCGACCACCTCGCCTCGCGCCGCCCGGCCCAGCTCTCGGGCGGGCAGCAGCAGCGCGTGGCGCTCGCCCGCGCCGTGGTGAACCGCCCGGCGCTGCTGCTGCTCGACGAGCCGCTCGGTGCCCTCGACCTGAAGCTCCGCCGGCAGATGCAGCTGGAGCTGAAGACCATCCAGACCGAGGTGGGCCTCACCTTCCTGCACGTCACTCACGACCAGGAGGAGGCCATGACCATGGCCGACACCGTTGCCGTGATGAACAAGGGCCGCATCGAGCAGATGGGCGCCCCCGAGGAGCTCTACGAGCTGCCGCGCACGGCTTTCGTGGCGAACTTCCTCGGCCAGTCGAACCTGTTCACGGGCACGGTGGTGGGCTCGACCTCCGACCACATCACCGTCGACGTGGGCGGAGTGCCGATCGTGGTGCCGCGCTCCCGCGCCGCCCGGCAGAGCGGCGACATCGCCATCGGCGTGCGGCCCGAGAAGGTGACGCTGCTTACCGAGGCGCCCGCCGCGGAAGCCGGCCGCAACGTGCTCGGCCCCGGCCGGGTGACGGATGTGTCCTTCTCGGGCGTGAGCACCCAGTACCTCGTCGAGGTGCCCGGCATCGGCGAGCTCGTCGTGTTCGCGCAGAACATGGTGTTCGGGCCCGTCGTCTCGGCCGGTGCCGAGGTGTGGCTGTCGTGGAACGCCGACCACGGCTTCGGCCTCGACGACGACCCCGAGGCGGTTCCGCGCTTCGTGCCCGACGCCTCCACCGAGTCGATCGCCCTCCAGCGCCGCATCGCGCTCGAGGAAGAACTCGAGCAGGCGTAGGCGGCGAGCATGGCCTTCACCGCGTTCTCGGCCGCCCCCGCGGTCGAGCAGGCGCCGCGGAAGCGCGGCGCAATCGCCCTGGTGCTGCTCCTGCCGGGCATCGCCTACCTGATGCTGTTCTTCCTGGCACCGCTCATCTCGCTGGTCATCACCTCGTTCCAACAGCCCGACCTCTACGGCGACATCGGCGACTACGTGCCCGGCTTCCAGTGGCAGAACTACGTCGACGCCGTGGGGGAGTACCTCCCGCTCATCCTCCGCGCCTTCGGCTTCGCGCTCATCGCGACCGTGCTCGCCCTGGTCATCAGCTACCCCATCGCCTACCTCATCGGGGTGAAGGCCAGGCGCTTCCCGCTGGTGCAGAGCCTGCTGCTCACCCTGGTGATCGCGCCGTTCTTCATCAGCTTCCTGCTGCGCACGCTGGCCTGGAAGCAGATCATGTCCGACGAGGGCCCGATCGTGGTGTTCCTCAAGTCGGTGGCGATCCTGCCCTCCGACGGGCACCTCACCGGCACGGCGTTCTCGGTGATCTTCGGCCTCACCTACAACTTCATCCCGTTCATGACGCTGCCGCTCTACGCCACGCTCGAGCGGCTCGACGTGCGCTACCTCGAGGCGGGTGCCGACCTCTACGCGAGCCCCTTCACGGTGTTCCGTAAGGTCACCATCCCGCTGTCGATGCCCGGCATCGTGTCGGGAACACTGCTCACGTTCATCCCGGCCGCGGGTGACTACATCAACGCCAGCCGCGACTTCCTCGGTTCGTCGTCGACGGCGATGGTGGGCAACGCGATCGAAGCGAACTTCCTGGTGCTGCAGAACTACCCCATCGCGGCGGCGCTGTCGATCGTGCTGATGGCGGTCATCCTCATCATCGTCGGCGTCTACGTGCGCCGCTCCGGAACGGAGGAGCTGGTATGAAGCGCGGCAAGGGCATCGGCCTCTGGGTCTACACGATCATCGCGCTCGTCTTCCTCCTCATCCCGATCCTCTACACCCTGGTGTTCTCGTTCAACGACTCGGGCAAGCTCAACATCGCCTGGCAGGGGTTCACCCTCGACAAGTGGACGACGGTGTGCAACACCCAGGGTCTGTGCGAAGCCTTCGCGAACAGCATCATCGTGGGGCTCACCGCGACGGTGCTCGCCACGGCGCTCGGCACGCTCATCGCGATCGCCCTGGTGCGCTACCGGTTCAGGGCCCGCTCGGCCATCAGCCTGCTGCTCTTCTTGCCGATGGCGACACCCGAGGTGGTGCTGGGCGCCGGTCTCGCCGCCCAGTTCCTCACGGTGGGCGTCGAGAAGGGGCTCGGCACCATCATCCTGGCCCACACCATGTTCTGCATCAGCTTCGTGGTGGTCACCGTGAAGGCGCGTGTGGCGTCGCTCGACCCCGCGCTCGAGGAGGCGGGTCGCGACCTGTACGGGTCGCCGTCGCAGGTGTTCTGGCGCATCACCTTCCCGCTGCTCGTGCCCGGCATCGCGGCCGCCGCCCTGCTGTCGTTCGCGCTCAGCTTCGACGACTTCATCATCACGAACTTCAACTCCGGCTCCGTCGACACCTTCCCGAAGTTCATCTACATCGCCGCCGCCCGCGGCATTCCCGCCCAGGTCAACGTCATCGCCTCGGCCGTGTTCCTGCTCGCGATCGTGATCGTGATCGTCGTGCAGGTCACCCGGGCCGCTCGTCAGAAACGACTGGCGCGCGAGAGCGCCTAGCAGCAGCGCCGGCTGCGGGCGTCCCTCGCCCCGCTCAGATCGTGGCGCGGATGCTGCCCACGACGTCGGCCCCGCCGTAGACGGCGAGGTCGAGGTCGGGCACGAGCGACTCCACCTGCTGCGCGGTGATCGCGCCGTGGCGGGCGAGGAGGGTGAGCGCGACGAGGGAGGCGGCGCGGAGGCTGCCGTCGAGCATCTTGACCGCGACGGAGGAGCCGTCGGGGGTGGCCATCACCATGACGCCCTCCGCGCCGAGCTTCGCGACCACGCCGAGGCGGTCGATCACGACCGTGTTGGCGCGGCCGGGGCCGTCGATGGCCCAGCCGTTCGCGAGGATGCTCTCGGTGAGCTGCTTCGCCGGGCCCTCCGAGGCACGACGGATGCGCCCGATGCCCCGCGCGAGGGCGACGAGCGACATCGCGTGAACCGGTGCACCGCATCCGTCGACCCCGGAGAGCGCGATCGGCTCGCCGGTCTCGCGTTCGACGGTCGCGACGATGCTCTGCTGCAGCGGATGCGCGGGGTCGAGGTAGCTCGCGGTGTCCCAGCCGTTCTCGACGCACGCGAGCAGCATGGCGGCGTGCTTGCCCGAGCAGTTCATGAAGACGCGCTGCTTGTGCCCGTGCGCCCGCACGAGCTCGTCGCGGGCACCCGAGTCGCCGGGCCAGTCGGCCGGGCAGCCGAGGGCCTCGGCGCCGAGGCCCGCCTTGGCGAGGATCGACTCGACCACCTCGACGTGCCGTGCGGTGGCCGCGTGGCTCGCGGTGGCGAGCACCGTCTGCACCGGGTCGAGCTCCACCCCGGCCTCGAGCACCGTGAGCGCCTGGAACGGCTTCATGCACGAGCGCGGGTACACGGGCGACTTGGGGGAGCCGAGGCGGACCGCGACCTCGCCCGCGGCGTCGAGCAGCACGGCCGAGCCGATGTGCCGCGACTCCACGAAGCCGCTGCGCTCGAGCACCGCCAGCTCGACGCTCTCGTCGATGCCGGCCGTGCCGGGGGTCGCGCCCGCGCCGGCCGGGCCGGCACCCGCATCCGCCGCCACGCTCACGCGCCGAGCTGCGCGAACGCCTCCTCGATCACCGCGAGGGCGTCGAGAAGCAGCTCGTCGCTGATGGCGAGGCTCGGCAGGAAGCGCAGCACGTTGCCGTAGGTTCCGGCGTTCAGCAGCAGCACACCGTGCTGCGCCGCGTACGCCACGACGGCGCTCACGGCCTCGGCGTTCGGCGCCTTGGTGGTGCCGGCGGTGCCGGGCTGCACGAGCTCGATGGCCACCATCGCGCCGATGCCGCGGATCTCGCCCACGATGTCGTAGCGGTCGGCGAGCTTCTGCAGCCCCTCGACGAGCACGCGCTCGATGCGGCGGGCCGACTCGAAGCCCTCGCCGGTCTCGAGCTGCTCGAACACGGCGATCGCCGCCGCAGCCGCGACGGGGTTGCCGCCGAAGGTGCCGCCGAGGCCGCCGGGCTGGGCGGAGTCCATGATCTCGGCGCGGCCCGTGACACCGGCGAGCGGCAGGCCACCCGCGATGCCCTTGGCGCTCAGCACCATGTCGGGCACGAGCCCGAAGTGCTCGCTGGCGAACCAGGCGCCGGTGCGGGCCATGCCGCTCTGGATCTCGTCGGCGATGAACACGATGCCCTCGGCCGTGCACCACTCCTGCAGCGCGGGAAGGTAGCCCTCCGCGGGAACGACGAAGCCGCCCTCGCCCTGGATGGGCTCGACCACGAGGCAGGCGAGGTCGGAGGCGCCGACCGTCTTCTCGAGGTACGCGATGGTGCGCGCGGCCGCCTCGGCCCCCGACAGACCGTCGTGGTAGGGGTAGGAGTTCGGGGCGCGGTAGACGTCGCCGGCGAAGGGCCCGAAGCCGGTGGCGTAGGGTGCCGCCTTGAAGTTCATGGCCATCGTGAGGTTGGTGCGGCCGTGGTAAGCGTGCTCGAGCACGGCGACCCCGGCGCGGCGGGTGTGCTTGCGCGCGATCTTCACGGCGTTCTCCACCGCCTCGGCGCCCGAGTTCACGAGCACGGTGCGCTTCGCGAAGTCACCGGGGGTGTGCTCGGCGAGCAGCTCGGCCACCCGCACGTACTCCTCGTACGGGGTGATGGTGAACAGCGTGTGGGTGACGTCACCCAGCTGCTCGGCCGCCGCGGCCACCACGGCGGCGTCGGTGTGGCCGATGGTGGTGACGCCGATGCCGGCGCCCAGGTCGATGAACTGGTTGCCGTCGACGTCGACGATGATCGCACCGTGCGCCTTCTGGATGTAGACGGGAAGCGCGCTCGACACCCCCGGCGGCACGACGGCGAGGCGTCGTCGCTGCAGCTCCTCCGACTTCGGACCGGGGATCGCGGTCACGATCTTCCGCTCCTGGGGAACCGAGAGAAGCTGGGCGTCGAGGGTGTCAGTCATAGTGCTCCAAGTCTAGATCGGCGCCCGAAGCGGCGACGGCTAGCATGGCCGTGTGAATCGTGAGCATCACTACAGGGTGGATGTGGCCTGGCTCGGCAATCGCGGCAGCGGCACGAGCGGCTACCGCGACTACGGCCGCACCAGCGAGGTGACGGCGGAGGGCAAGCATCCCATCGCCGCCTCCGCCGACCGCACCTTCCACGGCGAGGCCGACCGCTGGAACCCCGAGGAGTTCCTGCTGGCAGCCCTCGCCGAGTGCCACATGCTCTCCTTCCTGCACGTCGCCGTGAAGCACGGGGTCGTGGTCACCGCGTACCGCGACGAGGCCGAAGGCACGATGGAGCAGGAGGGCGAGGGCGGCCGCTTCACCTCGGTGACGCTGCGCCCCGTGGTCACCACGGAGGCCCCGGTCGACCCCGAGGAGTTTGCAGCCATGCACCACGAGGCGAGCGCGGTGTGCTTCATCGCGAACTCGGTGAACTTCCCGGTGCACCACGAGCCCACCGCGGTGGTCGATGCCGGCTGATCGGCCGCACGCGCAGCCGGTCGCGCTGTACCTCAGCGGGCGCACCCTGCGCGGGTCGCTCGGCGAGGCCTTCCGCCGCGACGCACTCGCGCGGTTCGCGCAGAGCTACGGGGATTCGGATGCGCGCGCCCACGTCGCCCTGGCCCGCACCGTCGAACTCACCGCGGTCGCCGTGACCCGAACCGGCCCGGTGCGCCTCGAGGTGGGTGTCGCCGACCCGGCGTTCCGGTCGTTCCTCGACCCGGAGGCTGCCCGTCGGCCGACCGCCGTCGGCGGCGAGCAGACCTTCACCGTCGACGTCGACGCCCTCCCCGGCCTCCGCCCGCTCTCGGGCCCGCCGGGGGTCGACACCTCGCGTCACGCCGTCGTGCGGGTGGAGTCGGCCGAGCGGCTCGAGCTGCGGGTCACCGTCATCCCTCCGGACTGAGCGCCTCCAGGCGCGCCCGCACCTCGAGCGCCATCGTCGCGCTCAGCTGGGTGGAGAGGAACGTCCGCGCCGGGGGAGGAGCACCCCACACGTCGGCCGCACGAAGACCGGCGGATGCGCGCATCCCCGACCACAGGGCATCCGTGGTGTCGCGCACGAAGCCGGCGAGCATCCGGTGGTCGTTTGACGCGGACGGGAGGAGGGGCACGAGCTCGCCGAGGTAGCGCACGAACACACCCTTGAACAGGCCGACGTCGCCGCCCGCCCGCTGGTCGAACCGCGAGTTCTCCGAGTCGATGACGCCCGACGGGGCGAGCCGACGCACCGCCGTGACCGCGGTGCGCACCGCGGCGTCGAGCGGCTCGGTGCGTCCCGAGCCGCGGTACTGCTCGACGAGCGCACCGATGTAGAGGCCCTGGCAGTAGCTGAACACCCAGTCGGTGTCGATCGCGCCGTCGCCGAGGCGGTTCACGCCGTCGAAGACCAGCCCGCTGCCCGGGTCGACGAGCCCCGCGTCGTCGAACCAGCGCAGCGTCGCGGCCGCGTAGTCGCCGAACTCGCGCGCACCGGTGAGCGCGCCGAGGCGCGCCGAGAGGAGGGCGAAGGTGCCGTTCGAGGGCGCGTTCTTGTACTGCAACTGCTGCACCCGCCACGGCACGCCGGCGGTGCCCGAGGCCTGCCAGCCGGCGCGCTGGATGTGGCGCCAGAGCGCGATCGCGTCGTCGAGACAGCGGGCATCGCCCGAGGCGCGGTGCAGCCGCAGCAGGGCGATGCCGAGCCAGCCCATGTCGTCGAAGTAGTCGTTGAACAGGCCCCGGTTGCGCCGGAGCAGCGCGGTGCGCACGCGCAGGGCGCTCGCCAGCCACAGCGGGTCGCCCGTGCGCTCGAAGGCGTCGACCCGCACCTCGATGAGGTGCGCCCGCCACCAGTAGTTCAGGGTCGCGGCGTCACGCAGGCGGAACGGTGAGGTGTTGCGCCACCCGGGCCAGAGCGGGCGAGGGCCGAACAGGCGGGTGAGGGCATGCTGGGCGGCATCGGCCCGAGCATCCCACCCCCGAGCCGTCATGCTCCGAGAGTAGCCTCCGGTCGCCAATTCGGCTCCGATGCACTTGACTGAGCGCATGGCAGCACCCAGCACCCCTCAGCAGCGACTCGTGCTGACGGTCGCCATCCTCTCGGCGTTCGTGTCGTTCCTCGATGCGACGGTCATCAATGTGGCGCTGCCCGCCATCAGCCGCGACCTCGGCGGAGAGCTGTCGGCGCAGCAGTGGGTGGTCGACGCGTACCTGCTCACGCTCGGGGCCGTCATCCTGCTCGCCGGGTCGCTCTCCGACGTGTTCGGCCGCAAGAAGGTGCTGCTGGTCGGGCTCGTCGGCTTCGGCGTCACGTCACTCCTGTGCGCCTTCGCGCCCACCATCGAGTTCCTCATCGTGTCGCGGGGGCTGCAGGGTGTCGCCGGGGCGCTGCTCGTGCCGAGCTCGCTCGCGCTCATCCTCGCCACCTTCTCGGGGCCGCCGCAGGCGCGCGCCATCGGCACCTGGACGGCGTTCACCAGCGTCGCCAACATCGCCGGCCCCATCCTCGGCGGCGTGCTCGTCGACCAGCTCTCCTGGCGGCTCGTGTTCGGCATCAACGTGCTGCCCATCGTCGTCACCGTCGTGCTGCTGGCGAGGCTCGACTCCGACGCGCACCACGCGCCGGGCGCCCGGGTCGACGTGCTGGGCGCCGTGCTCGGCGTCGTCGGCCTCGGCCTCCCCGTCTTCGCCCTCATCGAGCAGGTGAACTTCGGATGGGGGTCGCCGGTCGTCTTCGTCCCCCTGGTCGTCGGGGTGGTCGCCCTGGTGCTGTTCGTCGTGCACGAGCGCCGGGCCCCGCAGCCGATGCTGCCGCTGTCGCTGTTCCGGGTGCGCAACTTCTCGGTGGGGAACGTGTCGACCTTCCTCATCTACGGTGCGCTCTCGCTCGGCTTCTTCAGCGTCGCCGTGTTCCTGCAGCAGGTGGCCGGGTACAGCGCGACCGAGGCGGGGTTCGCGATGATTCCGACGAGCATCCTGCTCATCGGGCTGTCGAGCCTGTTCGGGAGGCTCAGCGGGCGGCTCGGGCCGCGCCTGTTCATGACCGTCGGCCCGCTGCTGGCCGGCGGCGGGTTCTTCCTCATGCTCCGCTTCGACGACACCGCCGACTACCTCACCCAGGTGCTCCCGGCCGTCGTGGTGTTCGGCCTCGGCATGGCCATCACCGTGGCGCCGCTCACGAGCGCCATCCTCGGTGCCATCGAGCCCGCCCGCTCGGGCATCGCCTCGGCCGTGAACAACGCGGTCTCGCGGGTGGCCGGACTCATCTCGGTGGCGCTCGCGAGCGTCGTGGCGGGTTCGGTCGTGCTCGACCTGGCGGGCTTCCACCGGGTGGTGCTGGTGACCGCTGTATTCTTCGTGGCGGGCGCTCTGGTCTCCTTCGCGGGCATCCGCAACCCCGCCCCGGCCTCCCAGGCTGCGGTCAGCTAGCTGCAAGGGGGGTCGACCAGACTGAACCCCTCCCCCCGACTCTCACGAAGAGGAACCATGCGCAGAATCCCTGCACTCGCCGTCGCGGTCGCCGCCGCCTCCCTGCTGCTGGCCGGCTGCACGTCGAACGACGCCGCCGGGTCGACCGACAGCGCCACCAACGCCGCCGACTCGAGCGCCTGCGCCACCGACGGCAGCGCGTCGAAGGCCGTCACCGTCACGGGTGACTTCGGTGCCGCGCCCACCACGAGCTTCCAGGGTCCGCTCACCGTCGACTCCACTGAGCGCACCGTCGTGAGCGAGGGCGACGGCGAGGCGCTCGAGACCGGGTCGCTCGCCACCATCGACTTCACCATCTACAACGGCACCACGGGCGACAAGGCGTTCTCGACGCTCGACGAGGGCGGCACGCAGCTGCAGCTCACCGTCGACGCCACGCAGTACATCCCCGGCATCGTGCAGGCCGTGAACTGCGCCACCGTGGGCTCGCGCGTGGTCGCGGTCATCCCGCCCGCCGACGCCTTCGGCGACACCGGCAACCAGTCGCTCGGCATCGGCGCCGACGACTCCATGGTCATGGTCGCCGACATCGAGGCGATCGTGCCCACCCGCGCCGAGGGCGTCGACCAGCCCGCGCAAGACGGCTTCCCCTCGGTCACGCTCGACGACTCCGGCGCGCCCACCGTGTCGATCCCGTCGACGGATGCTCCCGCCGAGCTCAAGACCGAGGTGCTGAAGAAGGGCGACGGCCCGGTCGTCGGCGACGGCGACAGCGTCACCGTGCAGTACCAGGGCGTCATCTGGGGCAGCGGCCAGGTCTTCGACCAGAGCTGGGGCCAGGGCGGCCCGCGCACCTTCCAGACCACGGGTGTGGTCAGCGGCTTCGCCGCGGCGATGATCGGTCAGACGGTCGGCTCGCAGGTGCTCGTCATCATCCCGCCCGACCAGGGCTACGGCTCCGAGGGCAACTCGGCGGCCGGCATCTCGGGCACCGACACCCTCGTGTTCGTGATCGACATCCTGGCCACCGCCTCCGCCTAGCCCGCGCGCAGCCGCCCTCCCCTGGGGAGGGCGGCGTGGGAGGATGGGGGCGTGCGACGCGTCATCATCCTCGGCTCCACCGGTTCCATCGGCGTTCAGGCGCTCGACGTCATCAGGGCGAACCCCGAAGGGTTCGAGGTGGTGGGGCTCGTCGCGGGCAGCAACCGCGAGGCGCTCGACGCTCAGGCGGCGGAGTTCGGCGTGGCCGACACCGGCCTCGGCGAGCTCGAGGCCGAGCAGCTGGTGCGCGACATCGACGCCGACGTCGTGCTGAACGGCATCACCGGGTCGGTGGGGCTCGGCCCCACCCTCGCCACCCTCGAGGCCGGCCGCGTGCTCGCGCTGGCCAACAAGGAGAGCCTGATCGTCGGCGGCGACCTGGTGAAGAGCGTCGCGCGGCCGGGGCAGATCGTGCCCGTCGACTCCGAGCACTCCGCCATCGCGCAGGCGCTGCGGTCGGGTACGACGGGCGAGGTGTCCCGGCTCGTGCTCACGGCATCCGGTGGCCCCTTCCGCGGCCGGAGCCGCGCCGAGATGGCGGGGGTGACACCGCGCGAGGCGCTCGCGCACCCTACCTGGGACATGGGGCTCGTGGTCACGACCAACTCGGCGACCCTGGTGAACAAGGGGCTCGAGGTCATCGAGGCGCACCTGCTGTTCGACGTGGCGTTCTCCGACATCGAGGTCACCGTGCATCCGCAGTCGGTGGTGCACTCGATGGTCGAGTTCGTCGACGGGTCGACCATCGCGCAGGCGTCGCCGCCCGACATGCGGCTCCCCATCGCGCTCGGCATCAACTGGCCGGCGCGGGTCGCGGGCGTCGGCGCCCCGATCGACTGGACCGCCTCGCACAGCTGGACCTTCGAGCCCCTCGACGACGAGGCCTTCCCGGCAGTGGAGCTCGCCAAGAAGGTGGGGCGCGCCGGCGGCAGCTACCCCGCCGTGTTCAACGCGGCCAACGAGCAGGCGGTGACGGCGTTCCACGCCGGACGCATCGGCTTCCTCGACATCGTCGACACGGTGGCGCGGGTGGTCGACCTGCATGAGATGCCGTCGGAGGAGGTCACCCGGGAGTCGCTCGCCGAGACCGAGCTCTGGGCGCGGGCGACGGCGGATCGGCTCATCGCGGCGGCCTGACGCGTTCTTGCCGAGTGCACATGCGGCGCCCAGCCTACGGTCAGCGCGGTGTCCGAGGCCCGGGGTAGTGTCCTCCTGTGGAAACGGTCCTGCAGTTCATCCTCGGCGTGCTCATCGTCGCCGTCGGAGTCGCCATCTCGATCGGGCTGCACGAGGTCGGCCATCTGGTGCCCGCCAAGCTGTTCGGCATCAAGGTCACCCAGTACATGATCGGCTTCGGGCCGACGGTCTTCTCCCGCCGCCGCGGCGAGACGGAGTACGGCCTGAAGGCCATCCCGCTCGGCGGCTACGTCTCGATGATCGGCATGTTCCCGCCGCGGGGAGCCGGCGCCAAGGCCCGGGCGAACAGCACCGGGTTCTTCCAGTCGATGGTGCAGGATGCACGCGACCAGTCCCAGGAGTCCATCGGCGACGACGACGATCGCGCCTTCTACCGCAAGCCGGTGTGGCAGCGCATCATCGTCATGCTCGGCGGGCCGTTCATGAACCTCGTGCTCGCCGTCGTGTTCTTCTCCATCGTCGTCGTGGGCTTCGGCACGCTGCAGACCTCCACCACGGTCGGCAGCGTCTCGGCCTGCGTGCTGCCCGCCACGAGCGACCGCCAGAGCTGCGAGGCCGGCGACCAGGAGTCGCCGGGTGCCGCCGCGGGCCTGAAGCCGGGCGACAGGCTGGTGAGCCTCGACGGTGTCGCCATCACCTCGTGGGCCCAGTCGACCGACATCATCAAGAAGTCGTCGGGCGAGGCGCTCCCGCTCGTGGTCGAGCGCGACGGCCAGGAGGTCTCCCTCACGGTCACCCCGCTGCTCACCGAGCGCTACGTCACCGACGACGAGGGCGAGGTGGTGAAGAACGCCGACGGTACCTCCCAGACCCAGGAGGTGGGCTTCGTGGGCATCGGTGCCGCGCAGGAGCTGGTTCCGCAGCCCGTCACCTCCGTGCTGCCGATGGTGGGGGAGAACATCGCCGGCACCGCGGGCATCGTGCTCAACCTGCCCCAGCGGCTGTACGACGTCGCGCAGGCGGCGTTCGGCTCGGAGGAGCGCGACATCAACGGCCCCATCAGCGTGGTGGGCGTCGGCCGCGTCGCGGGTGAGATCGCCTCGCTCGACTCGATCTCGATCGAGTCGAAGGCGGCGAGCCTGCTGGGCCTCCTCGGTTCGCTCAACATCGCGCTCTTCGTCATCAACCTGGTGCCGCTCACCCCGCTCGACGGCGGGCACGTGGTCTCGGCACTGTGGGAAGGCATCCGTCGCTTCTTCGCGAAGCTGTTCGGGCGCCGCGACCCGGGGCCGGTCGACGCGGCGAAGCTCATGCCGTTGACCTTCGCGGTCGTCATCCTGTTCGGCGGCATGACCGCGCTGCTGGTGTACGCCGACATCGTGAAGCCGGTGAATATCTTCGGCTGACGCCTGCCGTTCAGACAGCGGTTCTAGACTGAATCCGTGCCAGCAATCAACCTGGGGATGCCCAAGCCCCCGCCCGAGACCCTCGCCCCCCGTCGCAAGTCGCGGCAGATCAAGGTGGGCAAAGTGCTGGTCGGTGGCGACGCCCCCGTGAGCGTGCAGTCGATGACCACGACGCCCACCCCGAACATCAACGCGACGCTTCAGCAGATCGCCGAGCTCACCGCATCCGGCTGCGACATCGTGCGGGTCGCGGTGCCCTCGCGTGACGACGCCGAGGCGCTGCCGATCATCGCGAAGAAGTCGCAGATCCCGGTGATCGCCGACATCCACTTCCAGCCGAACTACGTCTACGCGGCGATCGACGCCGGGTGCGCCGGGGTGCGCGTGAACCCGGGCAACATCCGCAAGTTCGACGACCAGGTGGGCAAGATCGCCGCCGCCGCCAAGGCCGCGGGAGTCTCCATCCGAATCGGTGTGAACGCCGGATCGCTCGACCCGCGGCTGCTCGAGAAGTACGGCAAGGCGACGCCCGAGGCGCTCATGGAGAGCGCCATCTGGGAGGCGTCGCTGTTCGAGGAGCACGACTTCCACGACTTCAAGATCTCGGTGAAGCACAACGACCCGATCGTCATGGTGAAGGCCTACCGGCTGCTCGCCGAGCGCGGCGACTGGCCGCTGCACCTCGGTGTCACCGAGGCCGGGCCCGCGTTCCAGGGCACCATCAAGAGCTCGACCGCGTTCGGCATCCTGCTCGCGGAGGGCATCGGCGACACCATCCGCGTTTCGCTCTCGGCCCCGCCGGCCGAGGAGGTGAAGGTGGGGCTGCAGATCCTGCAGTCGCTCAACCTCCGCGAGCGCAAGCTCGAGATCGTGTCGTGCCCGTCGTGCGGGCGCGCCCAGGTCGACGTGTACACGCTCGCGAACCAGGTCACGGAGGGGCTCGAGGGCATGTCGGTGCCGCTCCGGGTCGCCGTGATGGGCTGCGTCGTGAACGGCCCCGGCGAGGCCCGCGAGGCCGACCTCGGTGTCGCCTCCGGCAACGGCAAGGGCCAGATCTTCGTCAAGGGCGAGGTCATCAAGACCGTCCCCGAGGCCGACATCGTCGCCACCCTCATCGAAGAAGCCAACCGCCTCGCCGCCGACATGCCCACCGACGTCACCGGCACCCCCCAAGTCGTCACCGCGTAGCGCGGCTCCGCCGCGCCCGCGCGCCCGCGCCGCGCCCCGCGCGCCGCGGGTGCGCCCTGGGTGCGTGCGTGCCTGCCGCCCGTGCGTAGCAGCACCGACGCTGCACGAACGGTATGAGAACCCCGCACTCGAGCTCCCCCGGGCCTCGGCGCCCCAATCCTCATACCGTTCGTGCGTGTAGTGCTCCCCGCGCGCGTGCGCAGACGCCGGCCGAACGGTATGAGAATCGCGCGCTCAAGCTCCCCTGGGGCTCGGCGTGCCGATCCTCATACCGTTCGTGCGTGTGGAGCTGTCCGCGCGGGCGCGGGCGCACCCGCACGCAGAGCCGCGGGCGCAGCCAGGGCCACGGACTGCGGTGCTCGCGCGCCGACGGCATGCTCCTCGCGCAGTCGCCGGCCGACAGGTATGAGAATCGCGCGCCCGAGCTCCCCTGGGGCTCGGCATTCCGATTCTCATATCGTCAGTGCACGTCCTCATACCGTTGGTGCACCTCCCTGAACCGTTGGTGCACGCAAAGGCGTCCGCGCCAGCGGCAGACGCACTCGTGCGCAGGCGCGCCGCGCCGCCGCGGTCGCCCGCGCCGCGGGTCGGCGGCGGGTGTCTGGGCGCGAACCGCGCAGAGATGGTGCGTACTGGCGCGGAGGTGGTGCGAACTGTATGAGAATCGCGCGCTCGAGCCCTCCGGGGGCTCGGCGGCGGGATGCTCATACCAGGCGGGCGTGTCGGGAGCGCCAGAGGTGCTCGTCGGCTCGCACCAGGGCGAGCACGACGCGCTCGCACTCGGCCCAGTCGTGGGTGACCTGACGGTAGCTGAAGCGCAGCTCGCGGAAGCCCTGGGCCGCGAGGCCGCGGCTGCGCCGCCTGTCCTCTTCGAAGTCGGCAGGGCGGGAGTGCCATTCCCAGCCGTCGAGCTCGACCACGAGCCTGTCGCCCACCACGAGGTCGACGCGCCCGACCTCGGGCACCCACACCTGCGAGCGGACGCGCACACCGCGGCTGCGCAGCGCGAGTCGCGCCTTGGTCTCGAGGCCGGATTGAGCTGTCCCATCGACGAGAAGGCCGTAGGCCCGGTGCTTCGCCGGAAGGAGACCCAGCGCCTGCTCGAGCTGCGCGGGTGTGATCAGTCGCTGGTTGAGTGCGGAGTCCAGCGACGCCACGGCGTCGAGGCGCGACTGGCAGACGACGGCCTGCGCCAGAGCGGTCACGATGTCGTCGGCCGCTCGAGTGCTCGCACTCGCCCAGGCGGGGCGATGCACGCGAACGGCGTGGTCGTGCGACAGCGGTAGTCGTCGATCGAGCGGCGATCTCACCCTGCCCACGTTCGGAGCGAGCCGCACGTGCAGACGTCGGTCGTGCGCGCACCAGATGCCGTGCCGCCGGAGCACCGAGGTGCAGCTCAGGCAACCTCCGACACGCACGGCACCGGCGAGTTCGCGGTCGGCGCCGGCGAGCGCGAGCCACCCTTGCCTCACGCGCACCACCTCGCCCCGGCGCACCGACGCGCGCACCTCGCGGGTCGACACGCCGAGCTCATCGACGAGGTGGCCCAGTGAGGCGACGCCTCCCCTCGCGACGAGTGCATCGAGCAGCAGCATCCGTCGATGATCGGCTCCCGGCCCGCCGTTGGCCAGGGAATTCTCAAGTCAGGGCAGGGCTGTGGAGGGCAGAAGCCCTGTGCAGGAGCGCGATATCGTGGGGGAATGGTGCACTACTTCGACGACCTCGAGGTCGGGCAGGTGTTCGTGAGCCCGGGCAAGACCGTCACCGAGACCGACGTCGTGATGTTCGCCGCGCTCACGAACGACAACAACCAGGTGCACACCGACGTCGAGTTCGCGGCGGGCACCCGCTACGGCCAACGCGTCGTGCACGGACTCTACGGCACCTCGCTCAGCCTCGGCCTCATCGCGCGCACGGGCGTGTTCGAAGGCAGCGCGGTCGCCCTGCTCGGCATCGACGGCTGGCGCTTCGTCGCCCCCGTCTTCATCGGCGACACCCTCACCTGCACCGTCGAGATCGTCGGCACCCGCCTCACCTCGAAGGGCGACACCGGCGTCGTCGAACGCCTCGTCTCCCTGCGCAACCAGCGCGACGACCTGGTGCAGCAAGGCCGGCTCGACCTCCTGGTTCTCACCCGGGCCGCCGCCCGCTGACAGCACCGGATGCGCGCCACCGCCGGTAGTCGGCGGCACTGCGCGCGAGCCACGCCGGGGGTACGCCAGCGCCGGATGCTGGCTGCCGTGCGGGCGAACGCGGAGCACCGGATGCACGCCGCCGGATGCGCGCCACGGCCGGGTGCGCTACGGCCGGATGCGCGCCACGCCGGGTACACGCCGCCGCAGGATGCGCGCCGCTGTGCGGTGAGCGGGGAGCACAAGATGCTGGCCGCCGTGCGGGTGAACGGTGAGCACCCGGGTGCACGCCGCCGGATGCGCGCCACGGCCGAATGCGCTCGGGCCGGAAGCGCGGCACCGCCGGATGGGCGTCGCCGCCGGATGCGGGATGCCACGCCGGGTGGACAGGGAACAGGGATGCGGGTCACCGCCCGCCGCATCGAGCAGTTTTCGAGAATTCGGTGACGCATCCGGGCGCTACCGTGGAGTCAGTCAGCATCAACATCCGTCGCCGAGGAAAGGACGACCATCATGACTGCCGCCCGATCAGATGAGGGAAGCTTCTCTGCCGAGGAACGGCGGGCGATGAAGGAGCGGGCCGCGGAGCTCAAGGCGCAGGCGCGTCAGGGCAAGGCTGCCGAAAAGGCGAAGGCCGACGCCGACGCCCAAGCGGCGAAGATCGCGGCGATGGACGCGGGGGACCGGGCGATGGCCGAGCGGCTTCACGCGATCGTCGCGGAGGCGGCTCCCGAGCTGCAGCCGAAGCTCTACTACGGGCAGCCGGGGTGGGCGCGTGACGGGAAGGTGGTCGTGTTCTTCCGCAGTGGCGTGGGGGACAAGGAGCGGTACTCGACGCTCGGGTTCAGTTCGGCGGCAGCGCTCGACGACACGAGCGGCCTGTGGGAGACCGCCTACGCCCTCACCCGCATCGACGAGACATCCGCGGAACGCATCGCCTCGCTCGTGAGAAAAGCCGCAGGCTGACGCAGCCGACCCGACCGAAGCTGCCCGGCTGAAGCCCCTCAGCCGGAGCGCTCGCGCTGAACCTGATCGTCGTGCTCCTGCGACTTGTGCTCGAGGAAGGTGCAGAGCGCCGCGGTGATGGCGAGCTCGGCGTTGAGGGCGAGCAGCTCCTGCGGGCTCAGCACCAGGTCGGCCTCGAAGGGAACGATGGTCACCTCCCAGTGCGGGTTGCCGATGGCCACGGGCTGCATGTAGAGGTCGTTCGAGATGCTCTCGAGGCGCACCACGACGAGGCCGGTGTCGGAACCGTCCGACCCGTCTTGCGCGATCACCTCCAGGGCTCCGGCGACCTGGTGGCCCTCGGTCTGGAACTCGCGCACCCATTCCTCGAGGAGGGCCTTGGTGCGATACGACATACACCGAACCCTACGCGAGCCGCCTGTCAACCCTGGCACCTTGACTTCGCGTGACGACTGTGATCTGCGATATTTTGGACGCAGCCCAAAGTGAGGAGGAGAGGCTCGATCGGAACACTGTTCTACGGTGGCGACGCGCGGTTCGAGCTGTCAGACAGGCTGCTCGCACATCTCCAGGCCGTGATCGGTATGAAGCTCCGCCGCAACGAGAGCTTCTTCCTCTCCTGGGTCATCCCGCCCGAGGAGGGGAACGGGCGCAACGCCATCTGGGTCGACAGCGGTATGCCCATCCGCTTCCGCTACGAGGGCTCCCGACCGCCCCGCATCAACCGGGAGTGGGCCGAGACCCTCGCCCTCTCTGCCAACACGAACTTCGGTCTCGTCGTGTCGGAAGAGACCATCGAGCCGGGAGACGCTGCACACGGTCACGAACTGCAGTAAGGCCCCGAGCTCAGGCGGCCAGGTTCTCCCGCAGCGTCCTCCCCGGGTACCGCGGCGCGAGCGCCCCGCGCCGCCGCAGTTCCGGCACGAGCAGCTCCGAGAGGTCGCCGTACCCCGACGGCGCCGCGAGCGGACTCGCGAACATGTACCCGCCCCGGCTCCCGGTCGCCGCGAAGTTCTCCTCGAGCGCGTCGGCCACCTCACTCGCGGTGCCACACAGCGTGTGGTCGAGCCCTGTGGCGTGCCGCCACCCGTGCTCGAACAACTCGTCGCGCGTGATCGAGGCCGCGCCGCCGAGCTCGCCCACGAGCGCACCCACGAAGCCGCCCTGCGCCCCGTTCACGCGCGTGATCTCGGCAACGAGCTCATCGAGTGTGAACCGCGAAGGCAGTGTGGAGAAGTCGAACCCGACGTTGTGCGACAGGAACGCGCCGACGGCCTCCGGGTGCCAGAACGCCGCCACCTCGTCGCGCCGTTCGGCGGCTTCGCGCGCGCTCCGCCCGACGATCGCCTGCGTCGCCCAGAGGATGCCCACCGCCGACGCATCGCGCCCCGCCGCCGTGAGCGCCGCATCCAGTGCCGCCCGGTGCCGCTGCTGGCCCGCCACGCTCCCGCCGAATCCGAACACGAGCTCGACGAACTCGGCCGAGGTGGCGATGCCCTTCGGCGAGTTGCCGGCCTGCACGAGCACGGGCCAGCCCTGCGGGCTCGGCGCGCTCGCGAGCGGCCCCTTCACGCGGAAGTGCGTGCCGACGTGATCGATCGGATGCACGAGTGCCGCATCCGCGTACCGTCCCGTCGAGCGGTCGGCCACGATGGCCTCGGCCGGCACCGAGGCCCACAGCGCCCGGCAGACGGTCATGAACTCGCTCATGCGGTCGTAGCGCTCGTCGTGGTCCATGCGCTCGGCGAAGCCGTAGTTCGCCGCGTCGGCACCGCGCGCCGAGGCCACGACGTTGAAGGCGAGCCGCCCGCCGGTGACGTGGTCGAGCGAGTTGAGCAGCCTCGCCACGGTGAACGGATGCGCGAAGGTCGACGAGTAGGTCAGCCCGAACCCGATGTGCTCGGTCACCGCCGCCATCGAGGCGACCACCGGGCCCATGTCGTGCCGTGGCCACTGGATGCCCCACTCGACCGCCGCATCCATCGACCCCCGCCAGGTGTCGGGGATGCCGCTGCCGTCGCCGAAGAACAGCAGGTCGACGCCCGCCCGCTCCGCCGTGCGAGCGATCTCCTGGTAGATGCGCACGTCGGGGAAGGGGGCGCCCACCCACGACCCGGGTCGGGCCCAACGGCCTTCGGTGTGCGCGAAGGAGAGATCGAAGGCGGTGTGCATGCCGCTCACGAGGTCACCGCCTCAGCCGCCAGCGCCCCCCACAGCGCTTCGATCTCGTCGCCCGACCGCACGTCGGCCGAGTTCAGCGCCATGTTCGCCAGCGCCGACTCGTGCAGTTCGGCGGTGTAGGCGGCCGTGGCGTCGCGGGCGACGATGACGGGGTAGTCGTGCTGGGCCGCATCCGTCACCGTGGCGAGCACGCAGCACTCGGTGGTGAGGCCGGCGACCGCGAGCCAGCCGGTGCCGAGCTCGTCGAGCACCGCTGCCAGCCCGGTGCCGGCGAAGCCGCTGTAGAAGCGCTTGCGCACCCGCAGCTCGGTGGGCAGCGGCGACAGCCCCCACCACTCGGCACCCGGCGTGCCCTGCACGCACGGGAAGTCGCCGGTGGGGGAGTCGGGCGACCCAGTGCGCAGCCACGCGCTCGCGCGCCACGGCCGCGAGGTGTCGTAGGCGAGCTCCACCCACACCACGGGCACGTCGGCCTCCCGCGCCGCGGTCACCAGCGCGGCCGTGCGCGAGATCGCGTCGGCGACGGAGCGGAGCCCCGCCTCGTCGACGCCCCAGGAGGCGAGCAGCGCCGGGTCGGCGAAGTCGCGCTGCACGTCGATGACGAGCAGGGCGGGGGAGCCGGTGGCGGCGAGGGCCTCGGCACGCACGGTCGCGAGCTCGTCGCTCATGCCGCACCTGCCGCACGGCCGTCGCGCCGCCGCAGCTCGGGCAGCACCTTCTCGCCGAAGACCGGCAGGTCGGCGAGATAGTCGGGGAAGATGAGCATGAGCCCGTCGAGCTCGGCGGTCTCGACGACCGACAGGATGTGCTCGGTCACCCGCTCCGGCCCGCCGGCCACGTAGACGGTCTGGAAGGCCTGCTGGCCGTCGGCCCCCTCGGCCCAGGCGAGCGCCCGCTCCTCGGGCATGCCCCAGGAGCGGCGCATGTTCGCCAGCGCCACGCGGTCGATGCCGCGGCCGTACTCCTCGGCCCGGCGCTCGGCCTCCGCGTCGTCGTCGCCGAGCACGACGGTGAGCATCGTGTACGTCTTGACCGTGCGGCCGAGGGCGGCGGCGCGCTCGTGCACGTCGCGCGAGGAGTCGCGCATCTCGTCGAGCGTGTCGGCGCCGAGGAAGGCGCCGTCGACGTACTCGGCCTGGTAGGCGCGGCCGGCGGCCGAGGTTCCCGCGTTGATGACGGTGGGGCGCGGGCTCGGGTGGGGCCGCGACTGGCAGTCGTCGAGGGTGAAGAACTCGCCCTCGTGGGTCACCGAGTCCTCCGACCAGAGGCGGTCGACGAGGTGGGTCCACTCCGCGGTCATGCGGTAGCGCTCCTCGCGGCTGAGCGCGGTCCACAGGCCCATCTGCTCGAACTCGTCGGCGTAGGAGCCGTTGACGATGTTCATGCCGGCGCGCCCGCCGCTGATCTGCTGCAGCGTCGTGAACACCTTCGCGGCGAACGCCGGGTGCTGCATGTTCGCGTGCACCGTCGCCCAGATCTTCACCCGCTCGGTGGCCTCGGCGATGCCCGCCATCATGGTCATCGACTCGATGGTCTCGCCCCAGTGGTCGGTCGAGCCGCCGAACCCGCGCCACTTCGACATCGCCATCACGAAGTCGAGGCCGACCTCCTCCGACAGCCGAGCGATGCGCTTGTTGTGGTCGTAGTCGGCCGGCGGGTAGGGCGCGGTCGTCGAGACCAGCCAGCCGCCCGCCGCGTTCGGCAGGAAGACGCCGTACTCGCGGGGGCCGCCGGGGCCGACCGACGGCGGCGCCGCGTCGGCGCCGGGTGGTGTGGGTGATGACATGCTTCTCCTCCGTTCGGGCGCCGACGGATGCACGGCGCAGGGAGGCGGAGAGCGTGCGACGCGAACCGTGGTTGCGTTGCGGAGTCCGACCTGCCGAGAGTCTAGCGGGTCAGTCGAGCTGCCTCACGCCGTCGGGCGCGGTGACGACGTAGAGCGCGACGCCGAGGTCGCGCGCGGCGGCGGGCAGCCAGCCCCGGCGGCTGAGGATGGAGGCGACGGTGGGGCTCACGCAGAGCACCGGGCGGGCTCCCGGCACGACGGTGGACGCCACCCAGACCAGCTTGAACAGGTCGGCGGCGATCTTGTTGCGCAGCGGCGACCTCACCGCCCCCTCGTTGAGCACGAATTGGGCGACGACCGCCCCGTCGTCGTCGAGGCCCTCCACCTCGAGCGAGGTGCCGTCGGGCAGCACGAGTCGTCGAGGCAGGAGCACGACGCCTAGCGCGCGCCCGAGGGCCTCGGAGGCGAGGGCCTCCGCGCTGTCGGGGCCGAAACGGTGGCTGCTGAGTGCGTGCATGATCATCTCAGTGCATGATCATGCCACCCGTGACGTTCACCGCCTGACCGGTGAGGTACGAGCCGTCGGCCGAAGCGAGGAAGAGCGCGAGCCCCGCCACGTCGTCGGGGGTGCCGAGCCGCCCGAGCGGGGAGTAGCTCGACCACAGGTCGACCATCTCCTGCGTGCGGGTGGCGGCGCCCATCTCGGTGAGCACGTAGCCCGGGCAGAGCGAGTTGGCGCGGATGCCGTGCTCCCCGAGCTCGAGCGCGGTGACCCGGGTGAGCGCGATGACGGCAGCCTTCGACGCGGCGTAGGCCGCCTCGTTCGCGCCGCCGTACTTGCCCGCCATCGAGGCGAGGTTGATGATGGCCCCTCCTCGGCCCGCGTCGATCATCGAGCGGGCGGCGACCTGCGTGGTGAGCAGCATGGCGCGGGTGTTGACGGCGAAAGCGCGGTCCCAGGCCTCGACGGTGGTGTCGAGCACGGTGCCGAACTCGAGCACCCCGGCGTTGTTCACGAGCACGTCGACGCCACCGAGCTCCCCGATCGCCGACGTCATGGCGGCGCGCGTGCTCTCGGGCTCAGCGAGATCGACCTCGCCGAACCAGGCGCCCATCGACTCGGCCTGGGCGAGGCCGGGCCCGCTCAGGCGGTCGAGCACCGCCAGCGTCGCGCCCTCCGTGGCGAATCGCTCGGCGATGCGCGCCCCGATTCCCCGCGCCCCACCGGTCACGATCACCCGCGCACCGGTGAACCGGGGGCCCACCGCCGCGACACCGATACCTGCCGCGGGCTGTGCGCCGCTCGTCGTCGTCTCCACCACTGCTGCCTCCTGCTCGGGTCTGTGCGACCAGGATCGCAGTCGCCACGGGGCGGTGGAGAACGGATGCGCAACCTTTTACACGCCCGAAATAAATCGATTTAGATTTCGACTCACGAGCTTGTTAGTGTGCCGACCACGCGCTGGCTCATCGAGCTCCATCGGGCACGCCGGTACCACTGACATCGATACAGACACCCTGCACCTCCCGACCGCCGGAGTCCCTCCGGCGCATCCCGAAAGGCTCCGCATGTCACACGCACCGCTGACGAAGAAACCCCTCACCGCCCTCGCCGCCACCGCCGCCGCGTCGGCCCTCCTGCTCGCCGGCTGCTCGAGCGACAGCTCCGCCTCCGAGGCCCCCACCGCCTCCGCCGGCGGCAGCGACCTCATCAGCGCCGAGCGCTGCGCCGAGAATCAGGCGGCCGGCCCCATCACGTTCCTCACCTCGTTCGCCTACGCCGCATCCGTCGGCATCCTCGACGTGGTCACGGCGAAGGAGAAGGGCATCTTCGACGAGCTCTGCCTCGACGTCACGATCGAGCCCGGCTCCACCAACGCTCAGCTGGTGAGCGCGGGAACGGCGCAGTTCGCGGGCCTCGGCAGCCCCTCCGACGTGCTCGTGGCCGTCGACAACGGCGCCGACATCTCGGGCATCGCGACCTACGGCAACACCGTCGCCATCACCCTGATGACCAACAAGGAGGGCGGCCCGAGCTCGCTCGCCGACTTCTCCGGCCTCACCGCGGGCTACAAGGGCGCCATCCCGCCGCAGATCCAGGCGATGTTCCTCGAAGACGGCGTCGACCCGGCGAGCATCAACTGGGTCTCGGTCGGCTACGACCCCACCATCCTCCCGAACGGGCAGGTGCAGGCGCTCACCGGCTACAAGTCGAACGAGCCGCTCGCCCTCGAGTCGCAGGGCTTCGAGATCACCCAGTGGGACCCGGCGGAGTACGGCATCAAGTCGGCCTTCAACACGCAGATCGTCAACAACACCTTCAAGGAGGAGCACCCGACCGCGGTCGAGGACTTCCTGCGCGCGAGCTTCTACGCCTACAACTGGATCAACGAGTCCGACACCAACCTCGACGAGGCACTCGGCTACGCCGAGGCCCTCTCCGACGCCGGCTACGACCTCGTCTCGAGCAAGGCGCGCTGGAACACCGAGGTGGGGCTCGTCGAAGACAGCCAGCCCGAGGGCACCCCGCTCGGCAGCGAGTCGGTCGAGCAGTGGACGCCCGAGGCCGACATGCTGGTCGAGTTCGACCTGGTGGGCTCGAAGCCCGACCCGGCCTCGGCGATCGACACCAGCTTCGTCGACGCCATCTACGACGGCACCGAGCTCATCTGGCCCGCTCCGTGAGAGCCTGGGTGCAGACCGGCTTCGGCGGACCGGAGGTGCGGCGGCTGACCGAGGTCGCCGCACCCTCGCCGGCCGCCGACGAGGTCGTGGTGCGCGTGCTCGCCTTCGCGCTCAACCGGCTCGACGTGCTGCAGCGCCACGAGCCCGTCGTGCCCGGCATGTCGGTGCCCCACGTGGCGGGCATGGACTTCGCGGGCCAGGTCGTGGCTGCCGGAGCCGAGGCGCTCGACGGGCTCGTCGGCAGCGTCGTGCTGGTCGACCCCGTGGTGAGCTGCGGAGCGTGCGAGTTCTGCCTTGCCGAGACGCCCACCTACTGCGCGGCCTTCCAGACCATCGGCTCCACGCGAGACGGCGGCATGGCCGAGTTCGTCTCGGTGCCGGCGCGCAACTGCACCGTCGTCGACGTGGCCGCGCACGACGCGGCGCGGCTCGCCGAGCTCGCCGCCGTTCCGGTGGCGGGGGCCACCGCCTGGCGGGGCCTGCTCGGCGCGGGAAAGCTCCAGGCGGGGGAGACCGTCGTCATCCCCGGGGCCGGCTCCGGCCTCGGGGCCGCCGGGGTGCAGATCGCGCTGGCCCACGGCGCCACCGTCATCACCCTCGTCTCCGGTCCGCAGAAGAAGGAGCGCGCGCTCGCCTCGGGCGCCCATCACGTGATCGACCGCACCGCCCAGCCCGACTGGGTCGCCGAGGTGATGAGCATCACCGGCGGTCGCGGTGCCGACCTGGTCTGGGACCACGTCGGCGGCCGTTTCCTCGGCCAGGCCCTCCGTGCCACCCGGCCCGGCGGGCGGGTCGTGCTCTCCGGCACCACCGACGGGCTCGACACCCAGCTCCACCTGCCCGACCTCTACCAGCCCGGCCGCAGCATCCTGGGCCACGGCAGCTACAGCCGCGCCGACATGGCCTCCGCCGTCGCCGCCTTCGCCGACGGCACCTTCGAGATCGTCATCGACAGCGTGTGGCCGTTCGAACAGCTCGCCGAAGCCGAGGCGCGGCTGGAGTCGAACGACTTCTTCGGCAAGATCGTCGTGCTCGGGCCCTCGTTCAGCGCCACAACTCTCGACCTCTCGGAGCACGCAGCATGACAGACACCGGCACGACAGCATCGACCGGCACCACGACGGCCGGCACGATCGAGATCAGCGGGGTGGGCCGCACCTACACCCGCGGCTCGAAGACCGTGCAGGCGCTCACGGGCGTCGACCTCTCCATCCGCCAGGGCGAGTTCATCACCCTGTTCGGGCCGTCGGGATGCGGCAAGTCGACACTGCTCCGCCTCATCGCGGGTCTCGACACACAGACCACCGGCGACATCAGTGTCTTCGGCACCACCCCGAAGAAGGCCTCGCAGCGCAAAGACATCGCCTGGATCCCGCAGTCCTCCGCCCTGCTGCCCTGGCTCGACATCAAGGCGAACGCCTCCCTCTCCTCCGTCATCAACAAGCGGGCCGACCGGGGAGCCACGACCAGGCGCCCCGAAGACGCGGTCGGCATCCTCTCCGAGGTCGGCCTCGGCGACTTCCTCTCCTCCCGGCCCGACCAGCTCTCGGGCGGCATGCGGCAGCGCGCCTCGATCGCCCGCGGCTTCGCCCAGGGCGCGCCGCTCATGCTCATGGACGAGCCCTTCTCGGCACTCGACGAACTCACCCGCGACACCCTGCGCATCCGTCTTCTCGAGCTCTGGGAGCACCACAAGAAGACCATCGTCTTCGTCACCCACTCGGCCATGGAGGCGGTGCTGCTCTCCGACCGGGTGGTGGTGATGAGCCCGCGGCCGGGGCGCATCCGCGAGGTCGTCGACGTCGACCTGCCGAGGCCCCGCACCTGGGAGCTGACCGAGACGCCCGAGTTCACCGCGAAGGTCGCCCAGGTCAAACAGATCCTCTGGAGCGCCTGGGAGGGAGACGAATGACCGCCGCCATCGACCCCGTGATGAGGATGCGGCGCCGCCGCATGTCGGCACGCACCGGGGGGACGCTGCTCACCATCGGCGCGCCCGTGCTGCTGTTCGTGGTGCTGGCCCTGTGCTGGCAGTGGGCCGCGTCGACGTTCAAGAGCGTGCTGCCGCCGATTCAGGACATCGCCCACGACATCGTGAGCCGGCCCGACTTCTACCTCGAGAACCTCCTCGTCACCCTGCAGGCGGCGATGCTCGGTTTCGCCATCGGGGTGGCGGTGGCGCTGCTGCTCGCGGCGGCGATCGTGCACTTCCGCTTCCTGCGGGCGGCGATCATGCCCGTGGCGCTGCTGCTGAACGTCACGCCGATCGTGGCGATCGCGCCAGCGCTCGTGGTGGCGTTCGGGTTCAACGAGATCCCGCACATCATCGTGGCGGCGCTGTCGGCGTTCTTCCCCACGCTTATCAACTCGATCACGGGGCTCCGCTCGGTCGACCCGCAGGCGCTCGAGGTGTTCGACGCGATGTCGGCGTCGAAGCTCGAGATCTTCTTCAGGCTGCGGGTGCCGTCGAGCCTGCCGTACCTGTTCGCCGGGGCGCGGCTGTCGGTGACGGCCGCCATGATCGGTGCCGTGGTGTCGGAGTTCACCGGCTCGAGCAAGGGCATCGGCGCGGTGATCGTGATGGCGACGACCTACCTCAACCTCTCGCAGATGTGGGCGGCGATCTTCTTCTCGGCGATCACCACGCTCATCCTGCTCGGCCTGGTGGGGCTCGTGGAGAGGTTGGTGGTGCGCTGGTAGCCCGGGGCGGGGCTTCGCGGGGCGGGGCCGGCGCAGCGGCTTCGCGGGGTCGCGCTGGTAGGTTGGCGTCGTGAAGGCGATGCCCCAGGGTCGAACGCCCGTCACCCTCAAAGACGTCGCCGAGCACGCCGAGGTGAGCCTCGCCACCGCGAGCAACGCGCTCACCGGCGCCCGCAAGGTGGGGGCCCGCTCGATCGAGAAGGTGCTGCGCTCGGCGGCCGAGCTCGGCTACCGGCCGAACGGCGCAGCGCGGTCCCTCCGTACGGGGTCGCACGGGGTGATCGGGCTCGTCATCCCCGACGTCACCAACCCGTTCTGGGCGGGCATGGTGGGTGCGGTCGAGCGGCTGAGCGAGGAGACCGGGTTCCAGGTCTCGCTCGCCAACACCGACTTCGACGCGGCCCGCGAGAGTGCCGCGCTGGCACGGCTGGCGAAGTCGGTCGACGGCATCCTGCTCGTCTCCACGCATCCCGACCCGGCGACCGTGCGCCCGCTGGTCGAGTCGGGGCTGCCGGTCGTGGCCCTCGACGAGGCGGTCGACGTGCCCGGCCTCGGCGGGGTGTACTCCGACAACGTGGGCGGCGCCCGCCGGGCCGCCGAGCACCTCGTCGACGCGGGCGGCACCGTGTTCGGCCTGCTCGAGGGGCCATCGTCGCTGTCCACCGCGACCGAGCGCGGCATCGGGTTCCTCGCCGGGCTCGCCGGCCGCGGAGTCGACCCGTCGCGGGTGCACCGCCTCGTCGCCCCGTACTCGTTCGAGGGCGGGCGTGAGGGAGTGCGACGGATGCTCGCGCGGCATCCTGAGGTCGACGCCCTGTTCGCCTGCACCGACAACCAGGCCATCGGCGCCACCTTCGAGGCCCACGACCTCGGTCGCACGGTGCCGGGTGACCTGCTGGTGTGCGGCTTCGACGACATCAGCTGGTCGTCGCGCATCACCCCCACCCTCACCACGGTGCGGCAGGACGCCGTGCAGATGGCGGCGCGCGCGTTCGAGATGCTCGCCGAGATGGTGACGCGGGGCGGTTCGGCGCGCGTCGAGATCCTGCCGGTGGAGCTGGTGGAACGGAACTCGACGCGCCGCGTTACAAGTGTGTAAAACGATTTAGATTCGGTCGGTCCGCGGCCTGACGCTCAGGCAGGCTGGGAGCATGACGAGCCCTCTCTCCTTCGGCGTGTTCGAGATCCTCACCCCGTCGAATGGCGTGCCCACCTGGCGGCACCCGCACGGCCGGGGCGACCGGTACGGCGACCCCGCCTACTGGACGCAGCTCGCCGCGACCCTCGACGAGGCCGGCTTCGACTTCATCCTGTTCGCCGACAGCTACGGCTACCCGCAGATCGACGGCGAGGTGCCCGAGGAGGTGCTCACCCACGGCATCCTGTTCCCCGGCTACGACCCGCTGCTGCTCGTGAGCGCCATCGCCCAGGCGGCGCCCACCCTCGGGGTCGTGGTGACCTCGTCGACCTCGCTCGAGCAGCCGCTGCCCACCGCGCGCCGCTTCGCCACTCTCGACGCGTTCACGAAGGGCCACATCGGCTGGAACGTCGTCACCGGCAGCACCGCCCAGGTGACGGAGGGGCTGTTCGGCATCACCCACTTCGACCACGACAAGCGCTACGACGTCGCCGACGAGTTCGTCGACCTCACCCGGTCGCTCCTCGAAGACGTGTGGGACGACGACGCCGTGGTGTTCGACCGCGAGAGCAATGTGCTCGTCGACCCCACGCGCATCCGGCCACTGTCGTACACGGGGGAGCACTTCGCGAGCCACGGGTTGTTCAAGGTGCCGCCGGGGCCGCAGCGCGTGCCCGTGCTGTTCCAGGCGGGGATGTCGGGGCGCGGGCGCGACTTCGGGGCGCGAAACGCGGAGGCGATGTTCATCCAGGGCCAGACGGCTGAGCAGGCGGCAGCGGCGTCGGCCGACATCCGCGCGCGGGTGGTGGCGGCCGGGCGCGACGCGCACGACCTCCGCATCATCTCGGGGGTGACGGTGACCGTGGCACCCACGCGCGCGGAGGCTCTTGCGAAGCGCGCCGAGCTCGAGGAGCAGTTCTCGATGGACGACGCGGCTGTGCTCTTCGCCGGCTTCACCGGCATCGACCTGCGCGCGCTCGACCGTTCGATGCGCATCGAGGAGATCGGCGACACCGACCAGGGCCACACCCCGCTCGACCGGTACCGCTCGGTGCCCGGCATCGAGACCGTGCAAGACGTGCTCGACGCCTTCCGGGTGCAGGAGCGCGGTTTCGTCGTCACCGGGTCGCCGCGCGAAGTGGCGGAGGAGCTCGTCGAGACCGCGCGCATCGCCGACCTCGACGGGTTCCTCCTCGAGCCCACCTTCGGCGACGCGGGCGCCTACGAGGAGTTCATCGAGCTCGTCGTGCCCGAGCTGCGTGCCCTGGGTGCGTGGAAGGAGCCCGACCGGTCGGCGACGCTCCGCGAACGGCTCGGGTTCCCCGGCCCGCACCCCTCGTTCCGGCCCTCGTCGAAGAACCTCGAGTCGTAGGCTCGCCCGGGGGCCCGACCCCACCCCACCTGCCCCACCCCCACTTTTTCCCGTACAAAGTCCGTGAAGAACGAGATCTTCACGGACTTTGTCCGTCAGAACGTGATGGCGGCGTCGAGCAGCTCCCGGGTGAACGGATGCTGCGGCGACTCGAACACGGTCGTCGCGTCGCCCTGCTCCACGATCACCCCGTCCTTCATCACGGCGATCCGGTCGCTCATGTGCCGCACCACGCCGAGGTCGTGCGAGATGAACAGGTACGCGACCCCGCGCTCGCTCTGCAGGCGGTCGAGCAGATCGAGGATCTGCGCCTGCACCGACACGTCGAGCGCCGACACCGGCTCGTCGAGCACCAGCACCCGCGGCTTCGGCGCGAGCGCCCGCGCGATCGACACCCGCTGCCGCTGCCCGCCCGAGAGGTGGAGCGGCCGCGCGTTCGCGAGCTCGGGGGAGAGGCCGACCTCGGCGAGCATCCGCTCCACCTCCGCTCGGGCGTCGCTCCAACCGGTGGTGCGGGGGCCGGGCAGAGAGTCGGTGAGGATGCGCCCCACCGTCAGCCGTGGATCGAACGACGACAGCGCATCCTGATACACCGCCCCCATCGCGCTGCGTCGCGGGCGGCGGGCGCTCTCCCGGGCGGGCGCCCAGGCCTCCCCGTCGAGCGCAACGCTGCCGCGGTCGGGGTCGGTGAGTCCGAGCACGATGCGAGCGACGGTGGTCTTGCCCGACCCCGACTCGCCGACCAGTCCGAGCGTGGTGCCGGCCTCGAGCGAGAACGAGACGTCGTCGACCGCGGTTCCCCCTCCGAAGCTCTTGGACACCCCCGCCACCTCGAGCAACGCCGCCGAGCGCGCTGCTCCCGCCGTGGATGCTCCACGCGGAGTGGCCTCCGCGTCCCCCGCCCCCCTCGGTTGCTGCCGTCCCATCCGACTCTCCCGCGGGTCAGGCGAGCCATCCGAGCTCTCGACCGGGCTGCTCGTCGCACGGCCCGGGTGGGCGGGCAGGCTGTGCGCGCTCCCCGCGCTGAGCGGCACGCCGCGGGGCACGCCGGCCGGCACCGCCGCGAGCAGCGCCTTCGTGTAGTCGTGCTGCGGGTCGCCGAGCACCTGCTCGACGGGGCCCGACTCGACGACGCGGCCGGCGCGCATCACGAGCACGTCGTCGGCGATGCGGGAGACGACGCCGAGGTCGTGGCTGATGAAGAGCAGGCCGGTGCCGGCGGCCTTGATGTCGTCGAACAGCGCGAGGATCTGCGCCTGCACCGTACTGTCGAGCGCCGTCGTCGGCTCGTCGGCGATGAGCAGGGGCGGATCGGCGGCGAGGGCCGAGGCGATGAGGGCGCGCTGCCGCAACCCGCCCGACAGCTCGCCGGAGCGCTGGCGCATCCGACCGACCGGATCGGGCATGCCCACCGCCTCGAGCAGCTCGACCACGCGCTCGCCCCGCTGCCGCGGGCTGAGCGAGGTGTGCAGGCGCAGTGCGTCGGCGATCTCGCGCCCGATCGGGCGCAGGGGGTCGAGCGACACGAGCGCATCCTGCACCACAAGCCCCACCTGCGCCCCCCGGATGCGCCTCCACACCCCAGCACCCGGCCCCCGCGCCCACCCGTCGCGTCCGCCCCGCCCGCGGAACGCCCGCCCGCCGAGCTCGAGCGTCTCGCCGCGGCCGCCCCGCCCGAGTACCGATCGCCCGCCCACCTCGAGCGTCTCGGCGCCGACCCGCGACCCCGGCCCCACGAGCCCCACCAGCGCCCGTGCCGTCACCGACTTCCCCGACCCCGACTCACCCACCAGCGCGACCGCCCGCCCCGCCCGCACCTCGAACGACACCCCCTCAACCACGACCCGCCCCCCGAACGCCACTCGCAGCCCCTCCACCCGCGCCAGCACCCCGCCCGCGCCCGCATCGCCCGCGCCCGCCGCGCCGCCCGCGCCCGCACCGCCCGCGCCCGCCACGCCACCCGTGCCGCCGCCCGCCGCTGCGCCGCTCGCGCCCGCGCCGCCGTCCGCGGCGCCACCCTGGCGGCCTGCCGAACTCGAAGCAGCCTCGCCGCGCATCCGGAACTGGGTGGACTCTCGCGCCTCGCCGCCCGCGCCCGCGCCAGCGCCCGCCACGCCGCCCGCGCCCGCACCGCCCGCGCCCGCCACGCCACCCGCCACGCCACCCGTGCCGCCGCCCGCCGCTGCGCCACCCTGGCGGCCTACCGAACCCGATGGAGTCTCGCCGCGCATCCGGAACTGGGTGGACTCTCGCGCCTCGCCGCCCGCGCCCGCGCCAGCGCCCGCCACGCCGCCCGCGCCCACGCCGCCCGCGCCCGAGCCGCTCGCGCCCGCCACGCCGCCCGCGCCCGCCGCGCCGCCCGCGCCCGTGCCCGCCACGCCGCCCGCGCCCGCCGCGCCGCCCTTCACGCCACCCGTGCCGCCGCCCGCCGCGCCGCCCTTCACGCCACCCGTGCCGCCGCCCGCCGCGCCGCCCTCCGCGCGACCCGTGCCGCCGGCCGCCGCGCCGCCGCTCATCGCGCGCCGCCCCTCTGCAGGCCGCGGCCGAGGACGGTGGTGGCGGCGGCCGCCACGACGATCGCGAGGCCCGGGAAGAACGTCATCCACCAGGCGGTGGCGAGGTAGTTCTTGCCGGCGAAGAGCATCGCGCCCCACTCCGCCGACGGCGGCTCGGCGCCGAGCCCGAGGTAGCTGAGCGCCGACGCCCACACGATCGCCTGCCCCACCCCGAGGGTGACGAGCACGATCACGGGCAGCACCGCGTTCGGCAGGATGTGCCGCCCCAGGATGCGCCACCGCGACCACCCCAGCACCACCGCCGACTCCACGAAGGGCGCCACCGCCACCGATCGCGTCTGCGCCCTGATGATGCGCGCGTACCCCGGCGCGGTCGCGAGCCCCACGGCGATCGTCGAGGTCACGACCCCGGGCCCGTAGACGGTGATGACGAGGAGCGCGAGCAGCAGTCCGGGGAACGCGAACATCACCTCGAGCAGGCGGTTGACGCCGAAGTCGACGACCCGTCCGCCGAGCGCGGCACCGAGTCCGAGCAGCAGCGCGAGCGCGATGCCGATCGCGGTCGCCGCCGCCCCGATGACGAGCGACGGCCCCGCCCCGTGCACCACGCGGGTGTAGATGTCGCGCCCCGATTCGTCGGTGCCGAACGGATGCCCCCACCGCGGCGACAGGAACGCCTCCGTCGGCGCGATGGCGAGCGGGTCACCCGGCGCCAGCAGCCACGGCGCCACTGCGGCGACCAGCAGCACCAGGAGAACACCGCAAGCGACCCACTGGGCCGGCCCTAACATCCGTGCCCCCGGGCGCCCGCGCCCGAAGCCCGCGCCCCCGCTCCCGCGCCCGCCCCCGAACGACGGAGTCTCGCCCCCCATCGGCAGAACGACGGATGCTGCACCCGCGGCTTCCCCGAAACTCCGTCGTTCGGCGGAAGCCCCCGCCCCCGCCGCGCCGCTCACACCGCACCCCGCAGTCGCAGCCGGGGGTCGGCGACGCGCGTCGCCGCATCCGTCAGCACCGTCATGAGCACGTACCCCACCGCCACGACGAGCACCACGCCGATGACGAGCGGCACGTCACGCAGCTGCACCGCGTTGAGCAGCGTGCGCCCGAGCCCGGGCCGGGCGAAGATCGTCTCCACCACGACGGCGCCCGAGATGAGCCACCCGAACGCCCAGCCCGAGAGCGCGATGCCCGGCAGTGCCCCGTGCCGGAGCACGTGCCGCAGGCGCACCCCGCCCTCGCTCTCGCCGCGCGCCCGGGCCGAGAGCACGAACGGCGCCTCGAGGGCGTCGAGCACGGATTCGCGCATCACCTGCCCGAGGAACCCCGCGAGGGGCAGGGCCAGCGTGAGCACGGGCAGCACGAGACCCTCGGGCCCCTTCGTGCTCACGGCGGGCAGCCAGCGCAGCGTCGTGCTGAAGACGAGCACGAGCACGATCGCCAGCCAGAAGTGCGGAACGGCGGCGGCGACGATCTCGAGGCCCGAGCCCACGGCCGCGGCCACCCGCCCGCCGCGGGTCGACCACAGTGCGAGCCCGAGCGCGATGATCCACGCCACGGCGAGCGAGAGCGCGGCGAGCAGGAGGGTGCCGCCGATCTGCGCCCCGATCACCTCGACCACCGGGGTGCGCAGCGAGTACGACGAGCCGAGGTCGCCGGTGACGAGCCGCCCGAGGTAGCGCGCGTACTGCACCCACACGGGCTGATCGAGCCCGTACTCGGCCCGCACCGCCGCCAGCGCCTCGGCGCTCGCCTGCGACCCGGGCCCGCCGAGGATGGCCTGTGCCGGGTCGCCCGGAATGAGCCGCAGCCCGAAGAACGTGAGCGTCGCCGCCGCCCACAGCACGAACACCGCCCCCGCGACCCGCACCCCCCAGCGCGCGAGCACGCTCATGCCCAGCCCTCGCCACTTTGGTCGCGCAAAGTGCTCGAATCAGCGCGCTTACGAGCACTTTGTGCGACCAACGCGCGCAGGGGCCCGCGGGCGCGAGCGCGCAGCGGCACGGGCACGATCAGCCGGCCATCCAGGTGTCGCCGAAGTACGGGATCTGCAGGGTGGGCAGGAGCGACAGCCCCTGCACCCGGTCGCTGTAGCCGATCTTCTGCAGGTGGTCGTAGAGCGGCAGCACGTACGCGCCCTCGGCGAGGATGCGCTGCGCCTCCTCGTAGAGCTCGGCCCGCTTCTCTGGGTCGGAGGTCTCACCCGCCTCGGTGAGCGCCGCATCCAGTTCGGGGATCGACACGTGCGAGTGGTTCGGGTGGTACCCGCTCGGCGCCGGCTGGATGTTGTCGGAGTGGTAGAGGATGCGCAGCACGTCGGGCGAGTTCTTCGTGTAGATCGCGCTGGTGACGCCGAAGTCCCAGGAGCCGAGCGCCGCGTACCACGACGACAGGTCGAGGGGGTGCAGCTCCACGTCGAAGCCGACGGCCTTCGTGGTGGCCTGGATCTGCTCGAACAGCGACACCTCGGCGGGGATCGACTGGTTCGTCGACACGGGGAAGTCGACCGTGAGGCGCTGCCCGTCCTTCACCCGGTACCCTTCGGCATCCCGAGAGGTCCACCCCGCCTCGTCGAGCAGACGGTTCGCCTCGTCGGCGTCGACCGTGTACTCGCTCTCGAACGACGCGCCGTAGGGGGTGGAGCTCGACAGCACCGAGTAGGAGCGGTCGACCGTGCCGAAGAACAGGCTCTCGATGCCGGGGTTCACGTCGGCCGCCTTGATGAACGCCTTGCGCACCCGCTCGTCGTCGAACGGCGCGTAGCCCGAGTTGAGCTCGAGCCGGATGGAGGCACCCGGCAGCGCCCCCGTCAGCACACCGAAGCCCGAACCCTCGGCGGTCGCCGCCACCACGTTGTCGGGCTGCATCTCGTCGATGACGTCGACCTCGCCCGACTGCAGCGCCGCGAAGCGGGTCGCCGGGTCGGGGATGAAGCGCCACACGATCTCGTCGAGGTAGGCGGGCCCGTCGTGAGCAGCGCCCGCGGGAGCCGAGGCGTAGTCGTCGTTGCGGGTGAGGGTCACGTGATCCTGCTTCACCCACTCGCTGAACACGAACGGGCCGGTGCCGATGGGGGCGGCGCAGTTCTCGTCCATGCCGCGGGCGAGGCCGGCGGGCGACTCCATCGCCAGCCAGGTCTGGGCCAGCGACTCCTGCAGGGCGCTGTCGGGCTCCGACAGGGTGAACCTCGCGGTCTGCGCGTCGACGGCCTGCACCGACGCCACCTTGCCGAGCGCCAGGATGGCGGTCGACGACGCGGTGTCGGGGTCTTTCATGTGCTCGATGTTGGCCACGACGGCCTCGGCGTCGAAGGGCGTGCCGTCGGTGAACGTGACGTCGGAGCGCAGCGCCACGTCGACGGTGAGCCCGTCGTCGGAGACGGTGGAGCCGGTGGCGAGCCACGGCACGATCTCACCGTTCTCGTCTTGCGAGAACAACGACTCGAGCACGTTCGTGCCCACCAGCGCCTGCGGCATGTTGCCGCCCACGTGCGGGTCGAGGCAGGTCGCCTCGCCGAAGCCCGTGGCGTAGGTGAGGGTGCCGCCCTCGACGGGCGTGCCCGCCGCCTGGGGTTCCTCCGCCTCGCCTCCCGCGGTGCAGCCGGCGAGGAGAAGAGCGGATGCTGTGGCGAGCGCCGCCAGAGTGAGGGAGCGTGAGGACACGGTGACGACCTGTCTGGTGTGGGAGGGTGGGGGTGCGATCTGCTGTGATCGCATCCAGTCTAATTGTTGGACGGGATCAAGTTATTCCCGATCGCGCGAGGCGCGCACCAAAGGAGGGAGGGAGACGACCATGCCACCCGCCGGCCGCCCCCGCGCCTCCTCGAAGCCGATGCTCGAAGAGGCGGCATCCGAGCTCTTCCTCGAACAGGGCTACGCGAAAACCACGATCGAGCAGATCACCCGACGCGCCGGGGTCAGCCGCAACACCTTCTTCAACTATTTCGCCTCGAAGAGCGACCTGCTCTGGATCGAACTCGACGCCAGCCTCGCCGCGCTGGCCGGCGCCCTCGCCGAGGCGCCCGCCGGCGAGGGCGCCGACCCGCTCACCGCGCTCGAAGGGGCCCTCCACCGCACGGCCGAGGGCATCACCGCAACCCGCGCTCCGCTCGTGCTCACCCAAGGCCAGGCCATGGGCATCGACGACGAGCTGCGCGCCGCCGGTCTCGCCCGCGCGCTCGCCCACGCCGACGCCGTCGAGCTCTTCCTCGCCGGGCGCGGGCTCGACCCCCTCGTCGCGCGTGCGGCGGCGCTCGCCGTGGTCGGCGCCTCCGCCGCGGCGATCGGCCGCTGGGCCGCCGACGGGCCCGATCGCGGGCCGCTGGTGACCTACCTCGACCGGGTCGTGCATCCTGTGCTCGAGGGCTTCAGGATCGGCTAGAATCGGCTGACGAAAGACTGTGAACCGGCCATCACCGGGGAGTCTTCGGAAGAACGGCACCGGGCGACCGGGGCTCAGTAGAACCGAACGGGTCGGGCCCGTCACAGCCTAAGAACGAGCGGTCGACCGAGGCGCGAGCAGCGGGCGGCAAGCGAGGTGGTACCACGGCGGGCGACCGCCGTCCTCGTGGAACAGGCAGCAGACACCGGCCGTCCAGGAGAACCATGACGTACCCCAAAGACTCCGACGAATTCAGTTCCGTCGTCCCGTCGCCGAGCTTTCCCGAGGTGGAGAAGGGCGTGCTCGCGTTCTGGAAGGGGGACGACACCTTCCGCGAGTCGATCCGCCACCGCGAGGGCGCGCCCGAGTGGGTGTTCTACGACGGCCCGCCCTTCGCCAACGGCCTCCCGCACTACGGGCACCTGCTCACCGGCTACGCCAAAGACGTCTTCCCGCGCTTCCAGACCATGCGCGGCAAGAAGGTCGACCGCCGCTTCGGGTGGGACACGCACGGCCTGCCCGCGGAACTCGAGGCCATGAAGCAGCTCGGCATCACCGAGAAGAGCCAGATCGAGGAGATGGGCGTCGAGGTCTTCAACGACGCCAGCCGCCGCTCGGTGCTGCAGTACACGAAGGAATGGCAGGAGTACGTCACCCGCCAGGCCCGCTGGGTCGACTTCGACAACGACTACAAGACCCTCGACATCACCTTCATGGAGAGCGTGCTCTGGGCCTTCAAGCAGCTGCACACGAAGGGCCTCGCCTACGAGGGCTACCGCGTGCTGCCGTACTGCTGGAAAGACGAGACCCCGCTGTCGAACCACGAACTCCGGATGGACGACGACGTCTACAAGATGCGTCAAGACCAGACGGTGACGGTGACGTTCCCCCTCGTCGGCTCGCGCGCCGAGGCGCTCGGCCTCACCGCCGTGCGCGCCCTCGCCTGGACGACCACGCCCTGGACCCTGCCGACGAACATGGCACTCGCCGTCGGCCCCGACATCGAGTACGCCGTCGTGCCCGCCGGCCCGAACGGCACGGCCGACACCGAGGTCGCCAGAGAGACCGCCGAGGCCACGGCCGGCAGCCCCGGCACGGGCACCGGCAGCATCACCGTGCTCGGCGCCGAGTACCTCCTCGCCGCCGACCTCGTCGGCAACTACGCCAAAGACCTCGGCTACGACTCCGCCGACGAGGCCCGCGCCGCCGTCTCGCGCACCGTCACCGGCCGCCAGCTCGAGGGCGTCGCCTACGACCGCCTCTGGGACTACTACGCCGACGCCGAGAAGTGGGGCACCCAGAACGCCTGGCAGATCCTCGTCGCCGACTACGTCTCCACCACCGACGGCACCGGTATCGTGCACCAGGCTCCCGCCTACGGTGAGGAAGACCAGAAGGTCTGCGAGGCGGCGGGCATCCCCGTCATCATCTCGGTCGACGACGGCGGCCGCTTCCTCTCCACGGTGAAGGATGTGGAGGGCCTGCAGGTCTTCGACGCCAACAAGCCGCTCACGCAGCTTCTCAAGTCGCAGGGCCGCCTGCTCCGCCAGGCGAGCTACGAGCACAGCTACCCGCACTGCTGGCGCTGCCGCAACCCGCTCATCTACAAGGCGGTGTCGAGCTGGTTCGTGCGTGTCACGACCATCCGCGACCGCATGGAGGAGCTCAACCAGCAGATCGAGTGGGTTCCCGAGAACGTCAAGGACGGTCAGTTCGGCAAGTGGGTCTCCGGCGCCCGCGACTGGTCGATCTCGCGCAACCGCTTCTGGGGCTCGCCCATCCCGATCTGGAAGAGCGACGACCCGACCTACCCGCGCGTCGACGTGTACGGCTCGCTGGCCGAGCTCGAGGCCGACTTCGGGCGTCTGCCGCTGAACCGCGAGGGGCAGCCCGACCTGCACCGCCCGTTCATCGACGAGCTCACCCGCCCGAACCCCGACGACCCCACGGGCCGTTCGACGATGCGCCGCATTGAGGACGTGTTCGACGTCTGGTTCGACTCCGGCTCGATGCCGTTCGCCCAGGTGCACTACCCGTTCGAGAACGAGGACTGGTTCGCCACGCACAGCCCCGCCGACTTCATCGTGGAGTACATCGGGCAGACCCGCGGCTGGTTCTACGTGATGCACGTGCTCTCCACCGCGCTGTTCGACCGGCCGGCGTTCAAGAACGTCATCAGCCACGGCATCGTGCTGGGCTCCGACGGGCAGAAGATGTCGAAGTCGCTGCGCAACTACCCCGACGTCTCCGAGGTGTTCGACCGCGACGGCTCGGATGCGATGCGCTGGTTCCTCATGTCGTCGTCGGTGCTGCGCGGCGGCAACCTGGTGGTGACCGAGGAGGGCATCCGCCAGGGCGTGCGCGAGTTGCTGCTGCCGCTGTGGAGCACGTATTACTTCTTCACCCTCTACGCCAACAGCGCGCAGGAGGGCGGCTACGAGGCGCAGTGGCGCACCGACTCCACCGACGTGCTCGACCGCTACCTGCTCGCCAAGACGCGGGAGCTGATCCAGTCGGTCACGGCCGACCTGGAAGACCTGGATGCGACGCTCGCCTCGGCGAAGCTCCGCGACTTCGCCGACGTGCTCACCAACTGGTACGTGCGGCGTTCCCGCGACCGCTTCTGGTCGGGTGACGACCGCGACGCGTTCGACACGCTCTTCACCGTGCTGGAGACCGTCACCCGGGTGGCCGCCCCGCTCATCCCGCTGGTCTCAGACGCCATGTGGAAAGGCCTCACCGGCGGCCGCAGCGTGCACCTCACCGACTGGCCGAACGAAAACCTCTTCCCGGCCGACCCCGGCCTCGTGCACACCATGGACACGGTGCGCTCGATCTCGTCGACCGTGCTGTCGCTCCGCAAGCTCAACGGCCTGCGGGTGCGGCTGCCGCTGGCGGGCCTCACGATCGTGGCCGACGGCGCCGAGTCGCTGGCGCAGTTCGAGTCGATCCTGCGCGACGAGCTCAACGTGAAGAGCGTCACCGTCGTCGAGCAGAACGCCACGAGCGCCGCCGAGTTCGGCATCACCTCGAAGCTCACCGTGAACGCCCGCGTGGCGGGGCCGCGCCTCGGCAAGCAGGTGCAGCAGGCCATCAAGGCAGCCCGCGACGGGCAGTGGAGCGAGGAGAACGGCGTGGTCACGGCCGGCGGCATCCAACTGCTGGCGGGGGAGTACGAGCTCGTGCTCGAGGCCTCGCTCGGCGACGCCGATGCCGAGGGCTCGGGGGGCTCGACCGCTCTCGCCCTCCTGCCGGGCGGCGGTTTCGTGCTGCTCGACACCACCCTCACACCCGAGCTCGAGGGCGAGGGGCTCGCACGCGACGTCATCCGTGCCGTGCAAGACGCCCGCAAGTCGGCGGGCTTCGACGTGAGCGACCGCATCGCGCTCGACCTGGTGTTCTTCTCCGACGCGGATGCGGATGCGGTGCGCGCCGCCCTCGCCACCGTCGACGTGGCCGGTGAGACCCTCGCGACCGACTTCGCCGTGCGCTCGCCCGCCGACGCATCCGCGCTCGAGGGCTACCGAAAGGTTCTCCCGTCGGAGTGGCTGCCCGCCGTGGTGCACTCCTCGCCCGAGAGCTTCGCCCGGATCGGCGAGGGCAAGTACGCCAACGCCGACGAGTTCGTGATCGCCCTGAGCCGGAAGTCGGTGAGCCGAGATGTCTGACCAGTTCTTCGGAGGGGACTTCGGCCCCCCGGCCGACGACCCGAACGACCCCGAGTCGCGCGACGGTGAGGGGGAGGGCGACGAGTTCGACGCGGTCGGCCTCGACGCCCCCGACGAGTTCGTCGAGGAGGGCGACGCCGTCTACGCCGCCCTGCTTGCGCGGCTCGGCGAGGCCGCGCCCCAGCCGCGGCTCTCCGCCACGCGCCGCGCCGTCGAGCTGCTGGGCGACCCGCAGCGCGCCTACTCGGTCATCCACCTCACCGGCACCAACGGCAAGACCTCGACCAGCCGCATCACCGAGAGCATCCTGCGCGCCTACGGCCTCCGCACGGGCCTGTTCACGAGCCCGCATCTCGAGCGGCTCAACGAGCGCATCATGATCGACGGCCGGCCCATCTCGAACGAGGCGCTGGCGGCGAACTGGCGCGACATCGAGCCCTTCCTCGAGCTCGTCGACGGCGAGCTGGAGGCTGCGGGCGAGCCGCGGCTGACCTTCTTCGAGGCGCTGACGGTGCTGGCCTTCGCGAGCTTCGCCGAGGCGCCCGTCGACGTCGCCGTGATCGAGGTGGGCATGGGCGGCGAGTGGGACTCCACCAACGTCGCCGACGGGCAGGTCGCCGTCTTCACGCCGATCTCGCTCGACCACACGGCGCGGCTCGGCAACACCGTCGAGGAGATCGCCCGCACGAAGTCGGGGATCATCAAGCCCGCGGCCCAGGTGGTCTCGGCCGTGCAGCCCGCCGGCGCACTCGCCGAGCTGGCACGGGCCGCCGAGCTCTCGGAGTCGACGCTCGCGGTCGAGGGCGAGCAGTTCGCGCTGGAGAGCTCGACGGTGGCGGTCGGCGGTCAGCTGGTCACCATCCGCGGGCTCGCCGGGCGTTACGACGAGCTCTTCCTCCCGCTCTACGGCACGCACCAGGGGCACAACGCCGCCGTGGCGGTCGCCGCGGTGGAGTCGTTCCTCGGCGGGGGCACCCAGGCGCTTGTCGAGGATGTGCTCACCGAGGGCTTCGCCACGGTCACCTCGCCCGGCCGGCTGCAGCTGGTCGGCACCGAGCCCACCGTGCTGGTCGACGCCGCGCACAACCCCGGTGGCGCCGAGGCGCTGGCCGGGGCCGTGAAGGAGTTCTTCACCTTCGACAAGGTCGTCGCCGTCGTGGCCGTGCTGGCCGACAAAGACGTGGCGGGCATCATCAGGGCGCTCGACCCCGTGGTCGACGAGTTCGTGGTGACCACCTCGTCGTCCGACCGCGCCATCGACCCCGACGAGCTCGCCTCCACCGTCGTGGCGATCGCGGGCGCCGACCGGGTCGTCGTCGAGACCGAGCTGCGCGACGCGCTCGACCAGGCGCGCGAGCTGGCGGGGGAGACGGAGCAGGGCGCCGTGCTCGTCACCGGGTCGATCACCCTGGTCGGCGAGGTCATCGGCATCGCCGCCGCCGAGGAGTGGAAGTGAGGGGCGGGTCGGTTCGCCAGAGCCTCGGCGCGATCGTGCTCGGCTTCGAGTCGGTCGTCATGTTCTTCGCGGCGCTCGTCGTCTTCGGCCTCAAGGTGCTTCCCGCACCGCTCGCCCTCGGCGGCGGCGCGGTGCTCTGCGTGCTGCTGCTCGCGAGCACCGTGCTGCTGCGCTACCGCTGGGGCTACGCCCTCGGGTGGGCGCTGCAGGCGGTCATCGCCGCCACGTGCATCCTGGTTCCGATGCTCGCGATCGTCGCCGTCGTGTTCATCGGCCTCTACGCCTTCTGCATGATCAAGGGCGGCCAGATCGACCGGCAGAAGGCCGCCTTCGCGGCGGCTGAGGGCACGGAGCCGACCGAGGATCGGTGACCCGGGTTCGGTAGGCTCGTGGTCATGACCACTCACGTCGAAGAAACCCTCGTTCTCATCAAGCCCGACGGCGTCGCCCGCAACCTCACCGGGGAAATCCTCCGCCGCATCGAGGCCAAGGGCTACCAGCTCGTCGACGTGAAGCTGCTGCAGCCCGAGCGCGAGCTGCTCGCCGCGCACTACGAGGAGCACCGGGGCAAGCCCTTCTACGAGCCCCTCGTCGAGTTCATGGAGTCGGGCCCCGTCGTCGCCCTCCGCATCGCCGGCAACCGCGTGATCGAGGGCTTCCGCTCCCTCGCCGGCACCACCGACCCCACCACCGCCGCGCCCGGCACCATCCGCGGCGACCTCGGCCGCGACTGGGGCCTCGCCGTGCAGCAGAACCTCGTGCACGGCAGCGACTCACCCGAGTCGGCCGAGCGCGAGCTCGCCCTCTGGTTCGCGTAGGGGCTCGCGGCCGGCGGTTCTAGAGCGTCTGCAGGATCGTGGTGATGGCGTCGAGGCGCAGCTGCGCCATCACCACGACCGCAAGGTAGCTGAGCAGCACCAGCGTCCACACCCAGGGGTAGGCCATCGCCGCGATCTCGCGGCTGGCGCCCCGATTGCCGAAGTTGCCCTCCTTGACGTTGTAGGCCATGACGTACCAGAACAGCGGTATCACGACGCTCCACACGAGCATGCAGTAGGGGCAGAGCGTGCCGAGCACGAAGATCGACTGGATCATCAGCCAGATGACGAACCAGAGCGCGAGCGCGAAGCCGAGGTTGAAGATCACCCAGAACCACTTCGCGAACCGGGCGCCGGCGAGGATGGCGACGCCCACCACGATCGGCGCGACGAAGGCCGCCACGCCGATGATGGGGTTGGGGAAGCCGAACAGCGCGCCCTGGGGGCTCGCCATGTTGGGGCCGCAGGTCACGAGCGGCGAGATGTTGCAGCTCGGCACGTAGCTCGGGTCGATCAGCGTCTCGATGCGCTCGAGGGTGAGGTCGAACGACGCGAACCAGCCCAGCACACCGGCCACCACGAGGAAGATCGCGAGGCCGATCGGGCGGCGGGAGGACGAGGTCTCGGCTGGCACCTAGGGATTATTGCACGGGCCCTTCACGACCGATCTGGGAATGCGTGCGATAATCGCTGGAAGGTGTCCGCGCTGGCCGCGGGTGCCGAGAAGACTTATCGGGCGGCCGCCTTCATCGGCTCCGACCCGATTCGAACACCCCAGGTGTTCACAGACAGAGCGACCGCGGAGGGCACGACCCGCCCGGCGCATGAGATGGTTCGGCGAGGTGCTCCGCGAAGCGGAGCCTCGCTCGCGAGAGTACCTGCCGGAGGCCTCGGGCCACCGGCTGGCAAGGAGTGCACCAGAGATGGTGGAGAAGAATTCACACAATGGCAGCGATTCGAACAACCACGAAGGAACAGGGCGGCGCAAGCGGCTCTTCGGCGGCCGCCGCTCGGTGAAGAAGCCGGAGCAGACGGCCGCGACGGCCGAGCCCCAGCCCGCCGCGCCGGTTCCGGCCGAGCAGGAGTCCGCGGCACCGGCTGCGACCGCGCCCGAGGTGACTGGCACCGAGGCGACTGGCTCCGAGGCGACGGAGCCCGAGGCGACTGGCCCCGAGGCGACCGACCCCGGGGCCGTCGAGCCCCAGGCTGCCGCGCCGGCCCTCGAGCCCGAGCACGACGACCAGCCCGGCCTCGCCCCGTTCTCGGCGCCTGCGGCGACGGCATCGGATGCGGTGAGCAGCACCGCGCCCACAGCACCTCGGCCGCTCAGCACCACCTCGCTCTTCTTCCAGGCACCCGACCTGCCCGAGCTGCCGCCGCTCCCTCCGCGCGAGCGCGACGACCGGCCCGATCGCGACGAGCAGGAGGGCTCCGTCAGGCGCCGCTCGCGCCGCCGCTCGGGCGAGGAGTCGCGCGGGGGAGACAACGACCCCGCGAACACCGTCGTCAAGGTGCGCACCCCGCGCGAGCCCGAGCTCATCACCGAGCCGCAGCGCGTCAAGGGCTCCACCCGGCTCGAGGCGAAGAAGCAGCGCCGCCGCGACGGTCGCGATGCCGGCCGCCGCCGCCCCGTGGTCACCGAGGCCGAGTTCCTCGCCCGCCGGGAGGCCGTCGACCGCGTGATGGTCGTGCGGGCGAAGAACGACAAGATCCAGATCGGCGTGCTCGAAGACGGCGTGCTGGTCGAGCACTACGTGGCGAAGGCGCAAGATGCCTCGCTCATCGGCAACGTCTACCTCGGCCGCGTGCAGAACGTGCTGCCGAGCATGGAGGCCGCCTTCGTCGACATCGGCCGCGGCCGCAACGCGGTGCTCTACTCCGGTGAGGTCGACTGGGAGGCCGCGGCAGGAGCATCCGAGGGCAAGGGTTCGCAGCCGCGCCGCATCGAGCTCGCCCTGAAGTCGGGCGACACCGTGCTCGTGCAGGTGACGAAAGACCCGGTCGGCCACAAGGGCGCCCGGCTCACCAGCCAGGTCAGCCTGCCCGGCCGCTACCTGGTCTACGTGCCCAACGGCTCGATGAATGGCATCTCGCGCAAGCTCCCCGACACCGAGCGGGCTCGCCTCAAGCGCATCCTCAAGGAGGTGCTGCCCGAGAACGTCGGCGTGATCGTGCGCACCGCCTCCGAGGGCGCCACCGAGGAGCAGCTCACCCTCGACGTCAACCGCCTCACCTCGCAGTGGGCGCACATCAGCGAGCAGGTCACGAAGCAGCAGGCCCCGCACCTGCTGCACTCCGAGCCCGACCTGCTCATCAAGATCGTGCGCGACGTCTTCAACGAGGACTTCCACCGCATGGTGATCTCGGGCGACGACGCCCAGGCCACCATCGAGAACTACCTCACCGCCGTGGCGCCCGACCTGCTCGACCGCGTGCAGAAGTACGAGGGCGAGCGCGACGCCTTCGATGAGTTCCGCATCACCGAGCAGATCGAGAAGGCCCTCGACCGCAAGGTCTGGCTGCCCTCGGGCGGCTCGCTCGTGATCGACCGCACCGAGGCGATGACCGTCGTCGACGTCAACACCGGCAAGTTCGTCGGCTCGGGCGGCAACCTCGAGGAGACCGTCACGAAGAACAACCTCGAGGCCGCCGAGGAGATCGTGCGGCAGCTGCGCCTGCGCGACATCGGCGGCATCATCGTGGTCGACTTCATCGACATGGTGCTGGAGTCGAACCGCGACCTGGTGCTGCGCCGCATGGTGGAGTGCCTGAGTCGCGACCGCACCAAGCACCAGGTGGCCGAGGTCACCTCGCTCGGCCTCGTGCAGATGACCCGCAAGAAGCTCGGCCTCGGGCTCCTGGAGTCGTTCAGCGAACCCTGCGAGACCTGCGCGGGCCGCGGCATCATCGTGCACCACGACCCCGTCGTGAAGCACCGCTCGGGCGGCAACGGAGGCCAGAACGGCGGCGGGCAGAACGGCGGCAGCAGCCGGCGCGGTCGCGGCGGCTCCGGCTCGAACGGCTCCGGCACCGGCAACGGGCACGCGCACGGGTCGGCCTCGACGGGGTCGTCGAACGGCAACGGCGGCACGCACGCCATCACCGACGACGCCAAGAACGCACTGGCGCAGATCGCGGCGAGCACCATCGCCGCCGCCGCCCACCACGCACCGGCCGAGAAGGATGCTCCTGCCGCACCGGCCGAGACCCCCGCGGCAGACGCGGCAGCACCCGCCGCCGCGACCGAGGCCGCTCCGGCCGAGCAGTCGGGCGCCCCGGCGAAGAGCCCCGACGCGCAGAAGGCCGCGTCGAGCTCCTCGCGTCGTCGCAAGTCGCGGCACGGTCGCGGCGACGACTCGGGGGCGGCACAGGTCTCGGCCGAGTCCGAGTCGCCCGCTGCTCCCGTCGCGGCTGACGCGGCCGAGAAGCGGCCCGCCGCCGAGGCGCGCCCGGGCGACGACGCGCCGCAGCGCGACGAGCCGATCGCCATCCTCGACATCCCCGTCGCGAAGGCCTCCCGTGCGCCGCGGGTGAACCCGCAAGACGCCTCGAGCCTGCTCGACTCCGTGCTCGATGCCCTGCCTGCCCCCAAGCAGCCCGGTCAGGGCCGCTCGCGCAGCCGACGGGTCTCGACGGCCGCGGTCTCGGCGCCCGTGGAGCCCACCGACTCCTGACACCTCGCTCCTGACACCCGGGTCGGTCACGGCCCGGCGAGAGGCCGGTTCGCGCTCAGTGCGCGGGCCGGCCTCTGCGCGTCTCGCGGTCTTTGCCGCGCACGCGGAGTCCGCTCGCCCGCAGCCGCACCACGAGATCGCGGTAGCTCACGGGGAGGGCGCCGGCGGCGACCAGCTCCTCGTAGCGGTCGACGGGCACGTCGTAGTGGTCGAGGTCGAAGCTGCGGGCGGGGAGCCCTGCCGATTCGGCGAACAGATGCAGCTCCTCCAGCGATTCGTCGCTGACCAGATGGCCCCAGATGGTACCGTGGGCTGGCCACATGGGGTTGTCGATCAGCACGGTCACGCACCGAGTATCCCACCCGTGTTGCTTTGACCGAAATCACGCTTTCATGTAAGCTTGACCGCTGGTGTGCTTAGAGCATCGCTCTTCAGAACGCCAAGACTTCCAAGCGTCGCAGATCGCGCTTTCGAATCACCCTGAAGAGTTAGGTACGTAAATTGGTTTACGCAGTTGTGCGCGCCGGTGGCCGTCAAGAAAAGGTCGAGGTCGGCACGATCGTCACACTCGACCGCATCAAGGCGAACGCCGAGGGCAACATCGAATTGGCAGCCGTGCTGCTCGTCGACGGTGACAAGATCACCTCCGACGCCACGTCGCTGTCGAAGGTGAAGGTCACGGCCGAGGTTCTCGAAGACCTCCGCGGCCCGAAGATCGTCATCCAGAAGTTCAAGAACAAGACCGGTTACAAGAAGCGCCAGGGCCACCGCCAGGAGCTCACCCGCGTCAAGGTCACCGGAATCAAGTAAGGGAACAAGCAGATGGCACACAAAAAGGGTGCGAGCTCCACTCGCAACGGTCGTGACTCCAACGCTCAGCGTCTGGGTGTCAAGCGCTTCGGCGGCCAGGTCGTCGGCGCGGGCGAGATCCTCGTCCGTCAGCGCGGCACCCACTTCCACCCCGGCGTGAACGTCGGCCGTGGCGGCGACGACACGCTGTTCGCCCTCTCGGCCGGTTCGGTCGAGTTCGGCACCAAGGGCGGCCGCAAGGTCGTCAACATCGTCGCAGCGGCTGCCGAGTAGTCGCGACGAACGCTTCGAGCAGGGGTGGGCTGATCGCCCACCCCTGCTTTCGTTTTCCCCCGGGCCCTCGCGCGCGTCGGCCCGTCGATCAGAGAGTGTGAGGAACCCGTCATGGTGACGTTCGTCGACCACGTGACCCTGCACCTCAGGGCGGGCAACGGCGGCAACGGCTGCGTCTCGGTGCGCCGCGAGAAGTTCAAGCCGCTGGCCGGCCCCGACGGCGGCAACGGCGGCCACGGTGGCGACATCGTGCTCGTTAGCGACGCCCACACCACCACCCTCCTCGGGTTCCACCGGCACCCCCACGTGTCGTCGCAGAACGGCGGGCCCGGCATGGGCGACCACCGCGCCGGAGCCAACGGCGAAGAGCTCGTGCTGAACGTGCCCGTGGGCACCGTGGTGAAGACGCCCGACGGCACCGAGCTCGTCGACTTCGTCGAACCCGGCATGCGCTTCGTCGTCGCCGAGGGCGGCCACGGCGGCCTCGGCAACGCGGCCCTCGCCACCACGAAGCGCAAGGCGCCCGGCTTCGCGCTGCTCGGCACCGAGGGCTGGCAGGGCGACGTGCTGCTCGAGCTCAAGACGGTCGCCGACGTGGCGCTCGTGGGCTACCCCTCCGCGGGCAAGTCGAGCCTCGTCGCCGCCCTCTCCGCGGCGAAGCCGAAGATCGCCGACTACCCCTTCACCACCCTCCACCCGAACCTCGGCGTGGTGCAGGCCGGCTCGGTGCGCTACACGGTCGCCGACGTTCCCGGTCTCATCGAGGGCGCGAGCGAGGGCAAGGGCCTCGGGCTCGAGTTCCTCCGGCACGTCGAGCGCTGCAGCGCGCTGCTGCACGTGCTCGACTGCGCCACCCTCGAACCGGGCCGCGACCCCGTCAGTGACCTCGACGTCATCCTGGGTGAGCTAGGCGCCTATCCGGTTCCCGAGGGCCAGGTGCCGCTGCTCGAGCGACCCCAGCTCATCGCCCTGAACAAGATCGACGTGCCCGAGGCGCGCGAGCTCGCCGAGTTCGTCAAGCCCGAGCTCGAGGCGCGTGGCTACCGCGTGTTCGAGATCTCCACCGCCAGCCACGAGGGCCTCCGGCAGCTGTCGTTCGCCCTGGCGGAGCTCGTCGAGGCGGCCCGCGCGAAGGCGGCGGAGGAGCCGGCGCCCACGCGCATCGTCATCCGCCCGCGCGCCGTCGACGAGGCGGGCTTCACCATCCGCGTCGAGGGCGGCACGCACGGCAACGTCTACCGCGTCATCGGGGCCAAGCCCGAGCGCTGGGTGCAGCAGACCGACTTCACCAACGACGAGGCCGTCGGCTTCCTCGCCGACCGGCTCGCCAAGCTCGGCGTCGAAGACGGCCTGTTCAAGGCCGGCGCGGTGGCGGGTTCCGCCGTCGTCATCGGCGAGGGCAACGGCATCGTGTTCGACTGGGAGCCCACTCTCACCTCGACCGCCGAGCTGGTCACGAGCCCCCGAGGCTCCGACCCGCGCCTCGACCCGAACCACCGCCGCACCAGCAGCCAGCGCCGCGAGGAGTACCACGACCTCATGGACGCCAAGGCCGAGGCACGTGCCGAGCTCGTGCGCGAGCGCGACGCCGGACTGTGGAACGACGAGGACGAGGAATGACGCGCACCTCCCTGCGCTCGCGCTCCGAGATCCCCACCGCCCGCCGGGTCGTGGTGAAGGTCGGCTCCTCGTCGATCAGCGGGGCGAACGCGGGCCAGATCGAGCCCCTCGTCGACGCCCTCGCCGCCGCCCACGCGCGCGGCACCGAGGTCATCCTGGTGTCGTCGGGAGCGATCGCCACCGGCATGCCCTACCTCAAGCTCGACGCCCGCCCGAGCGACCTCGCCACGCAGCAGGCCGCCGCGGCGGTCGGCCAGAACATCCTGGTCTTCCGCTACCAGGACAGCCTGCGCCGCTACGAGATCACCGCGGGCCAGGTGCTGCTCACCGCGGGCGACCTGGAGAACCCCACCCACCGGTCGAACGCCCAGCGTGCGATGGACCGCCTGCTCGGCCTCCGCATCCTGCCCATCGTCAACGAGAACGACACCGTCGCCACCCACGAGATCCGCTTCGGCGACAACGACCGTCTGGCGGCGCTCGTGTCACAGCTGGTGGGGGCGGATGCGCTCGTGCTGCTTTCCGACGTCGACGCGCTCTACACGCGCCCTCCGCAGGAGCCAGGCGCGGTCAAGATCGAGACCGTGCCCGTCGGCGACGAGCTCGCCGGCGTGACCTTCGGCGACATCGGCGCCGCGGGCGTCGGCACGGGCGGCGCGGCCACCAAGGTGTCTGCCGCCCGGCTCGCGGCTGCCGCGGGCACCGCGGTGCTCGTCACCTCCACCACGAAGGTGGCCGAGGCGCTCTCGGGCGCCGAGGTGGGCACCTGGTTCGAGCCCGCCACCCTCATGCGGGAGCCCTCCGCCACCGGCTCGATCGCCCTGGGGTGACGCGCGGCCGGTAGAATCCCAGCATGTCTGAGAGCACTGCCGTGATCACCCCTGCCGCCTCGTCGGGCCCGGCCGAGACCGCCCCGTCGGCGCAGGGCGCCCGGGCGGCCGCCCCGACCTTCGACGAGAAGCTCCAGGCGGCCCGCGAGGCGTCGATCGCGCTTGCCACGGTCACGACCGAGCAGAAGAACCGCGCGCTCGAGGCCATCGCCGCCGCCGTCGAGTCGGGCGCAGACGAGATCGTGCCCGCCAACGAGCTCGACCTGGCGAACGGCCGCGAGAACGGGCTCTCGGCAGCGCTCCAAGACCGCCTGCGTCTCGACGCGTCGCGCCTCGCCGGTCTCGCCGCCGCCGTGCGCGACATCATCGCGCTCACCGACCCGGTGGGGGAGAGCGTGCGCGGCAGCCGCCTGCAGAACGGGGTGCGCATCGACCAGGTGCGGGTGCCGTTCGGCGTCGTCGGCGCCATCTACGAAGCGCGGCCGAACGTCACCGTCGACATCGCGTCCCTGGCGCTGAAGAGCGGCAACGCGGTCGTGCTGCGTGGCGGTTCGGCCGCCGAGAACAGCAACCGAGTGCTGGTCTCGCTCATCCAGGGCGCGCTCGAGTCGGTGGGGCTGCCCCGCGCCTCCGTGCAGACCATCGACGAGTTCGGCCGCGACGGGGCCACCCGCCTCATGCGGGCTCGCGGGGCCGTCGACGTGCTCATCCCGCGCGGCAGCGCGCAGCTCATCGAGACGGTCGTCACCGAGTCGAAGGTGCCCGTCATCGAGACCGGGGCGGGCGTGGTGCACATCTTCCTCGACGCCTCGGCCAACGAGGAGTGGGCCGTCGACATCGTGCACAACGCCAAGGTGCAGCGGCCGAGCGTCTGCAACGCCCTCGAGACCCTCCTGGTGCATCGCGACGCCGCGAGCCGGCTGCTCGGCCCGGTGCTCACGCGGCTGCGCGACTCGGGTGTCACGATCCATGCCGACGCCGAGACGCTCGCCCTGTTCCCGGATGCGGTGCCCGCCATCGAAGACGACTGGGCCACCGAGTACATGAGCCTCGATCTCGCCGTGCGGGTGGTGGACGACATCGACCAGGCCATGGAGCACATCCGCCGCTACTCCACCCACCACACCGAGTCGATCATCACCAACGACCTCGGCAACGCCGAGCGCTTCCTCAACGAGGTCGACTCCGCGGTGGTGATGGTGAACGCCTCCACGCGCTTCACCGACGGCGGGGAGTTCGGCTTCGGGGCCGAGGTCGGCATCTCGACCCAGAAGCTCCACGCGCGCGGCCCGATGGGGCTGCCGGAGCTCACCAGCACCAAATGGCTGGTGCACGGTTCAGGACAGTCGCGCCGATAGCGGTATCGTAAGAGACGTTCGACTCGAAAGCAGGAGAAGTGATGTCAGTTCTGATGAGTGTTGTGGCGGAAGCCGTCGACGTGCCGATCGAGCTCCCGTTCCCTCCGATCGTGTTCGGACTCGTCGCCGCCGTTATCTTCGTCGCCCTCGCCTTCGTCACCTGGAGCTACCGCGGTGTGGCGAACCGCCACCCGCAGAAGTCGGCGCGCTACGCCTCGACCCACGACGTGCACGGGCACGCAGACCGCACGGGCGCAGACCACTGACCTTCCCGGAATGACGAACGATTCGCCCGAGACGGGCGAGCATCCTGATGCGGGGCGACGGCGCCGGCGCATCGGCGTGATGGGTGGCACCTTCGACCCCATCCACCACGGTCACCTGGTGGCCGCGAGCGAGGTGGCGACCTCGTTCGAGCTCGACGAGGTGGTGTTCGTGCCCACCGGCAGGCCCTGGCACAAGGAGCCCGTCACCCCGGCCGAGCACCGCTACCTCATGACGGTGATCGCCACGGCGTCGAACCCGCGCTTCACCGTGAGCCGGGTCGACATCGACCGCGGCGGGGTGACGTACACCATCGACACCCTGCGCGATCTGCAGGAGGCGCACCCCGACGCCGACCTGTTCTTCATCTCGGGGGCCGACGCGATCGCGCAGATCCTCAACTGGAAAGACGTCGACGAGCTGTGGGATCTCGCCCATTTCGTGGCGGTCTCCCGGCCCGGTCATACCTTCGCCATTTCGTCTTTGCCGCGCCAGGACGTAAGCTATTTGGAAGTTCCGGCGCTTGCGATATCGTCCACTGACTGTCGCGGCCGGGTCGGCCGGGGTTTTCCGGTGTGGTACTTGGTACCCGACGGTGTCGTTCAGTACATCACCAAGCACCATCTATATCGGAGTGTTGAATGAGTTCGTCCCACGAGGAGCAGCCGCTCACACGGCGTCAGCTGCGTGAGCTGGAGCGGCAGAAGCCGCGCAAGGAGCGCGAGGCCGACGCCAAGGCGGCCGAGGAGGCCGAGGCCGCCCGCAAGGCGGAGGCGGCCCGCGAGGCAGCCGAGAGCGGCGCGCCCGTCGGCGGCGACGCGGCGGCCGAGTCGAGCTCCCGCCGTGCGCACCGGCACCAGGGGCCGCCCGCGGCTGCCGAGGCCGCCGCTGCGCCCGTGGCGGCGGCGCCCGTCGCCGACGCTGCCGCGGAGCCCGTCGCGGAGGAGCCCATCGCGGAGGAGCCCGTCGCAGACGAGCCCGTCGCCGAGGAGTCCTCCCAGACGGAGCCGGCCCGCGACGAGGTCGAAGACACCATCATCCCCGAGGTCGTCTCCGACGACGAGGCGGTCGACGACCCCGAGCCCGTGTCCTCCGCGGAGCCCGTCATCGACATCGTGCCGCTCACCGACACCGTCATCGCCGCCCCGCGCTCCTCGTCGAACGACGACGAGCCGGTCGAGATCATCTCGGTCAGCGAGACCGACTCGCACGCCGCCGTGGTCGAGGAGATGGTGATCGACGACGCCGTCGACCCCACCGACACCGCGAAGCCGGCCCAGGCGCCGACCGCTCCGCTGGGCGCCCAGTTCCAGAGCCCGAGCGACCGCTCCCGCGCTGCCGGCGACCAGCTGCCCTCGTCGTTCGACGACCTGCTCACCCTCCGCAACACGGCGGCCACCAACTCGATCTCCACCACCAGCGCGCTCGTGCTGCCGACGGTGCCGGGCTCGAACGACGTGGGCACCGCGCTCGACGAGACCGGTGAGGTCATCATCACCGGGTCGATCGACCTCCCGCCGAGCTTCGGCACGCTGGGTGCGCCCGCGTCGGGCCTCGAGTCGAACGACCTCGACTCGCTCATCGAGCGTTCCGAGACCGAGCAGGGCGGTTCCGACGTGGCGCCGGTGAGCGCGGCTCGTGCCATCAGCACGAACACCTCGTCGACCTCGATCATTGCTCCTCCCAAGCGGGCCCGCGCCAACGCGCCCGTCGTGCTGGCGGTCACCGCCGCCGTCCTCGCCGTCGGCGTGGTGAGCCTGCTCCTCGCCGTCTTCGTCTTCCGGGTCTTCTAGACCGGCCGACCAGAAAGTCTTCGTGACTGCTTCCACTCGCTCCCTCGAACTCGCTCAGACCGCGGCGACCGCGGCCGACTCCAAGCAGGCCGAGAACATCGTCGCCCTCGACGTGTCGGGCCCGCTGCCCCTGGCCGACGTGTTCCTGCTCGCCTCGGGCCGCAACGAGCGCAACGTCATCGCCATCGCCGAAGAGGTGCAGGACAAGCTGGCCGAACGGGGCGCCAAGGCCATCCGCAAGGAGGGCATGGCCGACGGCCGCTGGATCCTGCTCGACTTCGGCGACCTCGTCGTGCACGTCTTCCACGAAGAAGACCGCCTCTACTACTCGCTCGAGCGCCTCTGGAAAGACTGCCCGGTCGTTCCGCTGGCGATTTCGGTCGAGGAGGCCTGAATGGTCACGAGCACCCTTCGGCATGTAGTAACCTAGACAAGTTGTTTCCGCCGGAGGCGAGAACAACGCCCATGAGAATGGGCCCGTGGCGCAGTTGGTAGCGCACCTGCATGGCATGCAGGGGGTCAGGGGTTCGAATCCCCTCGGGTCCACCACCACCCCAGAGAGCCCCGCTCGAGATCCCGTCTCGACCGGGGCTTTCTCCGTTGCTAGTGCCCGCGCGCTCCGGCAGTCACGGTGACCACGCGGTAGCCTGCGGGGGAGGCCGAGCGCCAGGCGTGGGGGGTGCCGGCGGTGAGGGCCATGGTGTCGCCGGGCGAGAGCGGATGCACGGTGCCGTCAGGCAGGCCCACCTCGAGAACGCCGTCGAGCACGTAGAGGAACTCGTCCTCCTCGTGAACGGCGTACTCGCCGAACTCGGCGTCGCGCCCCCAGAACTCGGTGCCGAACAAGCCGCCGGGCAGCTGCGCGAGCTGCCAGACGGTGCGCTCACCCTCAGGGTCGCGCGGCTCGAGGTGCGCGACGACGTCGATTCCGGCACCCGAGACGCGCCGCTCGGGCTGCCGCGCCAGCAGCGAGCCGGCGGGCACTTCTAGAGCGCGGGCGATCCGCGCCATCGAGGCGAGGCTCAGGCGGGCGTGGCCGCGCTCGGCGAGACTCAGGAAGGGCTGCGACATACCCGAGAGCCGCGCCAGCTGCACGAGCGTCAGGCCGCGCTCCCGCCGAAGGGAACGGATGCGGGCGCCCATCGTCACGGACTCGTCGTCGAGCGGTGCCGAAGACGGTGTCGAGGAAGCCATGGTGGTGGGCCTTTCGTGACCTGCGTGAAACGCTGCGAAACATCCGCGCAAAATATTTGTGGCATAAATATGCCATGAATCCCCTCCTCTTCGGAATCTTCCAGTACATCGGGCCGAACGGCACCGTCGGGTCGGCGTGGCAGCATCCCGACGACCGCTCCTCCGACTTCACCAGCCTCGATCACTGGATCGCGCTCGCGAAGACCTTCGACGAGGCGGGTCTCGACTTCCTCTTCCTGGCCGACAGCTACGGTTTCCCCGCCCTCGACGGCGAGCTGATCGAGGCCTCGGTGCGCGAAGGCCGCGGCATTCCGCACGGCGACCCGATGCCGCTCGTCTCCGCCCTCGCGGCTGTCACGGAGCGGCTCGGCTTCATCCTCACCACCTCCACCACCGTCGAGCCGCCCGCCGCGAACGCGCGGCGCTTCGCCACGCTCGACCACTTCACCAAGGGGCGCATCGGCTGGAACATCGTCACCGGCTCCTCGGGCGCGACCGCAGCCGCCCTCATGGGCAAGGACCTCATCGCCCACGACGTGCGCTACGACATGGCCGACGACTACGTCGACGTGAGCCTCACCCTCTGGGAGGGGTCGTGGGAAGACGACGCCCTGGTGCTCGACAAGGAGGCCGGCGTCTACGCCGACCCGGCGAAGGTGCACCTGGTTCACCACGACGGGCCCTACTACCGCACCGACGGCATCCTCAACCTGCCGCCGTCGCCGCAGCGCACACCGCTGCTCGTGCAGGCTGGAGCGTCAGGCCGTGGGCGCGAGTTCGCCGGAAGGAACGCCGAGGCCGTGTTCGTCGGAGGCGGGGAGCCCGCGACGGTCGCGGCGAACGTGCGCGGCATCCGCGAGAGTGCGGTCGCAGCGGGCCGCCCCGCCGACTCCGTCAAGGTGCTGGTCGGTGCCCTCTTCCTCACGGGGGCGACGAGCGAAGACGCGTGGGCGACCCACGAGCGGATGCTCGCCCTGTCGACTCCCGAGGGAGCCGCGGCGATCTATGCCGGCAACACGGGCATCGACCTGCTCGCCCTCGACCCGGAGCTCCCCATCGGGCAGTCGACCACCCAGATGGGCCAGTCGAACCTCGAACGCTACCTCGGCAAGGACGGCGAGCCCGCCCCGCTCGTGAAGGACGTACTCGAGAACTTCCGCCGCACCGGCATCAACGGCAGTGTGTTCGTGGGGTCGGCGGCGGAGGTGGTCGACCAGGTGGAGGAGTTCGTGGCGGCTACGGGCGTCGACGGCTTCCTCATCCAGCCGCACCTGACTCCCGGCACCTACGACGACCTCATCGAGTTCGTGCTGCCCGAGCTGCGTGCCAGGGGGCTCATGCACCCCGAGCCTCAGGGGGAGACGCTGCGCGAGCGGCTCTTCCCCGAGGGTACGGCGCACCTGCCCGAGACGCATCGGGGGTACCGCTTCCGCGTCCGCCGCTGAGCTTCAGGATGCGCCCGACCTGTCAGCGATATATCTTTCACTTGACATCGAGAATGTAGCGATATATCTTTGAGGCATCGCGAACAATCGCGAGTCAGATTTCCTCCCGACAGAAAGGCGGCCGCACCATGCGACGCATCAACGACGAATCCTTCACCCAGCACCACCACGACCACGACCGCGCCGAGCGGTCCGCCCGACGCCAGCGCTTCGCCGGTTTCGAGCGCGGCCCGCGCGGCCACGGCGGCCCGGGCTTCGGCCCCGGCGGCTTCGGCCCGCGCGGCCCGCAGCGCGCGAGCCGCGGCGACGTGCGCAGCGCCATCCTCTCCCTGCTCGCCGAGGCGCCCTCGAACGGCTACGGCCTCATCAAGGCGATCGCCGAGAAGACCGGGGGAGTGTGGCGCCCGAGCCCCGGCTCGGTCTACCCCACCCTGCAACAGCTCGTCGACGAGGAGCTCATCGTCGCCACCGGCGACGGCCGCCGCACCGAATTCGAGCTGAGCGACACCGGTCGCGCCTACGTCGCCGACCACGCCGACGAGCTGACCAAGGCGTGGGAGGCGACGGCGGGCACCTCCGCGGCCGAGACCGAGTTCCACACCAGCCTGGCGAAGCTCATGGGGGTCGTGAAGCAGTTCCGCTTCGCCGCCACCGACGAGCAGCGGGCCCAGGCCACCGAGAAGCTCGACGAGGCGCGGCGGGCGCTGTACCTCATCCTCGCCGACTGAGTCCTCGCCGACGCGAGTCCACGCACGCGTCAGTCCACGCACGCTGAGCCGGTCGCGCCTCCCGTCGACACGGGCCGCGCATCCGCTCACCCGAACCCCCTTCCTCCACCCGAGGGAGGGGGTTCACGGCGTGTCCACCCGGCGGGTGCGTGGTGGCGGGCGTCGTCACCGTGGCTCTGAGGTCGCGAATAAGGCGTCCGCCCGATACGGCGCCCGCGTCTTAGAGAGCACTCTCGACTCGTCGGATTCCCCGAGACGAGAGAGGCGGCGATCGCCGTGATGATCAGCGAGTATTCCTTCCCCTGGCTCTACGAGGCCGAGGAGCAGCGCATGACCGAGGAGCTCGAACGGCGCCGGATGCAGGCGGAGCGTCAGCAGCAGGACGCCGCGTCGGCTGCGCAGCAGGCCCCCGCGCGGGCGCGACGGGCGGCGGCGAGGGCCGCCCGCCACGGCGCCCGCGGTGGCCGCGGCGGCCCGCGCCGGATGTCGGCGGCGGGTGGCACGATGTAGGCATGCAGACCACCAGTCCCTCGCTCATCGGGCGCGAGAACGACCTGGAGTCGCTCGTCGACGCCCTCGCCGAGGCGAGGTCTGGGCTCACCCGCACCGTGGTGGTGAGCGGTGAGGCGGGCATCGGCAAGACCAGGCTGGTCGCCGAGTTCCTCGCCGCGGTGCCGGGCGACACGCTGGTGCTGCGCGGCCAGTGCGTCGACCTCGATCGCGACGCGCCGCCCTACGCCCCGGTCGTCGCGGTGCTGCGCGCCCTCGTCGCCGCGGTCGGCGCGCCACGCGTGCGCGAGGCGGCGGGCGCAGCGGCCGACGCGCTCGGCGTGCTGCTGCCCGAGCTCGAGCCGGCCGTCGACGACCCGGCGGCCCGGGGCGGCGCCGACCGGCTGTTCGACGCCGTCGCCGCGGTTCTCGGCGACGTCTCCGGCGAGCATCCGCTCGTGGTGGTCGTCGAAGACCTGCACTGGGCCGACAGCGCGACGCTCGCTCTGCTGCGCTTCCTCATGCGTGTGCTCGAGAGCGCCCGCGTGCTGTTCGTCGTCACCTACCGCAGCGACGAGCTCGGCCGCGGCCACCCGCTGCGCAGCTGGGTGCCCGAGCTCGACCGCAATCGGCGGGTCTCGCGGCGCGAGCTCCCTCGCCTCAACCGGCGGCAGGTGCGGCAGCTCTCCTCGGCGCTCATGGGCAGTCCCCTGAGCGCTGCCGATCTCAGCGTGGTGGTGCAGCGCACCGACGGGGTGCCCTTCTTCATCGAGGAGATCCTCGGCTGCGGTTTCGACACGGTCGACGCGCTTCCCGACACGCTCCGCGACATCCTGCTCGCCCGCTACGAGACCCTCAGCGATTCCACGCAGCGCTTCCTCCGCCTGCTCGCCGCGGGCGGCGCGCGGGTCGAGCACGAGCTGTTCGCCGTCGTGAGCGACGACGACGCCCGCACCATCGACGACGCGGCGCGCGAGGCCGTGCAGGCGCGCGTGCTCGTCGTCGACGACACCGCCTACGCCTTCCGGCACGCCCTGGTGCGCGAGGCGGTGCACGACGAACTGCTCCCCGGTGAGCGCATGCGCTTCCACACCTGCTACGCCGAGGCCCTCGAGGGTCGCCAGGGCGGTTCGCGGGTCGACGCGAGTGCCATCTCGTACCACTGGATGGCCGCGCACAACCTCGAGGCGGCCTTCAGCGCCTCGCTCACGGCGATGGAGCAGGCGAGAAGCGCCTTCGCGAACTCGACGGCCTCGCGCCTCGGCGAACGAGCGCTCGAGCTGTGGCCGCGGGTTCCCGACGCCGAGCGGCTCGCCGGGCGCAGCAGGGTCGACCTGCTCGGCGAGACGGCCTACACCCTGCGCAACGCGGGCGAGAGCGAGCGTGCCATCGCGCTGGTCGACGAGGCGCTCGCCTGCTGCGACCGGTCGGAGTCACCCGAGGTGTACGGGCGGCTGCTCCGTGACAAGGCGTCCTACCTCGCGAACCTCGGGCAGTCGGGCTCGGTCGAGCTGCTGCGCGAGGCGCTCGAGGTCATCGACGGCACCGGGCGCAGCGTGCTGCGCGCCAACGTGCTCGGCGAGCTCGCCGCCCGGCTCATGCTCGACGCCCTCTTCGTCGACGCCGTCCGCACGGCCGACGACGCCTTCGCCGAGGCCGAGCAGGTGGGCTCGAAGCCGCGCATGTCGGTGGCCGCGAACATCCGCGGCTTCTCGAAGCTCTGCCTCGGCCGGGTCGACGAGGGGCTCGCCGACCTGCGGCTCGCCGGCGAACTCGCCGTGGGCAACCAGTCGGCCGAGCTGCGCCACCAGGTCAACCTCTCTGACGCGATGTACCTGCTCGGGCGATTCGACGACGCGGTCCGCATCGCTGAAGCGGGGGCCGAGCGGGCGCGCGAACGCGGGGTGGAACGCACCTCGGGCGCCATCCTGCTCTCCAACGTCGTCGCCCCGCTGTTCGCGCTCGGGCAGACCGAGCGGGCCGAGGCGGTGCTCGACCGCGCGCTCGAGCTCGACCCGCCCATCGGGTTCAGCGCCCACCTGCAGCGCATCAAACTGGAGGCCACCCTGTGGTCGGGCGACCAGCAGCTCGCCGAGCGCCTGCTGCGCTCGTGGCGCTCGGCCCTCGGCCTCCAGCTGCGCATCGACGCCCAGTCGCGGCTCGGTCTCGCCCGGGTCGCCGCGGAGATCGCCCTCGCCGGCGGAGACGTCGCCGCCGCCTGGCGCGAGCTCGCCCCGCTCTTCGCGCCGGGGCGGGAGCGCACCTTCCCGCCCTACGACCTGCCCCTGCTCGCCACCGCTGCGAGGGTCGTGGCCGCCGCGCGCGCGGAGGGCGTCGAGTTGGGCGAAGGCGTCGAGCCCGACGAGCTCGAGCAGCGCGTCGCCGCCTGGAGTGACGACGTCGCCGCCTGGCCTACGGCTCCGGCCTACCTCGCGGTCATCGCCGCCGAGACCGGTGGCGAGCGCGGCCGCGGCGACGACTGCGCCCTCTGGGAGGAAGCCGTCGCCGCGGCAGGCGGCCCCGGCGTTCCCGCTCAGCTGCTGCCCTACGCCCGGGTGCGACTCGCCGAGGCGCTGGCGGGGGCCTCCGACCGCGCCGCCGCGCGGGTCGTCGCCGAGCAGGCGCGGCTCGGCGCCGAGGCGATCGGGCTCGGGCTCGTCGTGCGCCGGGTCGACGACCTCGAACGACGCGTGGGCCTCGTGCGGCCGCCCGGCGGCCCGGCCGCCGTGCGCACCGTCGAAGACGACCTCACCGAGCGCGAGCGTCAGGTGCTCGACCTGCTCGCCCAGGGGCTCAGCAACCGGCAGATCGCCGAGACGCTGTTCATCAGCACCAAGACGGCGAGCGTGCACGTCTCCAACATCCTCCGCAAGACCAACACCGCCACCCGCACCGAGGCCGCCTTCCTGGCCCGCTCGTTCACCGCGCGTTAACCGCCGGTCCGCCCGGCGGTCCTCCGCCTCCTCCATACTCCTCACGCCGCGGGGGCTCACCGCGGCGCACCCGCGACGAGGAGGCCCGATGCCCGCCGACCCCACCAGCTCCCCGGTCGACCTCAACGACATGCTCGGCTACGTCGTCGTCGACACCGACGACGACGATCCCATCCTGGTCGACCGCAACGGCGAGGTCGTCGACACCTGGCGCGAGGGCTACCCCTACGACCATCGCCTCGACCGCGATGAGTACGAGCTCACCAAGCGCCTGCTGCAGATCGAGCTGCTGAAGCTCCAGAACTGGATCAAGGCCGAGGGTCGCCGCCTCGTCATCGTCTTCGAGGGCCGCGACGCCGCCGGCAAGGGCGGCACCATCAAACGCTTCACCGAGCACCTCAACCCGCGCGGCGCCCGGGTGGTGGCCCTCGAGAAGCCCACCGAGCGGGAGAGCACGCAGTGGTACTTCCAGCGCTACGTGAAGCACCTGCCGGCCGCCGGCGAGATGGTGCTGTTCGACCGCTCCTGGTACAACCGCTCCGGCGTGGAGCGCGTGATGGGCTTCTGCACCGACGATCAGTACTCCCGCTTCCTGCTGCAGGCGCCCGCTTTCGAACGGATGCTCGTGCAAGACGGCGCCGACGTGGTCAAGTTCTGGTTCTCGGTGTCGAAGAGCGAGCAGCTCACCCGCTTCGCCATCCGCCAGGTCGACCCCGTGCGGCAGTGGAAGCTGTCGCCGATGGACATCGCCTCGCTCGACAAGTGGGACTCGTACACCGTCGCGAAGGAGGCGATGTTCGCGGCCACCGACACCCCTGAAGCGCCGTGGACGGTGGTGAAGAGCAACGACAAGAAGCGCGCCAGACTCGAGGCCATGCGGCACGTGCTGCACCGCTTCCCCTACGCCGAGCGCGACGACGAGATCGTCGGAACGCCCGACCCGCTCGTCGTCGGGCCCGCCGAAACGGTCTACGAGCGTGGCGAGAACGCGGGGAGCAGCGCGGCGGCCACCGCCTGAGGAGCCTCGATGTGGGCGAAGTGCCCCGCCTCGGGCACCACGGTGAGTGACACGTCGCGCACGACCCGCGCGAGCATCCGGTCGTCGTCGTCTCCCGCGAACACGTCGTCGTTTCCGCGCACCGACCGCACCGGGCAGCGGATGCGCGACCACCAGCCCTCGAGGTCGTAGCCCGCGGCGATGCGGGCGGCCTGCACGAAGGCCGCGGGTCGCACCTCGTCGGCGAGGGCGGCCACGACGGAGTCGGGCACGCGTCGCGGGTGCGCGAACAGGGGTGCGACGACGACCCCGAGCAGTCGCGCACGGCGGAGAGCCTTCAACAGCCGGGAGGCCCCACGGCCGAACGGCGCGAAGCAGCGCATCACGGCGAGGAGCCCGGCGAAGGCCGGCCGCCGGGAGGCCGCGTGCAGCGGGCGGCGCGCCACCTCGGCCACGGCGAAGGTGGCGGGGGAGACGAGGGAGGCGGAGAGCGTGGCCTCCGGCTCGGTGGCGGCGAGGTGCAGCGCGATGAAGGCGCCGAGCGAATGGCCCACGACGTGCCAGCTCGTGTAGCCGAGCGAGCGCAGCAGGTCGACGGCGGCGCCGGAGACGTCGTCGATGCCCGCGTCGGGATGGAAGGCCGGGCTGTCTCCCCAGCCCGGCAGGTCGAGCGCCACGACGTCGAAGGGCGTGAGGCTGCGGCGATCGAGTTCGGCGAGGAGCGGTGTCCAGGTGGTCCACGAGCCCGCGGCGCCGTGCAGCAGGAGCGTCGCCACCCGCGACCCTGCGCCGTCGGAGAGAGCGCCCCGGCTGCCGCGCACCCGCGCCGAGACGGGGCCCAGGCGGGTGATCGACACCCGCCACTCGAAGCCGAGAGCACCCGCGTCGGTGGTGAGGCCGGTCGGGGCGTAGGGTTCCCGGTCGGGAGTGCCGGCGACGCCGAAGGGCGCAGGTGACGGCGCGCCGGGAGAAGGCGCGCCCGAGGAGGCACTCCGGGTCATGCAGGCGATTCGGAGCCGCCGCCGTCGCCGGATGGGAGCGGCGCGGCGACGGGATAGCGTAGACGCACGACGACGACGAGGAGCGGAACGCGGGTGCGACGAGGGTTCGGGGTGATGCGCCTGCTGGTCGCTGCCCTCGGGGCCACGGCGTTGATCTTCGACTTCGACTACGTGCTCGGCTTCAGCACCTTCTCGGCCGAGAACTACTTCAGCTACTTCACCTTCCAGAGCAATCTCGCGAACGTCGTGGTGCTCGGCACCTCCGGTGTGCTGCTGCTCCGCGGTCACGTGGTGGGCCGCCTCCTGGTGAGCTTCCGCGCCATCGTCACCACCTACGTCATCGTCTCGGGGATCGTGTTCGCCCTCATCGTGTCGCAGGCGGGCAGCCACCAGTACCGCATCGAGGTGCCCTGGTCGAGCCAGGTGCTGCACTTCGTCATCCCCGCCTACCTCATCGCCGACTGGGTGATCGGCGTCGGGCGGGTGCGGCTGCGCTGGCGCACCGTGGCCATCGTGCTCGGCTTCCCCGTGGTGTGGGGGGTCTTCACGCTAATCCGCGGGTCGATCGTGCGCTGGTACCCGTACTTCTTCCTCGACCCCGACCAGGTGAGCGGGCCCGGGGAGTTCGTGCTCTACTGCGGCATCGCGCTCGGCCTGTTCGCCGGCATCATGGCCGGGCTCGTCGCTCTCTCGCGGCTGCGGCCGCTCAGGGCACCGCGGTGGGCGTCGTGGCCGGCGTCGGCGTGGCGGTCATGGTCTCGTCGACGAACGGCGCCAGGGTGGCCAGCGCCGTCTCGACGAACTCGGAGTCGCCGAGCTTCGAGGTGACCGAGACGTCGTCGGATGCGGTGAGACCGATGAGGATGGCCTGGCCGGTCGAGGGGAGCAGGTTGATCCACTCCGCGATCACCGAGGTGTCGTCGACGACCGAGAGCACGGTGGCCTCCGTCGACCAGAACGGCTCGTCGAAGCGCAGCCAGAGCTGCTCGAGGCGGCCCACGCCGAGCTTCGCGATGGCCGTCGAGCTGGCCTCGGGCAGCGGCGGGGCGAACTCGATGGTCTCGGCCTGCAGCACCCCGAGCGGCACGGTCACGACGACCCGGTCGACCGAGAGCGACTCGCCGGTGCCGAAGCGCAGGCTCGCGCCGTCGTCGTCGTAGCCGATGCGGATGACCGTGCTCGACAGCAGCACGTCGAGCCCCTCGAGGCAGTCGCGCACCAGCGTGTCGAGACCGCCCACCACGAGCCCGGTGCCGTCGACGAGCCCCGGCTTGTCGAGGCCGTAGGAGGCCGAGAGGGCGAACGGCCCGGCGCCGTACCGGCTCGCGATGGTCGTGTCGAGGTACTGGGTGAGCGCTTCGTCGGGCGCGAGCGGTCCACCGTCGGCGGGGCTCGTCGTGGGTGTCGAGGGCGCCACCATGGCCAGGGCTCCCGACTCCGCGAGTGCCGAGGCGAGCGAGGTGTCGGCCTCCTGGGCCTTCGCCCACGCGACCGCGGCGGCCACCGCATCCGGGCCCGCCGTCGAGGGGGCGACGACGGTGCCGTCCTCCGTGCGCAGCTCGGCGCTGGCGTCGAGGGTGAGGGTGTCGACGTCGGATGCGGTGAGCAGCTCGTCGAGACCGGTGCCGGTGACGGAGGCGGCGCCCAGTTCGACCGGGAACGGCCAGCCCGCCTCGTCGCGGGTGTCGATGCGGCCGCCGACCCGGTCGCGCGCCTCCACGACCACGACGTCGAAGCCCGCCGCGGTGAGGTCTCGGGCGGCGGTCGCCCCCGCGAGGCCCGCGCCGATCACGGCGATGCGTTCGCCCGGGTCGCCGAGCGCGACCACCGAGGCGGCGGCGGACTCGCCGGAGCGGGCCGCGCCCACGACGGTGCCGGGGAACTCCGCCGAGGTGGCTTCGCCCGCGAAGAACACCCTGCTCTGCACGGGTTCGCGGAGGGTGGCCCGGTCGCCCGGGTCGGCGCCCACCGGCGTCATGCTGAACGAGCCGAGGGAGTACGGGTCGTCGGCCCAGGCGCTGCGGAGGTAGGCGGCGGGCGCGGGAACGGGGGAGAGCGGCCCGACGGTGGGCGTGATGCTCGGGGTCGGCGCGGGCGCCTCCGGAACGCAGGCGGCGAGTGTGGCGAGCGTGGCAGCCGAGAGCGCCCCCGCCAGGAAGGTGCGCCGTTCCATGTCCACTGCCGTGCTGCCGATCTCGCCTCGTGCTCCTCGCGCGGTGCCGGATGCTCCCCGCGATGTGGAGTGTCTCCACGTTATCCAACGCTCGGGGGATTCGCTGCGCCGAGTGCCCCCGGCGCTGGGATGATGGGCTCATGATCTCGATCGAGCTGGCCAGGGCGCTGCGCACGGCCGGGCTGCGCTGGCACCCGCGTTCGCAGGACGGCTTCGTCGTGGAGTCGGCCGAGGGCGACGGCGAGGTGTACACGGTGAGCGAGATGACCGTCGACGTGCACGAGTACCCCACCGGAACACTCATCGGCTTCAACGGCACCACCGAGTGGGCGCTCGACTCGGTCGCCCTCGCCGACACGCTGTGGCTGCCGCGCGAAGACCAGCTGCGCGAGCTCCTCCGCGACGGCTTCCACGGTCTCGAGATCGACCGCGGCTTCGACCCGCCCCGGTTCCTCGTCACCGCGACGGTGCGCGGCAACCGGCGGGTGTACGAGGCGGAGAGCGCGGCCGACGCCTACGGCGAGGCCCTGCTCGACCTCATCGTGCAGAGCCTGGTGGCCGAGCCCGGTAGCGATGTCGGCCCCCCGCAATAGGCTGGAGGAATGACAGACAGCTCCGTGCCCCTCGTCACCCTCAACAACGGCATCGACATCCCCCAGCTCGGCTTCGGCGTGTTCAAGGTCGACCCCGACAAGACCGGTCGCGTGGTGCGCGACGCCCTCGACGTGGGCTATCGGCACCTCGACACCGCCGCCATCTACCACAACGAAGAAGGCGTCGGCCACGCGGTGAAGGAGTCGTCGCTCGACCGCGACGAGCTCTTCATCACCACGAAGCTCTGGAACGACCAGCAGGCCAACGCCCTCGAGGCCTTCGACAAGAGCCTCGCCCGCCTGCAGCTCGACTACGTCGACCTCTACCTCATCCACTGGCCGGCACCCGAGCGCGACAGCTACCTCGAGGCGTGGCGCTCGCTCGAGTCGATCCTCGAATCGGGCCGGGCCAAGGCCATCGGTGTCTCGAACTTCACCATCGACCACCTCGAGCACCTCATCTCCGAGACGCAGATCGTGCCCGCGGTGAACCAGGTCGAACTGCACGTCGACTTCCAGCAGACCGAGCTGCGCGCCTACGCCGCCGAGCAGGGCATCGCCATCGAGGCCTGGGGCCCGCTCGGCCAGGGCAAGATCAACCGGTCGGAGGAGCTCGCCGGCATCGCGGCGGCCCACGGCAAGACCGTGCCGCAGACGATCCTGCGCTGGCACCTGCAGATCGGCAACATCGTCATTCCGAAGAGCAACAACAAAGACCGCATGGCCGAGAACTTCGACGTCTTCGACTTCGAGCTCAGTCAGAGCGAGATCGCCGCCATCGCGGGCCTCGACCGCGGCGAAGACGGCAGGGGCGGCAGTCACCCGCTCAAGGTCAACTGACGCGCGCGGGCCGTGGTTCCCGTTCTCGCGAGCGCGGGAACCACGGCACCAGCGGCGAGGTGCGTCGACGGTAGTCGGCGTACTCGGGGTACTTCGAGAGCGTGATGCTCTCGGTGAAGATCGTCGAGCCGATGAACAGGGCGGTGAGCAGCACTGGCCCCGCCACGGTCCACTGCAGCAGCGACCCTGCCGACACGGCTCCGATGAAGAAGAGCACCCACCACTGCGCCTGCTCGAAGAAGAAGTTCGGGTGCCGCGAGAAGCGGAAGAGGCCCGTCTGCAGGAAGCGGAGGTTCGATTCCCGGCCGGCCCGCGCATCCGCCCGCTTGCCCTGGTGGAACACCCACTGCTGCTGATCGGCCACGGTCTCGCCGACGAGCAACGCGACGACGAGCGCGAGCAGCACGGCGTCGAGGGCGCCGAACGGGGTCGCCCGGTGCTGGAAGGCGGTGAACGCGGGCATGGCGATGAGGAAGAGGATGACGCTCTGGTACGCCGAGATGAAGAACAGGTTGAACAGCTGGAACTGCGCCCGCGACATCCGGCCCCTGAGCACCGCCCAGCGGTAGTCTTCGCCGCCTCGCCCGTAGCCGCCCTTGCGGGCGAAGTTGAAGGTGAGGCGGGCGCCCCACAGGGTGACGACGACGGCCATGAGGTTCAGGCGCAGGTCGGAGAAACCGGCTGCGCCGGCGAAGATCCAGAGGTAGATCACCGGGATGACCGACCAGAGGCGGTCGACCCAGGAGTACTCCCGCGTCAGCAGCGAGAGCACCCAGACGACGGCGCACGACACGACGAGAACCCAGAGCGAGGCGACGAGCGGAGCCATGCGCACATCTTAGGCGGCGCCCGGAGAACGGAGAGGGAATTCGCGGGTCTGGCGGTGCCCGTCATCCACTACGCTGGGGGGAGCAAGGAGGGCATGAGGGATGACCACGAGTAACAGCGAAGACGACCGCACGAAGATCATCCCTGTCAACCCGCCCACCGGCGACACCACCATCTCGCTCACCGGCGAGTTCGCCGCCCAGCTCGCGGCCCTCGAGGGCGGTGTCAGCTCTGAGGAGCTCGAGTCGATCGCGGCGCTGCCGTCGGGTTCGGCGCTGCTCATCGTGCGCCGCGGCCCGAACGCCGGCGCACGCTTCCTCCTCGACACCGCGGTCACCACGGTTGGGCGTCACCCGAACGCCGACATCTTCCTCGACGACGTCACGGTCTCGCGCCGTCACGCCGAGTTCGCGCGGCACGGCCACTCCTTCGTCGTGCGCGACCTAGGTTCGCTGAACGGCACCTACGTGGGCGGTGTCAGGGTCGAAGAAGCGCTCCTCGACGACGGAGCCGAAGTGCAGATCGGCAAGTTCCGCCTCACGTTCTACCCATCACGCATCGACGTGGTGAGCGCCGCGGGCCAGTAGTGCCGAGCGCCGCACAGTCGTCTTCAACACCGTCGGGTCACCTGCTCGGCATCGGTCAGGTGCTCGCGAAGCTCACGACCGAGTTCCCCGACCTCACGCCCTCGAAACTGCGGTTCCTCGAGGAGCGCGGGCTCGTGCATCCCGCCCGCACACCCTCGGGCTACCGCAAGTTCTCGCAGAACGACCTCAGCCGCCTGCGGCTCATCCTCGGGCTGCAGCGCGACTGCTACCTGCCGCTCGCCGTCATCAAGGACTACCTGGCCGACGTCGACGCCGGTCTCAACCCGCCCATGCCGGGGGCGGTGCTGCCGGGCGGGTCGTCCATCCTGCAGACCGGGCGCCGGCTCAGCCGCGACGAACTCACCCGCGAGGCGGGCGCCACCCCCATGCTCGTGCAAGACGCGTTCTCGGCACAGGTGCTGAGCCCGGCCGAGAGCTACGGCGAAGACGCGCTCAACGTCATGAAGGCGCTGGTCGAGCTGCAGCGCTCGGGAATCGAGCCGCGGCACCTGCGCGGGTTCAAGCAGGCCACCGAGCGCGAACTGGGGCTCATCGAGAGCGCCCTCATGCCCGTCGCCAAGCGCCGCGACCCGTCGAGCCGGGCGAAGGTCGCCGAACTGGCGCTCGAGATCGCCGGTCAGCTCGAGATCGTGCGGTCGAGCCTCATCAGGTCGGCGCTCGGGCGGATCGCGCCGTGAGCGGGGTCACGCGGTTCACGCGGCGTGCGCGGCGCGCGCGGCTTGCGCGCTTCGCGGGTCCGGTTCGCGACACGCCGCACGCGAGTGGTGGATGTCGTTGCTCCGGGGTGCTCGCCTCGATAGCGTGGGGTGAACGCGCCGCACGGCCGTGCCATGGAGAGGGAAGGCCCTGATGAGCGAGCTGAGCAAGAACGACGATTCTCGCTACGACCTCGGTCTCCTGTTCACCGACGGACTGCCCGACCTCGACAACGCCGAGGGCTACCGTGGCGCCGTCGCAGCACGCGCCGCCGGCATCACCTACCGGCAGCTCGACTACTGGGCGCGCACCGCGCTCGTCGAGCCCACCGTGCGTGGCGCGGCGGGCTCCGGCTCGCAGCGCCTCTACGGCTTCCGCGACATCCTCGTGCTCAAGCTCGTCAAGCGCCTCCTCGACACCGGCATCTCGCTGCAGCAGATCCGCACCGCCATCAACCAGCTCCGCGAAGCCGGCATCAACGACCTCGCCCAGACCACCCTCATGAGCGACGGCGCCAGCGTCTACCTCTGCACCTCCAACGACGAGGTCATCGACCTCGTCAGCCGCGGCCAGGGCGTCTTCGGCATCGCCGTCGGCAAAGTCCTCCGCGAGGTCGAGAACTCGCTGGTCGACCTCGATCCGGCGGTCGCCGATCCGGCCGATGAGCTCGCGGCGCGAAGGGCTGCTCGCAAGATCTCGTAGCGCCTTCCGCTCGCCGCGCGGCCGGATCGGCTCCGCCTCTGTGCTGGCTGCGGTCGCGGCCGTGCTGCGCGCGGCTGCGACCGGCGTCGCCGGTCCTTGCCCGGCGCCGCGCGACATGTGAGCACGCGGTCGCTGACGCGGCCACGCACTCACCCTGGGTCGTCTGAGCGCGGCCTGCAGCCTCCGGTCGACTGCCGCACGGGCCTCGCATTGTGGGGCTGCTCGTGGGACGAGCCTTGCCACGCGGGGTTGCTCGCGGATGGGCCTCGCACGTGCGGGTTGCTCGTAGGACGGGCCTCGCATGTGCGGGTTGCTCGTGGGAACGGGTCTCAACGCAACAGGCCTTTATCGACGACCCAAGGTGAGTGCGTGGCCGCGTCAGCGACCGCGTGCTCACATGTCGCGGCGCGCCGCAGAAGCGGCGGCGCGCCCCGGTGGAGCCGCGCGAAGCACGGCCCCACCGGCAGCAAACACAGCGCGAGCCAGGCTGCGGGTAACTCGATAACGCGACCCAGCGTGCGGGTAACTCGCTAACGCGACCCAAGCTGCGGGTAACTCGCTAACGCGACCCAGCGTGCGGGTAACTCGCTAACGCGACCCAGCCTGCGGGTAACTCGCTAACGCGACCCAGCCTGCGAGTAACTCGCTAACGCGACCCAGCCTGCGAGTAACTCGCTACCGCCAGCTCGCTACGCCTTCAGCTCTGCGTACTCGCCGACGCGCCCGGTGCGCATGACGCGCTCGAGGAGCAGGTCGAAGTTGCGGGCCATCTCCTGGGCGCCTTCGCCGGGCCACACGTGCAGCGGCTTCGCGGCGCCCTGGGCCTGCTGGAGCGAGGTGCGCTCGGGCAGTTGGGGCGAGAGCACGAGCGGCCCGAACATGTCGCGGAGTTCTTTGATGCGGAACTGGTGCTCGAGCGACTGGGAGCGCACACGGTTGACGATGATGCCGAGCGGCTGGAGGCGGGGCGAGAGTCCGCGGCGGATCTCCTCGATCGCCCGCAGTGCACGGTCGGCAGCGGCGACCGAGAACAGACCCGGCTCCGTGACGACCGAGACGCGGTCGGAGGCGGCCCAGGCGGTGCGGGTGAGCGCGTTCAGCGAGGGGGCGCAGTCGATGAGCACGAGATCGTACTCGTTCTCGACCGTGGCGAGAGCCTCTTCGAGCTTCCAGATGTCTCGGATCGACGGGTGCGGCCCGTCGAAGTTCAACGCCGACGGGCTGCCGATAAGCACATCGATCTTGCCGCCGCGGTCTTTCGTCCACCCCGAGGGGGCGATCGCGGCGCGCACGATCTTCTCCTTCGGCGAGGCGAGCACATCGGCGACGTTGAGGTGACCGGCGACACGGATGTCCATGCCGGTCGACACGTCGGACTGGGGGTCGAGGTCGACGACGAGAGTACGCAGGCCCTTCGCGAACGCGGCGGATGCGAGGCCTAGCGTCACTGTGGTCTTGCCCACACCACCCTTGAGGGACGAGACGCTGAGTACATGCACAATCGAATACGTTACCTTCACTAGGGTATGAGTACCTAACTGTTCGCTGTGCGCGCATGTGCCTGAAAGGTCTCGATGTTCAAGAAGATCCTGGTAGCCAACCGCGGCGAGATCGCGATCCGTGCATTCCGAGCAGCGTACGAGCTGGGTGCGAAGACGGTCGCGGTGTTCCCTTACGAAGACCGCAATTCGATGCACCGGTTGAAGGCCGACGAGGCCTACCAGATCGGTGAGGTGGGGCATCCGGTTCGTGCCTACCTCGACGTGTCGGAGATCATCCGGGTGGCCCTGGAGAGTGGCGCCGACGCCATCTACCCGGGCTACGGCTTCCTCTCCGAGAACCCCGAACTCGCGAAGGCTGCTGCCGAGAACGGCATCACCTTCATCGGCCCCGGTGAGCACGTGCTCGAGATGGCGGGCAACAAGGTCACCGCGAAGGAGCACGCCATCGCGGCGGGTGTTCCGGTGCTGAAGTCGTCGCCGGCGACGACCGACATCGAGGTTCTGCTGCAGGCCGCCGACGAGATCGGCTTCCCCGTGTTCGCGAAGGCGGTCGCGGGCGGCGGCGGCCGAGGGATGCGCCGGGTCGAGACCCGCGAAGAGCTCCGCCCGGCGCTCGAGGCGGCGATGCGCGAGGCCGACAGCGCGTTCGGCGACGCCACCATGTTCCTCGAACAGGCGGTGCTGCGCCCGCGTCACATCGAGGTGCAGATCCTCGCCGACAGCGCGGGCCAGACCTTCCACCTGTACGAGCGCGACTGCTCGGTGCAGCGTCGCAACCAGAAGGTCGTCGAGATCGCCCCGGCGCCGAACATCTCCGACGAGCTCCGCGCCGCCCTCCACGCCGACGCCATCAAGTTCGCGAAGTCCATCTCCTACGTGAACGCGGGAACTGTCGAGTTCCTCGTCGACACGGTGGGGGAGCGCGCGGGTCAGCACGTCTTCATCGAGATGAACCCGCGCATCCAGGTGGAGCACACGGTGACCGAGGAGGTCACCGACGTCGACCTGGTGCAGTCGCAGATGCTCATCGCCTCGGGCACCACCTTCGCCGACCTCGGTCTCACCCAAGACGGCATCGTGCTGCACGGCGCCGCCCTGCAGTGCCGCATCACCACCGAAGACCCGACGGCGGGCTTCCGGCCTGACACCGGCAAGATCGCCGCCTACCGCTCCCCGGGCGGTGCGGGCGTGCGTCTCGACGGCGGCACCGTCGACGTGGGAGCGCAGATCAGCCCCCACTTCGACTCGATGCTGGCGAAGATGACTTGCCGCGGGCGTGACTTCCCGGCCGCCGTGCGTCGTGCGCGTCGTGCGTTGGCGGAGTTCCGCATCCGTGGTGTGTCGACGAACATCCCGTTCCTGCAGGGGGTGCTCGACGACCCCGACTTCATCGCGGGCGACCTGTCGACCTCCTTCATCGAGGAGCGTCCGCAGCTGCTCGACGGGCACCGCTCGAAGAACCGCGGCGGCAAGATCCTCAACTGGCTCGCCGACGTCACCGTCAACCAGCCGCACGGTGCACGCCCGCCCGGCGCCGACCCCGCTGTGAAGCTGCCCGCGATCGACCTCTCGCAGCCGGCCCCCGCGGGTTCGCGTCAGCGGCTGCTCGAGCTGGGGCCGAAGGGCTTCGCGGATGCTCTCCGGGCCCAGACCGCGCTGGCCGTCACCGAGACCACGATGCGCGACGCCCACCAGTCGCTGCTCGCCACGCGCGTGCGCACCCGCGACCTCGTCGCCGTCGCCCCCTACGTCGCCCGCATGACGCCCGAGCTGCTGAGCGTCGAGGCGTGGGGTGGCGCCACCTACGACGTCGCGCTCCGCTTCCTCGGCGAAGACCCGTGGGAGCGGCTCGCCGCGCTACGCGAGGCGCTGCCGAACGTGGCGATCCAGATGCTGCTGCGCGGCCGCAACACCGTCGGCTACACCCCTTACCCCGTTGAGGTGACCGACGCGTTCGTGCGGGAGGCCGCAGCGACCGGTGTCGACATCTTCCGCATCTTCGACGCCCTGAACGACGTGTCGCAGATGCGCCCGGCGATCGAGTCGGTGCTCGCCACCGGCTCGACCATCGCCGAGGTGGCCGTCTGCTACACCGGCGACCTGCTCGACCCCGCCGAAGACCTCTACACCCTCGACTACTACCTGAAGCTCGCCGACCAGATCGTCGAGGCCGGCGCCCACGTGCTCGCCATCAAGGACATGGCGGGCCTGCTCCGCCCGGCCGCCGCGGCCACGCTCGTGTCGGCGCTGCGCGAACGCTTCGACCTGCCGGTGCACGTGCACACGCACGACACCGCGGGCGGGCAGCTCGCCACCCTGCTCGCCGCGAGTGCTGCCGGGGCCGACGCCGTCGACGTGGCCGCTGCTCCGATGGCGGGCACGACCAGCCAGCCCAGCGCATCCGCTCTGGTCGCGGCGCTCGCGCACACCGAGCGCGACACCGGCATCAGCCTCGCTGCCGTGAGCGACCTCGAGCCCTACTGGGAGGCCGTGCGCCAGGTGTACCGGCCGTTCGAGTCGGGCCTGCCCGGCCCTACCGGGCGTGTGTACAAGCACGAGATCCCGGGCGGGCAGCTGTCGAACCTGCGCCAGCAGGCCATCGCGCTCGGTCTCGCCGACGACTTTGAGCTCATCGAAGACCTCTACGCCGCCGCGAACCAGATCCTCGGCCGCATCCCGAAGGTCACCCCCTCGTCGAAGGTCGTCGGCGACCTCGCGCTGCACCTCGCCGCGGTGAAGGCCGACCCCGCCGACTTCGCCGAGAACCCGGGCAACTACGACATCCCCGACTCGGTCATCGGCTTCATGGCCGGCGAACTCGGCGAACTGCCGGGCGGATGGCCGGAGCCGTTCCGCTCGAAGGTTCTTGAGGGCCGCACCGTGAACGTCGAGGTCACCCCGATCAGCGAGACGGATGCTGCAGCCCTCGCCCCCGAGGCCGGCTCGGCCGAGCGGCGCAGCACCCTCAACCGGCTGCTCTTCCCCGCGCCCACCGCGAGCTTCGAGCAGCAGCGGGAGCTGTTCGGCGACCTCAGCGTCGTCGACACCGTCGATTACCTCTACGGCCTCACCGCCGGCGTCGAGCACGTCGTCGAGATCGACAAGGGCGTGCGCCTGTTCGTCGGACTCGAGGCCATCGGCGAGGCCGACGAGAAGGGCATGCGCACCGTCATGACCACGCTCAACGGGCAGCTGCGCCCGGTGAACGTGCGCGACCGCCAGGTGAAGGTCGAGACCAAGAGCGCCGAGAAGGCCGACCCGAACCAGGCCGGTCAGGTGCCCGCGCCCTTCTCGGGAGTTGTCACGCTGAAGGTCGAGCAGGGCGCCACCGTCGCCGCGGGCGACCCGGTCGCCACCATCGAGGCCATGAAGATGGAGGCCGCCATCACCACCCCGGTGGCCGGGGTCGTGCAGCGGCTCGCCATCCCCACCACCCAGCAGGTGGAGGCCGGCGACCTCATCGTGGTCGTCGCACCCTCCGCCTGAGCCGCGTTCCCGCTCAGTCCACTCCCTCCGAGTCCCCACCCCGAAAGAGCACCGTGACCGTCCGTGACATCCGCCTGTTCGGCGACCCCGTGCTGAAGACCGTCTCCGACCCGATCGTCGACATCGACGACCGCGTGCGCGCACTCGTCGAAGACCTGCTCGACAGCGTGAAGGTGCCCGGCCGGGCGGGTGTCGCGGCGGCGCAGATCGGGGTGAACCTCAGGGCGTTCAGCTACAACGTCGACGGAGAGGTGGGGTACATCCTCAACCCCGTGCTGGTGGAGCTCTCGGGTGAGCCCGAGCTCGTCGACGAGGGCTGCCTCTCGGTGCCGGAGCTCTGGTTCAAGACCCAGCGCTACCCGTTCGCCCGGGCCACCGGCATCGACCTCGACGGCAACCCCGTCGAGGTCTCGGGCACCGGCGTCATGGCCCAGGCGCTCCAGCACGAGACCGACCACCTCGACGGCCTCCTGTACCTCGACCGCCTCGACAAGCCCACCCGCCGCGAGGCCATGCGCCAGGTGCGCGAGTCCCGCTGGTTCTAGCGTTCTCGCGTTCTGGCGTTCAGAAGCGCACACGTCGCGGCATCCGGCCCCGTAGGGGGCTTGGATGCCGCGACGTTTGCGGTTTCGAACGTCAGTGGGTGAGGGAGACGCCCTCCGTGGCGGGGGCGGCGGAGTAGATGCCGTCGATGACGGCGGCGTAGTCCTTCACGATGACGGCGCGCTTGATGGAGAGCTTGGGGGTGAGGTGCCCGCTCGCCTCGGTGAAGTCGTCGGGCAGCACCTCGAACTTGCGGATCGACTCCGCCCGCGACACCAGCGTGTTCGCCGCGTCGACGGCCCGCTGGATCTCGGCGAGCACAGCCGGGTTCTTGGCTGCCTGCGCGAGCGTGAGGTCGCCCGGCTGGCCGTTGTTCGCCAGCCACACCGGCAGCATCTCGGCGTCGAGCGTGATGAGCGCCGAGATGAACGGGCGCTGATCGCCCACCACCACGACCTGTCCCACCAGCGGGTTCGACCGGATGGGGTCTTCGAGCGCGGCCGGCGCCACGTTCTTGCCGCCCGCCGTGACGATGATCTCCTTCTTGCGCCCCGTGATGGTGAGGAAGCCCTCGTCGTCGAGGGCACCGATGTCGCCGGTGTGGAACCACTCGCCGTCCATCACCTCGGCCGTCGCGGCCTCGTTCTTCCAGTACCCGGCGAACACGTTCACGCCCGCCACCAGGATCTCGCCGTCGTCGGCGATCTTCAGCCCCACCCCCGGGAGCGCGGGCCCCACGGTGCCGATTTTGAACTTGTCGGTGAGGTTCACGGTCGCGGGCGCCGTGGTCTCGGTGAGGCCGTAGCCCTCGAGGATGGTGATGCCGAGGCTGCGGTAGAAGTGCCCCAGCCGGTGCCCGAGCGGCGCCGAGCCCGACACCGCGTACTTCACGCGGCCGCCGAGCGCCGCCCGCAGCTTCGAGTACACCAGGCGGTCGAACAGGGCGAACTTGAGCCGCAGGCCGAGCGGCACCTTGCCCGCATCCAGCGCCTCGGAGTGCTCGACCGCCACCGCCGCGGCACGGCGGAAGATCTTGCCCTTCCCGCCGGTCTCGGCCTTCTGCTCCGACGAGTTGTAGACCTTCTCGAACACGCGGGGCACCGCGAGCAGGAAGGTCGGCTTGAACGAGCCGAGCGCCGGCAGCAGCTGCTTCGTGTCGGCCTGGTGGCCCACCTTCACACCGCCGTGCACGCACAGGATGCTGATGAAGCGCGCGAAGACATGGGCCGTCGTGATGAACAGCAGCGTCGACGCCCCGTTCGCGAGAATCGGGGCCATGGCGACCGCGGCGTTGCGGGACAGCTCCACGAAGTTCGAGTGGGTGAGGATGCACCCCTTCGGCTTCCCCATCGTGCCCGAGGTGTAGATGAGGGTGGCGAGGTCGGAGCCCTTCGCCAGCGACCGGCGGCGCTCGATCTCCTCGTCGGAGACGGCGGAGCCCGAGGCGGCGAGCTTGTCGAGGTCGCCCAGGTCGACCTGCCACACCCGGGTGACCTCGGGAAGGTCGGGGTGCACCTCGTCGAAGCGGGCGAAGTGGTCGGCGGTCTCGACGATGATCGCCGTGGCGCCGGAGTCGCTGAGGTTCCACTGCACCTGCGCAGGCGACGAGGTCTCGTAGATGGGAACGAGCACGGCACCGGCGAACCAGGTGGCGAAGTCGATCAGCGTCCACTCGTAGCGGGTCTTGCACATGAGGCCGATCTTGTCGCCCGGCTCGATGCCCGAGGCGACGAGGCCCTTGGCCACCGCTTTCACCTGGGCGAGGAACTCGGCGGCGCTGACGTCTTTCCAGCCCGCTCCGTCGGGAACGGCGAACAACGGTTCATCGGGGGTGAGGCGAACGCGCTCGATCAGAAGATCGGTGGTGTTCGCCTCCGGATCGGCTGTGACGACGGGAGGGACGAAATACTGGTCCACGGCAGCTCCTTCGGTACCGGTCGAGTGCATCTCATCTACACTCTACTTGGTGCACCTCCGGCTTCCCGGGGAGGCCTCGAACCAGCGGACTCGAACCCGTCGAAAGGACACGCCTGCATGCGCGCCATCGGAATCGACATCGGTGGCACGAAGATCGCGGGGGCCGTCGTCGACGAGTTCGGCACCATCGTGAAGCACGACCGGCACCCCACCTCGGCGTCGGAGCCGCAGGTCATCGAAGACACGGTCGTCGAGATGGTCGAGAAGCTCTCGGAGGGCGAGGAGATCGCCGCCGTCGGAGTCGCCGCCGCCGGGTTCATCGACGCCTCGCAGTCGATCGTCTACTACGCGCCCAACATCAGCTGGCGCAACGAGCCCTTCCGCGAGAAGCTCGAGGCCCGGCTGCACAAGCACATCGTCATCGAGAACGACGCCAACGCCGCTGGGTGGGCCGAGTTCCGCTTCGGCGCCGGGCGCCTGGTGAGCGACATGGTCACCCTCACCATCGGCACCGGCGTGGGCGGCGCCATCGTCAGCCAAGACCGCTTGTTCCGCGGCGGCTTCGGCGCGGGTGCTGAGCTCGGGCACATGCGGGTCGTCCCGAACGGCCTGCCCTGCGGATGCGGTGCCCACGGCTGCATCGAACAGTACGGATCAGGGCGGGCACTTCTCCGCATCGCCAACGAGCTCGCCGACGCCGGCGGCATCGGGCAGGCCCTCGCATCCGTTCGGGTGCGCAACGGGGGAGTGCTCACCGGGCTCGACGTGAGCGAGCTGGTGCAGATCGGCGACCCCGGAGCGCTCTCCGCCCTCCGCACCCTCGGCACCTCGATCGGGCAGGCCTGCGCCAGTCTCGCCGCGGTGCTCGACCCGCAGCTGTTCGTCATCGGCGGCGGGGTCGCTCAGTCGGGCGATCTGCTGCTCGACCCCATCCGTCACGCCTTCCTCGACGCGCTGCCGGCGCGGGGCTTCCACCCCGAGCCGGCCTTCGCCATCGCCGAGCTCGTCAACGACGCCGGGGTCGTGGGCGCGGCCGACCTCGCCCGGCACTACGCGGAGTCGATCTGATGTTCTACTTCCTCGCCAAGTACCTGCTCGTCGCGCCGGTGCTGAAGACGCTGTTCCGGCCGTGGGTGATCGGGCTCGAGAACATCCCGGCCAAGGGCGGGGCGATCCTCGCCTCGAACCACCTGTCGTTCAGCGACTCGGTGTTCCTGCCGGTGGTCGTCGACCGGCAGGTGTCGTTCCTGGCGAAGAGCGAGTACTTCACCGGCAAGGGCATCAAGGGCTTCCTGGTGCGGCTGTTCTTCAACGCTGCGGGGCAGCTGCCCATCAACCGGGCGGGGGGCAAGGCGTCCGAAGCATCCCTCAACACCGGTCTCGGGGTGCTGGCCAAGGGCGACCTGCTCGGCATCTACCCCGAGGGCACGCGCAGCCCCGACGGCAAGCTGTACCGGGGCCGAACCGGCGTCGCCCGCATGGTGCTCGAGGCGCACGTCCCGATCATCCCTGTCGCCATGATCGACACCGAGAAGGTGATGCCGATCGGGAAGCGCCTGCCGAAGATCATGCGGATTGGCATCATCATCGGCGAGCCACTAGATTTCAGTAGGTTCGAGGGGCTGGAATCCGACCGGTTCATCCTCCGCTCCGTGACCGACGAGATCATGTACGAGCTCCACCGCCTGGGCGGCCAGGAATACTCCGATGTGTACGCGACTTCGGTCAAGGAGAAACGCGCGAGAGTCGCGCGGACGAACACCAGATAGATACAGGGAACAAGTCAGTGGTAGATCCAACAGAGCAAATCGTCGAAGCGGATGAGTCTGTGATCGCGGGTCTCGACTATTGGCGCACCCTCCCGGTGAAGCAGCAGCCGGAGTGGCCCGACCAGAACGCCGTCGAGGCGGTGTCGCGTGAGATCGCGACGCTGCCGCCGCTGGTGTTCGCCGGTGAGGTCGACAACCTGCGCGATCGGCTCGCATCCGCTGCTCGTGGAGAGGCGTTCCTCCTGCAGGGCGGCGACTGCGCCGAGACCTTCGCCGGGGCCACCGCCGACCAGATCAAAGACCGGGTGAAGACCGTTCTGCAGATGGCCGTGGTGCTCACCTACGGCGCCTCGATGCCGGTCATCAAGATGGGGCGCATGGCGGGTCAGTTCGCGAAGCCCCGGTCGAGCGACACCGAGACGCGGGGCGGCGTGACGCTGCCGGCCTACCGCGGCGACATCGTGAACGGCTACGACTTCACCCCCGAGTCGCGCACCGCGAACCCGCAGCGTCTGCTCGACGGGTACCACGTGGCGGCGTCGACGCTCAACCTCATCCGGGCGTTCACGCAGGGTGGCTTCGCCGACCTGCGGCAGGTGCACACCTGGAACAAGGGCTTCACCTCGAACCCGGCGAATGTGCGCTACGAGCAGCTGGCGGGCGAGATCGACCGTGCGGTGAAGTTCATGGTGGCGTGCGGCGCCGACTTCGAGGCGCTGAAGCGCACCGAGTTCTTCGTGTCGCACGAGGCGCTGCTGTTCGACTACGAGCGGCCCATGACGCGCATCGACTCGCGCACCGGAACGCCGTACAACACCTCGTCGCACTTCGTCTGGATCGGCGAGCGCACGCGCGGCCTCGACGACGCGCACGTCGACTTCCTCTCGCGGGTGCGCAACCCGCTGGGTGTGAAGCTCGGGCCCACCACCTCGCCCGACGACATGCTGCGCCTCATCGACAAGCTCGACCCGAACCGCGAGCCCGGGCGTCTCACCTTCATCACGCGGATGGGGGCGGGCAAGATCCGCGACGCGCTGCCGCCGCTGCTCGAGGCCATCAAGAAGGCGGATGCGCTGCCGCTGTGGGTCACCGACCCCATGCACGGTAACGGACTCACCACCCCCACCGGGTACAAGACCCGTCGTTTCGACGACGTGGTCGACGAGGTGAAGGGCTTCTTCGAAGCGCACCGTGATGCGGGCACGCACCCCGGTGGCATCCACGTCGAGCTCACGGGCGACGACGTGACCGAGTGCCTCGGCGGCTCCGAGCAGATCGACGAGGCCACCCTCGCCACCCGCTACGAGTCGCTCTGCGACCCGCGCCTGAACCACATGCAGTCGCTCGAGCTCGCGTTCCTCGTGGCCGAGGAGCTCGTCGCCTCCCCCGGAGGGCGTCGCAGCTAGCCCTTCCCGTCGGCCTCTTCAGAAGCCTTCTCAGAGCTGATAGATTCTCAGCTATGAGAAGGCTTCTGCGTGCGCTGGTGGCGGTGGCGGTCGGTGTCGGTGGGATGCTCGTGGTGCCGGGGGCGGCCGTGGGCGAGGAGGTCGCGGCCACGCCACCGCCGATCCAGGTGGTGAGCACGCCGCGCGACGAGCCGGGGCGAGGTGGCGATGGCGATTCCACGGAGGCGGACATCACGCCCGATGGGCGGTACGCGGTCTTCACCTCGTCGTCGCACGACCTCAGTTCCACCCCGACAGCCGCTTACACGCACATCTACCTCCGTGACACGGCGACCGGGTCGATCCGGCTCATTAGCGCGGTGCCCGACGGCAGTAGGTCCGGTAATTTCGCGTCATGGGGTGCGGCGATCTCCGACGACGGATCTCGTGTGGCGTTTCTGTCGCTGGCGAGTGATCTGCTAACTACTCCCGTCTCGACAGAAGCGAGGGCGTACCTGTGGAGCCGCGATACCGCCCGTATCGAGCTGGTCTCGGTGGCCACCCTCGATCGTCCGGTCGATGATCTCGACCTCTCGGGCGACGGCACCACCCTGGCCTTCGTCACCTCAGCCACGAACGTGGCAGCGATCCCCACCTACAACAAACAGCAGATCTATAAGACTGACCTCGCCAGTGGTGAGGTGACGTTGATCAGCACGAGCGATACCGGCACCGCCAGCGTAGGCGGAAGTTCACAGCCATCGATCTCGCGTGATGGAACCGTCATCGCGTTCACGGCGACCGATATGGAGGTTGGCGGCAGCTCGTCGATGCGACCCGAAGTCTTCCGATGGAGCCGTTCGTTCGGTGCGGAGAACGTGAGTGGCTTCGGAAACGGGACGTCGACGTCGCCCAGCGTCTCGGCCGACGGAGGCACGATCGCCTTCGTGAGCACGTCGACGGACATCACGTTCCGGCCCGTCAACGGCAAACGGCAGATCTTCGTGAGGGAGATGCGAGACTCCTACCCACGGCTCGTCAGCATGACCCCTCACCGCCAAACCGCGGGCGATGGCGAGTCGTACGGTCCCGCCCTGAGCGCGGACGGCCATGACCTCGCCTACGTGTCGACGGCGACGCAACTCGTCGCGGGTGCCGACGGGAGCCCGCAGGTGTACGTGGGGGACATCTGGGCCTACGGACTGCGCATCGCCTCGCGGACGTCCGAGGGTCGGCTCGCCAATCACTCTCCCGGAGGGCTTGCAGTCGATGACGACGCGAGCGTCGTGCTCTTCGAGACCTCCGCCGACAACCTCGTGCCCGCGGTGACCGGGCAGCAGGTCTATGCGTCGCAGAGTCATTCGGCGCGTACGGTCGAGCGCATCGGCGGAGCTGACCGCTACGAGGTATCGGCGAAGATCTCGGCCCAGGTGTTCCCGCCCTACGTGCCTGTGGTCTATCTAGCGTCGGGGGAGGGATATGCCGATGCCTTATCCGGTGGTGCGATGGCGGGCGTGCAGAGCGGGCCCGTGCTGCTGGCCCGGAAGGAGTCGATCCCCGATGTCGTGCTCACTGAGCTGGCTCGGCTCAAGCCGCACCGGATCGTCGTGCTGGGTGGACTCAACACCATCGATGAGGCGGTCGTGTCAAGTCTCGCCGGCTACGCGACGCAGGTCGTCCGGGCATCAGGCAGCGACCGGTACGCGACGTCCATCGAGGTGTTGAAGTCGTGGGCGCGCGAGTCGTTCGTGTCAGGGCAGAAAGTCATCGTGACGTCGGGCGAGAACTTTCCCGATGCTCTGGCGGGTGCCGCTCTCGCGGGTAATCGCTGGGCGCCGGTGCTGTTGACTCAACGCGACAGCGTCAGTCAGACGACCCTCGACGAGATCACGCGCATTGGCACGGTTGAGGTTCTCGTGCTGGGGGGCGCGAACTCGGTCTCCGACGCCGTGGTGCAGAAATTGGGGACGGTGGCCACGACACGGCGGGTGGGGGGCGTTGATCGTTACGCGGTCGCAGCTGCACTGCTGCCAGAGTTCGGGTCGACAAGCGGAATCGTGTACATCGCGTCGGGCGAGAACTATCCCGATGCGCTGTCGGCGAGCGCGTCAGCGGTACAAGAGTACGCGCCGGTGTTGCTGGTGACCAAGAACTCCATCCCCGACGCGACGAAGGCAGTCCTCAGCAGCTTCAAGCCCCTCCGCATCGTCGTGCTGGGTGGCCCCAACACCATTTCGAACGCTGTGGTTGCCGAACTGGGGACCTACTTGCGCCCCTGAGCCCACGCGTTGGTCGCACAAAGTGCTCTCTTGGGACGGCGGAGTCATATGGTGGGACTGCTGAGGGTTTGGGTGACTCCTGATCTGTGGTGATTCGTCACCGCTGGAAGGATGTCCTCATGCCTAAACCGGTCCCCAGGGAGTTCCGGGACGACGTCGTTGCTATTGCGTTGCGGAGGGAGTCGTCGTTCGCGCAGATCGCGAAGGACTTCGGGATCTCCGAGTCCTGCGTGCAGCGATGGGTCAAGATCGCTGAGGTCGACGGTGGTCGGCGGTCCGGTGTCAGCTCGAGCGAAGCGGCTGAGAACCGTGAGCTGCGTAAGCGGGTGAAGCTGCTCGAGCAGGAGGTCGAGATCCTTTGGCGTGCGGCGGCGTATCTGTCGCAGGCGAACCTGTCTGGCCCAAAAGGCTCTACCCGCTCGTGAGTGAACTCGCCGCCGACGGTATCCCCGTCGCGGTGACGTGTCGGGTGTTGAAGTTCGCGAAACAGCCGTACTACCGGTGGCTGCAGGATCCCGTCTCGCGACGGGACTGGGACGACGCGCAGCTGACCAACGCGGCGATCGACGTGCATGCCGACGACCCGGCGTTCGGTTACAGGTTCATCGCCGACGAGCTCGCCGCGGCCGGGTTCACCGCGTCGGAGCGGCGGGTGTGGCGCCTGTGTTCCGAGAATGAGATCTTCAGCGCATTCATCCGCAAACGCCGCGGCAAGGGCCGTCTGGTCGGCCCGCCGGTGCGCGACGATCTCGTCCGGCGGGAGTTCACCGCGACCGGTCCTGACCGGCTCTGGCTCACCGACATCTCCGAACACCCGACCGGCGAGGGGAAGGTCTATCTCTGCGCCGTGAAGGACGTCTGGTCGAACCGGATCGTCGGCTACTCGATCAACGAACGGATGACGTCAGAGCTCGCCGTGTCGGCGCTGCGGATGGCGATCCAGCGCCGCAACCCGACCGCGACGACCGTTCACAGCGATAGGGGCAGCCAGTTCCGTTCGCGGCGATTCCAGGCCGAATTGGACCGGAACGGGCTCGTCGGCTCCATGGGCAGAGTCGGCGCCGCCGGAGACAACGCGCCCATGGAGTCGTTCTTCGCTCTGCTGCAGAAGAACGTTCTCAACAGCCGCCGCTGGCCCACCCGAGACGATCTCCGCCTCGCCAACGTGACCTGGATCGAGCGGACCTACCACCGGCGTCGCCGGCAACGTGTCCTCGGCAAGTTGACGCCCGTCGAGTTCGAAGCAATTATGACCACACCGGCCGCATCCGCGGCCTAACGAGAAGAGTCACCAAGACCTTCAGCAGTCCCATGTGTGTGCGCCCTAGCTCTTTGCCCTGCTTTGGTCGCTCAATGTGCTCTCTTGCGGGGCTGAGAGAGCACATTGAGCGACTACGAGGGAGGGAGTGTGCGCTCTGCGGGAGGTTGGTCGCGCAAAGTGCTGGCTTCGTGCGCTGAGGGAGCACTTCGTGCGACCAAGAGGGCGAGCCGACAATGCGGGGCGCGGCGGTGCGGGGCTAGAGGCCGAGGGAGACGGTGATGGTGGAGCCGCGGGGGGCGGAGGTGCCGCCGTTGGGGGAGAGGGCGGTGACTTTGAGGAGGCCGCCGGTGCCGGGGATGTCGCCGATGGGCGGGTAGCTGAGGGCGAAGCCGGCGTCTTCGAGCTGGGGGCGGGCTTCGTCCCAGGTGAGGCCGACGACGTTGGGGATGGCGACGGGCTCGGGGCCGCGGGAGATGTTGAGGGTGATCGAGTCGCCCGGGCGGATGGGGTCGGTGGTGGGAACCGCCTGGTACACCTGGCCCTCGGGGATGTCGTCGTTGAAGTCGTGCGTGCCCTCGACCCCGGCGAGCTCGACCGCCGACAGGGTGGCCTGCGCCTCCTCGAGGGTCTGACCGACCACGTCGGGGACGGCGCCCGCCGACACGATGAGGGTGACCGGCTGGAGCTCGCCGTAGGTGTCTCCGAGCAGGTTGCCGTCGGCGCCGAGCGCAGCGATGACGATGCCGGCAGGCACCTCGCCGTCGAAGCGGCGCTGCGTGTCGGCGACGGTGAACGGGGCGGCCTCGAGAGCGGCACGGGCCGTCGCCTCGTCCTGCCCCGCCAGCTTGTCGGTGGGCACCGCGATGATCGCGGGCCCTGAGGAGACGAGGATCGTGACGTTCGATCCGTTCGGAGCGGAGGCGCCCTCACCGGGATCGGTGCCGATGACCGTTCCGGCGGGGACATCGGTGCTCGCGGTGGGCTCCTGATCGGTGGTGAAGCCGAGCCCGGCGAGCGTGGCTTCGGCGTCGGCGGGCTGCGAACCGGCCAGACCGGGCACGGTGGTGACGGCGCCTGGTCCGGCTCCGTACCACCAGGCCCCGCCACCGAGCGCGGCGGCGACGACGAGGACGATCGCGAAGATCCAGAAGCCGCGCTTGCGACGCGTCGCCGCCTTGCGCCCGACCTTGTCGACGGTCGACGGAGGCGTGCGGGGCGAGGGGGCCGGCGCGGCGATCGTCGTGTCGAAGCTCGGGGCGGCAGGTGCCGCGACGGCAGCCATCGCCCCCGTGCGACGGTGCGACTCGAGAACCTGGGTCTGGGCGTGGTCGAGGTCGGCGTCGAAGGTGGCGGCGGGCATGACCGCGGTGCGCTGGGTCGTGTTCGACGACGGCCGCGCCCCGGCGATCTCGATCTCGGCGATGCGCAGCCGCTCGAGCATCTCGCGCGCATCCGTCGGCCGGTCGGCCGGGTCTTTCGCCGTCGCCCACAGCACCAGGTCGTCGAGCTGCTCCGGCACCGACGGGTTCGCGGCGCTCGGCACCGGCATCTGGTCGTTGGCGTGCTGGAACGCGATGGCCATGGGCTGCTCACCCACGTAGGGCTGGGCGCCCACCAGCATCTCGTACATCATGATGCCGGCCGCGTAGATGTCGCTGCGCGCATCCGCCGTTCCCCGGGTGAGCAGCTCGGGGGAGAGGTAGGCGATGGTGCCGAGCAGCGCCTGCCCGGTCGCCGTGTTCGCCGAGACGGCCCGAGCGAGGCCGAAGTCGCTGATCTTGATGCGCCCGTCGTCGGCCATCAGCACGTTCTCGGGCTTGAGGTCGCGGTGCACGATGCCGGCCTTGTGGGCGGCGGCGAGGCCACCGAGCACCGCATCCATCACGTCGACGGTCTGCTCGGTGGTGAGCTTTCCGTAGTCCTTCAGCAGGTCGCGCAGGGTGACGCCGGGCAGGTACTCCATCACCAGGTAGGCGATGTCGCTGTCCTGCCCCTGGTCGAAGACGTTGACGACGTTCGGATGCGCGAGGCGGGCCGCCGAGCGCGCCTCCTGCACGAAGCGTTCCTTGAACGCCGCATCGTCGGCGAGGTGCCCGTGCATGATCTTGATGGCCACCTGGCGTTCGAGCCTCAGGTCGGTGGCGAGGTAGACCGTGGCCATGCCGCCCCGGGCGACGCGCGACTTGACCTGATAGCGGCCGTCGATGAGACGTCCGATCATGGGGTCGGGGGGCGCGCTGGTCACAGCTCCGAGTCTAGAGAGCGACCCATCGAGATAGCCGCATAGACACCGGGTGATGTGGCAATCTGTACCTGTGACTGATCTGCCCGCCACCGAATGGCTGACGATTCCCGATCTGGTCGAGGTGCTCGGCCTCACCCAGAGCAAGGTGCGGAGGGTGATCGAGGAGCGCTCGCTCGTCGCGGTGCGTCGCGACGGCGTGCTCAAGGTTCCGGCGAGCTTCGTCAAAGACGGCGAACCCCTGAAGGAGCTCCGCGGCACCGTCATCCTGCTCGCCGACAACCACTTCAGCGACGACGAGATCGTCGAGTGGCTGCTCGAGCAGAACGAGACTCTGGATGCGGCACCCATCGATGCGCTCCGCTCCGGTCGCAAGACCGAGGTGCGCCGGGTGGCGCAGGCGCTCGCCTTCTAGGGTTCGAGTTCGACCGCAGACCCGGCGAGACGCCACGGCGCCAGACGGCGCCCGACGGTCTTACGCCTCCCGCTGCGTGATCACCCGCGCCAGGCTGGCCAGCTCCGCGCGCGCCGTGTCGCCGACCGGCGCCCCGGCCAGCACCTCGAGCGCCTCCCGGTAGCGCGCGTCGATCATCGTCTCGACGTCGCCGACCGCGCCGGTGTCGAGGATGGTGCTCTGCAGCATCCTGATCTGACCCTCGTCGAGCTCGGGGTCGCCGAGCAGCTCGTCGAACAGCCGCCTCGCCGACGCGTCGAGCCGCGTGCGGGCGAGCGCGACCAGCACGGTGCGCTTGCCCTCGCGCAGGTCGTCGCCGCTCGGCTTGCCGGTGCGTGCCGAGTCGCCGAACACGCCGAGCAGGTCGTCGCGCAGCTGGAAGGCGATGCCGAGCGGCAGGCCGAAGCCGCGCAGCGCCTCGACCTGCTCGAGCGTGGCTCCCCGCAGCGATGCGCCGATGACGAGGGGCGCCTCGACGCTGTATTTCGCCGACTTGTACACGATGACCCGCTCGGCACGGGCGAGCGCCTGCTCGGGATCGGCCGTCGCCCACGCCCGCTCCTCCTGCAGGTCGAGGTACTGGCCGAGGGTGACCTCGGTGCGCATCTCGTCGAGGGCGGCCCGCGCGGCGACGTGCGTGGCGAGCGACGGCGCCTCGAGGATGGCGTGCGCGATGAGCTCGTCGCTCCAGGCCAGCAGCAGGTCGCCGAGGAGGATCGCCCCGCCCTCGCCGAACTCGGCCGCCGAGCCGCGCCACCCCTCGTCGCGGTGCAGCGCCTCGAAGCGACGGTGCACGCTCGGCCCGCCGCGCCGGGTGTCGGAGTTGTCGATGATGTCGTCGTGCACCAGCGCCGCGGCGTGGAAGAGCTCGAGCCCGGCGCACAGATCGACCAGCGCGTCGAGCTCCGTCTCACCGGGAACAGCGGATGCGGTGGTCGCCGGCGCCACGGCCCGCCAGCCCCAGTAGCAGAACTGCGCCCTGAACCTCTTGCCGCCGCTGAGAAGATCCCGCGAGAAGCTCGCGAAGGGCGTGAGCTCGGGCGCGATGCGTCGGAGAATGGGATCACGGGACGTGAGGAATTCAGCGATTCTGGCGTCGACGAGATTGACTAGGCGCGGGCTTTCCATCACTCGCCTAGCCTAGCTAGACCGAGCGCACTACAATCAGCACTACCACGCGCCGGTCCCGAACCTGAGGTGAAATAGGATGCCGCTTTCGGAGCAAGAACAGAGACTCCTCGATGAGATGGAGCGCAGCCTCTACCACAACGATGCCGACTTCGTCTCGGCCGTCGGAGGTGGCCGTGGGCGATTGAACTACGGCGCGCTGGTGCTGGGGATCCTTGTCGGCATCCTCGGTCTCGGTGTCGTCATCGCCGGGGTGGTCTTCCGCCAGCCCCTCATCGGCATCGTCGGCTTCATCGCCATGTTCGGCGGGGTGCTGCTGGCCTTGCGCCGCACCCGTCGTGGTGCGCCCGCCGCACCGGCCGAGCCCACCGCATCCGGTGCCTCCTCGGCTCGGGGTGCGAGCCGTGGCGGTTCGAGCGGCGGCAACGCCTCGGGCTCCGGCTTCATGGACAGGTTGAACGACCGGTGGGAGCGTCGCGACGACGATCGCAACGAGTGACGCGCGGGCCCTCCACAGCCCACCACCACGACAGAGACCGGCCTTCGGGCCGGTCTTTTTTTGTGCCCGCATCCTCCCCGGGGGCGCCTGAGCCCTCCATTTCCCTCCACCCCCCAAGTTCGGCTTGAATACCCCGGACTTCGGGGGATTTTTGCGCGCCACGACCGCGTTTTCGTTGTTAGGTGGTGGAGAGTGGAGTAAAGTGGAGTGCAAGCCCACAATCCTGGCCGGACGAGAAGGGGAGGTAGATGTTCCTTGGCACCTACGCCCCCAAGCTCGACGACAAAGGGCGCATCATCCTTCCCGCCAAGTTCCGCGACGAACTGGCCGGGGGAGTGGTCATGACCCGCGGGCAGGAGAACTGCATCTACGTGTTCTCGAACCGCGAGTTCGAGGCGCTGCACGAGAAGATCCGTCAGGCTCCCGTCACCAGCAAGCAGGCGCGCGACTACCTCCGCGTCTTCCTCTCCGGCGCCAGCGCCGAGACCCCCGACAAGCAGCACCGCGTGACGGTGCCCGCTCCGCTTCGCGCCTACGCCAAGCTCGACCGCGACCTCGTCGTGATCGGTGCCGGCAGCCGCGCCGAGATCTGGGACGCCGAGGCCTGGAACAGCTACCTCGCCGCCCAGGAGGCCGCCTTCTCCGAGACCGACGAGGAGGTGATCCCGGGACTGTTCTGAGTCGCCGCCCCTGACTCCCAGCCGTTCACGCCCTGACGTTCTTCCCCGACGCCAGGTCGAGCGCCCTGACTCACTTCCCCGGAGCCAGGTCGGAATGGATGGGGATCAGGGGTGGCGAAAGAGACCACCGGATGCGCATGGCAGCAGACGAGATCACCCCCGACGACACCGACACGGCCGGAATCGACGCAGCCCACCTCGAGGCGGCGCAGATCGGCGGCATCCACGCCTCCGTGCTGCTCGAGCGCAGCATCGAGCTGCTCGGCCCCGCGCTCACGCGCCCGGGCGCGGTGCTCGTCGACTGCACCCTCGGCCTCGGCGGCCACTCCGAGGCGTTCCTCGACGCCTTCCCCGAGCTCCACCTGGTGGGCCTCGACCGCGACCCCCACGCGCTCGAATTGGCCGGCCGCCGACTGGAGCGCTTCGCCGACCGCACCGACCTCGTGCACTGCGTCTACGACGAGATCGACGAGGCGCTCGAGGGTCTCGGCATCGACGAGGTCGACGGCATCCTGTTCGACCTCGGCGTCTCGTCGATGCAGCTCGACCGGGTGGAGCGCGGCTTCTCGTACTCGAAGGATGCGCCCCTCGACATGCGCATGGACGACACCGCGGAGCTCACCGCGGCTCACATCATCGCGAGCTACCCCGAGGCCGAGCTCCGCCGCATCTTCCGCGACTACGGCGAGGAGCGGCTCGCCGACCGCTACGCCCGGTTCATCGTCGCCGCCCGCGACGAGGCGCCGATCACGCGTTCCGGCCAGCTGGTCGACATCCTCCAGGCCGCCACCCCGGCGAAGTTCCTGAACTCGGGGCACCCGGCCAAGCGCGTGTTCCAGGCGCTGCGCATCGAGGTGAACGCCGAACTGGCGGTGCTGGAGCGGGCGCTCCCCAAGGCGATCGACGCGCTCGCGCTCGGCGGCCGCATCGTGGTGCTCGCCTTCCAGTCGCTCGAAGACCGCATCGTGAAGCGCGAGCTTCTGCAGCGCTCCACCTCGACGGCCCCGGCCGGCCTCCCCGTGGAGCTCCCCGAACACCGTCCCGAGCTGAAGCTCCTCGTGCGAGGCGCCGAGCTCGCCGGCGACGACGAACGGGCGCGCAACCCGCGCGCCATCCCCGTGCGGCTGCGTGCCGCCGAGAAGATCCGGAGGATCGCATGACGAACCAGGCCACGTCGCACATGGCCCGTCCGTACGCCGCCTTCGGCGCCACCGCGGTGGCGGTGCCCCTGGCCGACCCCGAGATCGCGGGGGAGGGCCTGCCGGGCAGCGGCAGGTCGAAGGGCCCCCGGCGCATCGAGATCGTGCCGAGCCGGGTGCAGCGGAAGGCCCGGCCGAAGATCGCCTACGCCGCGGTGGTCGTGACGGGCGTGCTCGCCATCGTCGTGACCCAGCTGCTGCTCAGCATCGGCCTCTCCGACGGCGCCTACGAGATCGCCTCGCTGCAGCAGGAGCAGAAGGAGCTCGACCGCACCAACCAGGTGCTCACCGAGCAGTACGACAAGCTCTCCTCGCCGCAGAACCTGGCGGCCGGGGCGGAGGCGCTCGGCATGGTCGCGAACAGCACGCCGGTCTACCTGCGGCTCTCCGACGGCGCCGTGCTCGGCGTGCCCACCGCGGCCGCCGGCGGCTCGGTGACGAACGGGCAGAACCTCATCGCGAACTCGCTGCTGACGCCCACCGACGTGACGACGGGCGCCGCGGCGACCGCCGACGCCGGCGCCGGTGCCGCGACCACCGCAGACGCCACCGCCGATCCCGCCACCCCGAGCGCGCCTCCCGTGCCCGAGCAGCAGCCCGGCGTAGCGTGGCAGGGTGCTCTTCCCGCTCCCACCACTCACTGATCGTCGATGGCTCGCTCCGTGACCGCAGCCGATCGCAGCACCAAGCGCCGCGCCGTCGTGGCGGTGGCCGTGGTGGTCGCCGTCGTGGCGGTGTTCGTGGTGCGGCTGGTCTCCATCCAGATCGTGCAGGCCGATACCCTGAACGCCGAGTCGAGCGACAAGCTCTCGGCCTCGACCACCATCGACGGCCTGCGCGGTGACATCGTCGACAACGACGGCACGGTGCTCGCCACGACGGTGCTGCGCTACGACATCACCACCTCGCCCCAGTCGGTGAGCGACGTGGAGCGCACCAACGACGACGGCACGGTGACGACCGTCACCCCGCAGATGGCGGCCGGCGAGATCGCCGCCATCCTCGGCACCTCGGCCGACGAGGTGTACGCCTCGCTCACGAGCGACCCCACCTCGAACTTCGCCTACGTCGCCCGCAACGTCGACGTCGACACCTTCCGCGCCATCCGCGACCTCGACCTGTGGTGGCTGTACTACTCCTCGAACCAGAAGCGCAGCTACCCGAACGGTGCGGTCGCGGGCAGCGTGGTGGGCTTCATGGACACCGATGGCGAGGGCGTCGCGGGTGTCGAGCAGATCGAGAACACCTGCCTCACCGGCACCGACGGCACCGAGACCTACGAGCGCAGCGGCGAGGGCGTCGCCATCCCGGGCACGACGAAGACGACGGTGCAGGCGAAGCCGGGCGGCACCGCCGTGCTCACCCTCGACAGCGACCTGCAGTGGTTCTCGCAGCAGGCGCTGCTGGAGCGCATCCAGGAGACCGGTGCGGCGTGGGGCACGGTGGTGGTGCAGGAGGTGAAGACCGGCAAGCTGCTGGCGGTCGCCGACTACCCGAGCGTCGACCCGAACAACGTCGACGCCACCCCCGACGCCGACCGCGGCTCGATCGCCTTCCAGGCGCCGTTCGAACCGGGTTCGACGTTCAAGGCGCTCACCGCGGCCTCCATCCTCGACGCCGGCGCGGCGACCGTGTCGACCCAGGTCGAGGCGCCCTACATCTTCACCGACGCCAACGGCGCCTCCACCCGCGACAGCTCCTACCACGACGGTCCGCTGCGGCTCACCTTCGCGGGCGTGATGCAGGAGTCGTCGAACACCGGCTTCGGCATGCTCGGCGAGCTGCTGAGCTCGGAGCAGCGCTACGACTACATGGAGAAGTTCCACATGACCACGCCCAGCGAGGTGGGGTTCCCCGCCGAGTCGGGCGGCATCCTCTCGCCCTGGCAAGACTGGGACGACCAGACCAACCTCACCACCACCTTCGGCCAGGGCGTCTCGACCACCGCCATCCAGATCGCGAGCCTCTACCAGACGCTCGGCAACGGGGGTGTGCGGCTGCCGGTGCAGCTGGTCGAGGGCTGCAAGCAGTCCGACGGCACCCTGACGGAGGTTCCGGATGCGACGGGCGAGCAGATCGTGCCGTCGTCGGTGTCGACCGACGTGGTGAACATGCTGGAGACCGTCGTCACGGGCGGCTACGCCAAGACCTCGCTCGAGATCCCCGGCTACCGGGTGGCCGCGAAGACGGGTACCGCGCAGATGAGCGACGGCTCGGGCGCCTACGGCTCGAGCTACATCACCTCGGTGGCGGGGCTCGCCCCGGCCGACGACCCGCAGTACGTCGTGTCGGTCACCATCGCGAAGCCCGTTACCATTGAGTCGGCCCTGGCCGCGGCTCCGGTCTTCCAGAAGATCATGTCGCAGGTGCTCAAGGAGAACCGCGTTCTCCCCTCCACCGTGCCCGGTCCCGACCTCCCGACGACGTACTGACGACCACCACCCGACAGACGACGGCCGAGAACCACCGACATCACCGAACGAGACGAGCATGAAGGAGACCAGTGTCTGATCGGGGCTCTTCTGCTCTCCGACCCGAGCATCCGATCGCGCGCTCGCTGCCGCATCTCGTCGACGAGTTCGGCTTCGAGACCGCGGGCGCGCCGGTCTCCGACGTCGTCACCGGCATCACGCTGTCGTCGCGCGACGTGCAGCCCGGCGACCTCTACGTCGGCCTGAAGGGGGCGCGCCACCACGGCGCCGCCTTCGCCGCCGCGGCCGCCGAGTCGGGCGCCGTCGCCGTGCTCACCGACCCGGAGGGTGTCGACCTCGCCGTGGAGTCGGGGCTGCCGGTGCTCGTCACGCCAGAACCGCGCCTCGCCCTCGGCGAGGTCGCCGCCTGGATCTACCGCACTCGCGAGGAGCCGCCGACCCTGTTCGGCGTCACCGGCACGAACGGCAAGACGAGCGTCGCCTACCTGCTCGAGGCCGTGCTCCGTCAGCTCGGCATCACCGCGGGCCTCAGCACCACCGCCGAGCGTCGCATCGGCGACGAGACCATCGTGTCGAAGCTCACCACGCCCGAGGCCACCGAGATCCACGCCATGCTGGCCAGGATGCGCGAGGCCGACGTGCGCTCCGTGGTGCTCGAGGTCTCGGCGCAGGCCATCACGCAGCACCGGGTCGACGGCATCGTGTTCGACGTGGTGGGGTTCACCAACCTCACCCACGACCACCTCGACGACTACCAGACCATGGAGCTCTACTACGAGGCCAAGCGCGAGCTGTTCCAGCCCGATCGCGCCCGCCGCGGTGTGGTGATCGTCGACGCCGAGTGGGGCGGCCGGCTGGCGCAGGAGTCGCGCATCCCGCTCACCACCATCTCGACCGACCCGGCCTCCGAGGCGGAGTGGCACCTCACCGTCGACGAGGAGCGGGCCGACCGCACCACCTTCACCCTGCGCGGCCCCGACCACCGCGAGCTCACCACCAGCGTGCCGCTGCTCGGTGCCTACATGGCGGCCAACGCCGCGCTCGCCATCGTGATGCTTGTCGAGTCGGGCTTCGACCTCGACGCCATCGCGCACGCCCTCAACCTGGCGCACGACGACGACGGCGACGAGATCGACGACGACGACTTCCAGCCCGGCATCGACGTCTACATCCCGGGCCGCGCCGAGCGCGTCTCGGGCGACCGCGGGCCGATCGTCTACATCGACTACGGGCACAGCCCCGACGCCTTCACCTCGACGCTGGAGTCGATCAGGCGGGTCACCGACGGCCGCGTCGTGATGGTGTTCGGCGCCGACGGCGACCGCGACCCGTCGAAGCGCGCCGAGATGGGCGCCATCGCTGCCCGGCTGGCGGATGCGGTGGTCATCACCGACTTCCACCCGCGCAGCGAAGACCCTGCCCTCATCCGCGCCGCCCTCATCGCCGGCGCGAAGGCCGCCGTGCCCGACGGCGAGCTGTACGAGGTCGCCGACCCGCGGGCCGCGTTCCGCGCCGCCCTCGGTCTCGCCGGCGAGGGCGACGTCATCCTCTACGCCGGCCCCGGCCACGAGGACTACCACGAGGTCGCGGGGGAGCGCATTCCCTACTCCGCCCGCGACGACGCGCGCAAAGCGCTGCACGAACACGGATGGCTCTGAACACATGCTCGATCTCACCCTCACCGAGATCGCGGAGGCGCTCCAGGGCGAACTCGTGATCACCGCTGCCGCCGCGGAGGCGGGCTTCACGCCCGGCACCGTGGTGAACGGCACCGTCGACACCGACTCCCGGCTCATCGGCCCCGGCGACCTGTTCGTGGCCAAGCGCGGCGAGTTCGACGACGGCCACCGTTTCGTCGAGAACGCCATCGCGGCGGGGGCCTCGCTCGTGGTGGTGGAGAAGGCGTTCGCCGCCGAGCACGGATCGACGCTCGCCGTGCCCCAGGTCGTGGTCGACGACTCCGTGCTGGCGCTCGGTCACTTCGCCACCGAGGTGGTGCGCCGCGTGCGCGCCGCGGGCGACGCCGAGACCGGCCTCAAAGTCGTCGGCATCACCGGCTCGAACGGCAAGACGACCACGAAGAACCTGCTGCGCACCATCCTCGAACGGCACGGCGAGACCGTGGCGCCGCGCGACTCGTTCAACAACGAGGTCGGCGCGCCGCTGACGATGCTGAAGCTCACGGCGTCGAGCCGCTACCTGGTGGCCGAGATGGGGGCGAGCGGGAAGGGTGAGATCACCCGGCTCATCCGCATGGCCAAGCCCGACATCGGCGTGGTGCTCACGGTGGGCCTCGCCCACGCGGGCGAGTTCGGCGGCATCGAGACGACCCTCGCCACGAAGACCGAGATGGTGCAAGACCTCGAGCCCTCCGACGTCGCGGTGCTCAACATCGACGACCCGCGTGTGGCGGGAATGGCTGAGAAGACCGCGGCCCGGGTGCTGTGGTTCGGCCTCTCCGACGGTGCCGCCGTGCGCGCGAGCGACATCGAGGCCACCGCGGCGGGCACCTCGTTCACCCTCCACCTGCCCGGCGACCGCTCGCGCACGGTGTGCTTCGCCGTGCTCGGCGAGCACCACGTCATGAACGCCCTCGCCGCCGCGGCGTCGGCGCACGAGCTCGGCGTCGGCATCGACGACATCGTCGACGCCCTCGAAACCGTGGTGCGCGCGGAGCGCTGGCGCATGGAGGTGATGGGCGGCGCGAACGGCGTCACCGTCATCAACGACGCCTACAACGCGAGCCCCGACTCCATGGCGGCGGCCCTCAAGACCGTCGCGCTCATCGCCGCGCCGGGGCAGCGCACCACCGCGGTGCTCGGCGAGATGAGCGAGCTCGGCCCCTACGCCACCGAGGAGCACGACCGCATCGGCCGGCTCGTGGTGCGCCTCAACATCAACCGCCTCATCGTCGTGGGTGAGGCCGCCCGCGCCATCCACCTCGCCGCCGAGCACGAGGGTTCGTGGGGCGGCGAGGCCGTGTTCGTCGAGACGGCCGACGAGGCTTACGAGCTGGTCGCCGCCGACACCCAACCGGGCGAGCTCATCCTGGTGAAGTCGTCGAACTCGGCGGGCCTGCGCTTCCTCGGCGACCGCATCGCGGAGGCGAACTCGTGATCACCCTGCTCGCCTCGGCGTCGCTCTCGCTGGCGTTCTCGCTCTTCCTCACCCCGGTGTTCATCCGCATGTTCAAGCGGTTCGCCTGGGGTCAGTTCATCAACGTCGACACGCCGGATGCGCACCACGTCAAGCGCGGAACGCCCACCATGGGCGGCATCGTCATCATCCTCGCGGTGCTCTTCGGGTACTTCGTCTCGGCACTCCTGACGGGGGAGATGCCCTCCATCTCGGGCCTCTTGGTGCTCTTCCTCATGACGGGTCTCGGCCTCGTCGGCTTCGTCGACGACTTCCTCAAGGTGCACAAGGAGCGCAGCCTCGGCCTCAGCCCCGTGGCGAAGATCGTCGGCCAGGTGCTCGTGGGCATCGTCTTCGCCCTGCTGGCCATCCAGTTCCCGAACGCCCAGGGCGAGACGCCGGCGTCGACGCAGATCTCCTTCATCCGCGACCTGCCCTTCGACTTCCTGGCCTGGGGTGCGGTGGTCGGCACCATCGCCTTCGTGGTGTGGATCTGCATCATCGTCATGAGCACCTCCAACGCCGTGAACCTCACCGACGGTCTCGACGGCCTCGCGCCCGGCTCGAGCATCCTCGCCATCGGCTCCTTCGTCATCATCGGCTTCTGGCAGTTCAACCAGAGCTGCGCCTCGACCACGCTCGACCAAGACGTGCTCGACAAGTGCTACGACGTGCGCGACCCGCTCGACCTCGCCGTGGTGGCGGCCACCGTGGTGGGCGCGCTCATCGGCTTCCTGTGGTGGAACACCAACCCCGCCAAGATCTTCCTCGGCGACACCGGCTCGCTCGCCCTCGGCGGCGCCCTGGCGGCCCTCGCGGTGCTCGCCCGCACCGAGCTCCTGCTCATCCTCATCGGCGGCATCTTCGTCATCGTCGCCGGCCAGGTGGCAGTGCAGCTGAGCTACTTCAAGCTCACCAAGGGCAAACGCATCTGGCGCGCCAGCCCCCTGCACCACCACTTCGAGATGAAGGGCTGGGCCGAGGTCACCATCGTGGTGCGGTTCTGGATCATCGGCGGCCTGTTCGTCGCCGGCGCCGTCGGCTCGTTCTACCTCGAGTGGCTCTCCCGATGACCCGCTCGCTCGACGGGCTCACCAGCTGGCACGCCGACTGGACGGGCCTGCGGGTCGCCGTGCTCGGTCTCGGCGTCACCGGGTTCTCGGTGGCCGACACGCTCACCGAACTCGGCGCATCCGTTCTCGTCGTCGCCGCCTCGGCGAAGAAGGAGTACGCCGACCTCGTGCCCGTCATCGGCGCGCGGCTCGAGCTGGCGGCAGCGGGCGAGGTTCCGGATGCTCTGGTCGCCCACGAGCCGGAACTGGTCGTCGCCTCGCCCGGCTACCACCCCGACGACGCCCTGCTGGTCTGGGCTGCCGAACACGGCATCCCGGTCTGGGGAGACGTGGAGCTCGCCTGGCGGGTGCGCGACAAGGTGCTGCGCCCCGACGGGAAGCCCGCCGACTGGATCGCGGTGACCGGCACCAACGGCAAGACCACGACGGTGCAGCTCACCGCCTCGATGATCCTGGCGGGCGGCCACCGGGTGGCGCCGTGCGGCAACATCGGCATTCCGGTGCTCGACGCCGTCCGCGACCCCGAGGGCTTCGACGCGCTCGTGGTGGAGCTGTCGAGCTATCAGCTGCATTCCACCTCGAGCATGTCGCCGTACTCGTCGGTGGTGCTGAACGTCGCCGACGACCACCTCGACTGGCACGGCTCGTTCGAGGCCTACGCGGCGGCCAAGGCGAGGGTGTACACGAACACGCAGGTGGCCTGCGTCTACAACAAGGCCGACGAGCTCACGATGCGGATGGTCGAGGAGGCCGACGTCATCGAGGGTGCGCGTGCCATCGGCTTCGACCTCGGCACCCCGGGGCCGAGCGACGTCGGCGTGGTCGACGGCATCCTCGTCGACCGGGCGTTCCACGAGGCGCGGCGCGACTCGGCTCTCGAGATCGCCACCGTCGACGAGCTCGCCCTGCGCGGGCTCGCCGCACCGCACACCGTCGCCGACGTGCTCGCAGCGGCGGCGCTCGCCCGCAGCTACGGCGTGTCGATCGAGGCGATCCGGGCCGCGCTCGCGAGCTTCTCGCTCGACCGGCACCGCATCGAGCACGTCGTGACGGCGGGGGGAGTGACCTGGGTCGACGACTCGAAGGCCACCAATCCGCACGCGGCTGCCGCGTCGCTCAAGGCCTACCCCTCCATCGTGTGGGTCGTCGGCGGCCTCCTGAAGGGCGTCGACATCGACCCCCTGGTGCGCGAGTCGGTCGGGGGCGACGGCTCCCGGGTGAAGGCCGTCGTGGTGATCGGTGTGGAGCGCGGCGAGGTGGTCGAGGCCATCCGGCGACACGCGCCGGACATGCCGCTGTTCGAGGTCGACCACGATGAGACTAGTGACGTGATGGCCTCCGCGGTCGCCCTGGCGGCGGCGGCGGCCTCGCCTGGAGACGTCGTGCTGCTCGCCCCGGCGGCGGCATCGATGGACCAGTTCGCAGACTACGCCGACCGCGGCAACCGCTTCGCCCGGGCGGTCCGCAGCCACCTGGGAGGTACCGACGGTGACGAGCCTCCCGCGACAGTTCACCCCTAGCGCGAGCCGGTCGGCCGACGGCCCGCGCGCCGCGCGCATCTCGCTCGGCCAGGTGTTCACCGCGGAGTCGAGCAACTACTTCCTGCTGCTCGGCACCACCCTCTTCCTCGTGCTGCTCGGGCTCGTGATGGTGCTCTCCTCCTCGTCGATCGACTCCTACCTCGGTCGCCAGGGCTTCTTCGGCCTGTTCTGGAAGCAGGGCATGTTCGCCCTCATCGGCATCCCGCTCATGCTCGTCATCTCGCGGCTCCCGGTGCGGGTGTTCAAGCAGTGGGCCTGGGTCGCCGTGTTCGTGGCGGTCGGGGTGCAGCTGCTCGTGTTCACCCCGCTCGGCATCGAGGTGGGCGGCAACCTCAACTGGATCGGCATCGGCTCGTTCAACTTCCAGCCCTCGGAGCTCGTGAAGCTCGCGCTGGTGATCTGGATGGGCATGATCCTCGCCAAGAAGGAGCGGCTGCTCGGCAGCTTCGGCCACGTCGTCATCCCGGTGCTGCCGGTGGCCGGCGGCGCCATCGCCCTGGTGCTCCTCGGCGGCGACCTCGGAACCGTCATGATCATGGCCGGGCTCGTCTTCGGCGCCATCTTCTTCGCCGGCATCAGACTCCGGATGCTCATCCTCCCGGTCATCGCCGCAGCACTGCTCGCGGTGCCGATCGCCTTCTCCAGCGAGAGCCGCGCCTCCCGCATCATGTCGTTCTTCACCGGCATGGGCAGCGACTACGAGGGCGCCGACTGGCAGGCCCAGCACGGGCTCTGGGCGCTCGCGAGCGGCGGGGTGTTCGGCGTGGGGCTCGGCAACTCGCGGGCGAAGTGGTCGTGGCTGCCCGCCGCCGACAACGACTACATCTTCGCCATCATCGGCGAGGAGCTCGGCCTCGTCGGCGCGGTCGTCGTGCTGCTGCTGTTCGTGGCCCTCGCCGTCGCCTTCGTACGCATCATCCGCTCGTCGAAGGACATGTTCTCGAAGGTCGCCACCGGCGCCGTGATGGTGTGGCTGATCGGGCAGGCGTTCGTCAACATCGCCGTGGTGCTCGGCGTGCTGCCGGTGCTCGGCGTGCCGCTGCCGCTCATCTCCTCGGGAGGCTCGGCGCTGCTCACGACGCTCGCGGCCATCGGCATCGTGCTCGCCATCGCGCGCGAGAACTCCCGGAACGACCAGGTGACGGGGTCATGACCACCTACCTCCTGGCCGGCGGCGGCACCGCCGGTCACGTCAACCCCCTGCTCGCCACCGCCGACCGGCTGCGTGAGATCGACCCCTCGGCGCGCGTGATCGTGCTCGGCACGGCCGAGGGGCTCGAGGCGAGGCTGGTGCCCGAGCGCGGCTACGAGCTCGTCACGATTCCGAAGCTGCCCTTCCCGCGCCGGCCGAACGGGGCGGCGCTCCGCTTCCCCGCGGCGCTCCGGCGCACGATCGCCCAGGTGGCGTCGCTCATCCGCGAGCGCGGGGTCGAGGTCGTCGTGGGGTTCGGCGGATACGCGTCGGCTCCCGGGTACCTCGGTGCGCGTCGGGCCGGGGTGCCGTTCGTCATCCACGAGGGCAACGCCAAGCCGGGGCTCGCCAACCGCCTCGGCGCCCGCTACTCGTCGTTCGTCGGGGTGACCTTCGCGGCCACCACCCTCCCGCACTCCACCCTCGTCGGCATGCCGCTGCGGGCCGAGGTGACGGCCCTCGCCGACGCGGGGGTGCGCGCGGAGGCCGCCACGGAGGCAGCCCGGTTCTTCGGGCTCGACCCCGCGCGGCCGACCCTGCTCGTCACGGGCGGTTCGCTGGGGGCCAGGCGCATCAACGGCACCGTGCACGCCTCGGCCCAGAAGCTCGTCGACGCCGGCTGGAACGTGCTGCACATCGCCGGCGACAAGGCGGAGGTGGATGACCCGGGCCTGCCCGGCTACGTCTTCGTCAACTACTGCGACCGCATGGAGCTCGCGCTCGCCGTCGCCGACTTCGCGGTCTCGCGCGCCGGCGGCTCGACGGTCTCCGAGCTCGCGGTCGTCGGCATCCCGTCGGTGCTCATCCCGTACCCCGTGGGCAACGGGGAGCAGCGCTTCAACGCCCTCGACCTCGTGAACGCCGGCGGCGCGGTGCTCGTGCCCGACGCGGAGTTCACGCCCGCCTGGCTCGACCGCGAGCTGCTGCCGCTGCTCGCCGACCGTTCCCGCGTGGCGACGATGGCCGCCCGATCGCTCGAGGTGGGCATCCCCGACGCCTCCACACGACTCGCAGCGCTCGTGCAGCGGGCGTGGGGCGGGACACCCTCCGGGGGAGCGTAACGTTGTCTCGGATGCCGGGCGACCCCGGGCATCGAGTGACCTGCGAAATGAGCGTGCTGTGATCAAACCCGACCTCGAGATCGACATCCCCGACGAACTGGGAGCCGTGCACTTCGTGGGCATCGGCGGTTCGGGCATGAGCGGTATCGCGCGGCTCTTCAAGGCGGCGGGCCTCACGGTCACCGGGTCCGACCGCAGCGACTCGAAGACCGCGGCGAAGCTGCGCGCCATCGGCATCCCGGTGGCGGTCGGGCACGACGCCGCGCACGTGGGCGACGCCGACACCATCGTGGTGACCAGCGCCCTCTGGCCCGACAACCCCGAGTACCTCTACGCCCGCGAGCACGGCCTCACCGTGCTGCACCGCTCGCAGGCACTGGCCTGGCTGTCGAACCGTCAGCGCCTGGTCGCCGTGGCGGGCGCGCACGGCAAGACCACCTCGACCGGCATGATCGTCACCGGCCTGATCGAGCTCGACGCCGAGCCCAGCTTCGTCAACGGCGGGGTCATCTCCGAGCTCGGCACGAGCTCCGCCTTCGGCGACGGCGAGCTGTTCGTGCTCGAGGCCGACGAGTCCGACGGCTCCTTCCTGCTGTACGACACCGCCGTCGCCCTCATCACCAACGTCGACCCCGACCACCTCGACCACTACGGTTCGGTCGAGGCCGTCGAAGACGCCTTCGTGCGCTTCGCCGACGCCGCCGCGGAGTTCGTCGTCATCTCCTCCGACGACGCCGGAGCGCTGCGGGTCTCGTCGCGCCTCTCGCACGAGCGCGTGCTCACCTTCGGCGAGGCCGAGGGCGCCGACTTCCGCGTGCACTCGATCGAGACCGACGGCCCGGTGCGTTTCGTGGTCGACCACGAGGGCACGAGCTACCCCGGCGTGCTCCGGGTGCCCGGCCGGCACAACGCGGTGAACGCCACGGGCGCGCTGGCCGTGCTGGTGGGCCTCGGCTTCGCTCCGGATGCGGCCCTCGCCGCCCTCGGCGCGTTCGGCGGCACCGGCCGCCGGTTCGAACTGCACGGCACCGTCGCGGGCGTAAGCGTGTACGACGACTACGCGCACCACCCCACCGAGGTCGACGCCGCGCTCACCGCCGCCCGCACCGTCGTGGGCGACGGGCGCATCATCGCCGTGCACCAGCCGCACCTCTACAGCCGCACGCAGCTCATGGCGGGGGAGTTCGCCGAGACCCTCGAGCGCACCGCCGACTTCACCATCGTGCTCGAGGTGTGCGGGGCGCGCGAAGACCCGATCGAGGGCGTGACCGGTGAGCTCGTCTCGTCGCGCTTCGCCGACCCGTCGAAGGTCGTCTACATCGACGACTGGCAGCGCGCTGCCGACTACCTCGCCGAGATCGCTCAGTCCGGTGACTTCGCCGTCACCCTCGGCTGCGGCGACGTGAACCTGCTGGTGCCGCAGCTGCTCGAGTCGCTCGAGCAGGTCGAGGGCCGTTCCGAGGCCACCAACGCACCGTCCACCGACGCACCGTCCACCGACACACCCGTGCGCGGCGAGTGAAGCGACCACCCGGCATCACCCCGCCACCGCCGCCCGAGGAGCGGCCGGTGCGCGAGCCCGCGGCGACGCCTCGCACGCCCGCGACGACGCCTCGGCAGAAGACCACCGTGCCGCGGCCGAAGACGGGCGAGCGCGAGGCTCGCCGCCCCGCCGCCTCCGAGGGCGGTCCGTGGTGGGCCGGAGTGCGCTCCTCACGCGAGGACTCCGCCGCGGGCGGGGGAGGCGCCGACGCCGATGCGACAGCCCCGATCGACCGGCCGGCGCGCACGCAGATCCCCGAGCATCCTCGACCCGAGGTGCCGAAATCGACCACCGCGGGGGCGGAGCGCGCCCGGCGCAAGGCCGCGGCCGCCGGCGTCGACACCTCGACCCCGGCCCGCACGGGCGCCTCCGCCCGGCGGGAGCTGCGCCGGGCGACGAAGGAGCGGCGCCGCTACGAGCGCGCCGAGGCGCGTCGCTTCACGCAGCGCAGCAGGAGGCGGCGACTCGCCTGGACGGTGGTGGGAGCATCCGTCGCCGGCCTGGTGCTGCTCGTGCTGCTCGTCGCCTACTCGCCGCTGCTCGCGGTACGCTCCATCGTCGTCGAGGGCACCTCGCGGCTCGACGCGGCAGCCGTCACGACCGCCCTCGCCGACGAGCAGGGCAAGCCGCTCGCGCTCGTCGACTACGGGTCGATCGAACGCGACCTCGCCCAGTTCCCGCTCATCGCCTCGTACTCGGTGGAGGCCAGGCCGCCGAACACGCTCGCGGTGCGCATCGTGGAGCGCCGCCCCGTGGCCCAGGTGCAGACCGACTCGGGGTTCGACCTCATCGACGCCGCCGGTGTGACGGTGCAGCAGTCGGCGACGAGGCTCGACGGCTTCCCCGTGCTCGATCTCTCAGGCACCACGATCGGCAGCCCCGGTTTCACGGCCGCCGCCGCTGTGCTGACGTCGCTTCCCGACACCCTGCTCTCGCAGGTGTCGCTCATCTCGGGGTCGACCCCCGACAGCGTGACCATGACCTTCACCGGCGCCGGGCAGCGCGTGGTGTGGGGAGACGCCGACGACTCCGACCTGAAGGCGCTCATCCTCGAGCGCCTCATCGCCACGCAAGACCCGGCGGCGCAGGTGGAGTACGACGTGTCGAGCCCGCAGAGTCCCGTCATCAGGTGAGCCCGCGATCAGGTGGGCGACACACGGCGCGCCGCGATCGTCGCCGCGGCGCTTTCGCCTAACGTCGTCGTAGGAAATACATACTCGGAATAACTTTAACTTTCACCTTGAACTTTAAGGTTCCAGCGGAGGCCGGACGTGACTTCAAACCAGAACTACCTCGCCGTGATCAAGGTCGTCGGCATCGGCGGCGGCGGCGTGAACGCCGTCAACCGCATGATCGAGCTCGGTCTCCGCGGCGTCGAGTTCATCGCCATCAACACCGACGCCCAGGCGCTCCTGATGAGCGACGCCGACGTGAAGCTCGACGTCGGCCGCGAGATCACCCGCGGCCTCGGCGCCGGCGCCGACCCCGAGGTGGGTCGCCGCGCCGCCGAAGACCACGCCGAAGAGATCGAGGAGGCGCTCGCGGGCGCCGACATGGTGTTCGTGACCGCGGGCGAGGGCGGCGGCACCGGCACCGGCGGTGCCCCCGTGGTCGCGCGCATCGCCAAGTCGATCGGCGCGCTCACCATCGGTGTCGTCACGAAGCCCTTCGGCTTCGAGGGCAAGCGCCGCGCGGCCCAGGCCGAGGACGGCGTGGCCACGCTGAAGAACGAGGTCGACACCCTCATCGTGGTGCCCAACGACCGCCTGCTCGAGATCAGCGACCGCGGCATCTCGATGCTCGAGGCGTTCTCCACCGCCGACCAGGTGCTCCTGGCCGGTGTGCAGGGCATCACCGACCTCATCACCACCCCGGGCCTCATCAACCTCGACTTCGCCGACGTCAAGTCGGTGATGCAGGGCGCGGGGTCCGCGCTCATGGGCATTGGCTCGAGCCGCGGCGCCGACCGCGCCATCAAGGCGGCCGAGCTCGCCGTGGCGAGCCCGCTGCTCGAGGCGTCGATCGACGGAGCCCACGGCGTGCTGCTGTCGATCCAGGGCGGGTCGAACCTCGGCATCTTCGAGATCAACGACGCGGCGAAGCTCGTGCAAGACGCCGTGCACCCCGAGGCCAACATCATCTTCGGTGCGGTCATCGACGACACCCTCGGCGACGAGGTGCGGGTCACCGTCATCGCCGCGGGCTTCGACGGGGGAGAGCCCAACCCGGTCGCCCCGCCCGCGGTGGAGTCGAGGCGCGGCAGCTTCGTGGGCTCGGCCGAGGAGGTCGACCCGTTCGGCCGCGGCTCGCAGGGCTCGCCGCGCCGTGACCACAAGGGCGCCGCCGAGCAGATCGACGAGAAGCCGGCCCCGGCCCAGAGCTGGTCGACCCCCGCCGCCGACCTCGGTCTCACCGGCGCCGTCGCGCTCGACCCCGCGTCGGAAGACGACGACTCCGATCTGGACGTCCCCGACTTCCTGAAGTGACCGAGCCCACCCTCGCCGAGCGTGTCGAGCGGGTGGAGTCCGAGCTCACGGACGCCGCCCGCTCCGCCGGTCGTTCGCGCGACGAGCTGACGCTCATCGCCGTCACCAAGTTCCACCCCGCCGCACTCGTGCGCGAGCTCTACGAGCTGGGGCTGCGCGACGTCGGGGAGAACCGGCACCAGGAGGCACGGGAGAAAGCAGCCGAGCTGTCGGGGCTGCCGGGCCTGCGCTGGAACTTCGTCGGTCAGCTGCAGTCGAAGAAGGCGCGGCAGGTGCGCGAGTACGCCTCCGTCGTGCACTCGATCGACCGCGACGCCGTGGTCTCGGCGCTGGCGCAGCCGGCCGAGGGCGAGGGTGCGCTCGACTGCTTCCTGCAGATCAACCTCACCGACGACCCCGCCCGGGGTGGGGCGCGGCCCGATGACGCGGTGCGCCTGGCCGAACTCATCGCCGCGGCTCCCGGGCTCGAGCTCCTGGGCGTCATGGCCGTCGCTCCGCTCGACGAGGAGCCGCGGGCCGCCTTCGCCCGGCTGCGCGGGGTGAGCGACGCCGTGCGCGGCGTGCATCCGTCGGCCGTCGCGATCTCGGCGGGCATGTCGCACGACTTTCGCGAGGCGATCGCGGAAGGCGCGACACACCTGCGCATCGGCACGGCAATCACCGGAAATCGCCCGCCCCGCGATTAATCTCGGGGTAGGAAAAAAGCAACCGCAACCGGAGGTTCTGATGGCCAACCCGCTCCGCAAGACCATGGTGTACCTCGGGCTCGCCGACGAAGAGCTCGAGTACGAGGCGCCCGCGCAGGCCGCACCGGCCCAGGCCGCACCCGTCGCGCCCGTGCCGCACCCGCAGCAGAACGCCGCGCCCGCGCAGCCGTCGGGCGGCCGCGATCGCGATCGCGCGACGGTCACCCCGCTCCGCAAGTCCGTGCACACCCCGAAGAATGTGGCGCCCGCCGAAATGAACGAGATCCTCACGGTTCACCCCAAGCAGTACAAAGACGCCCAGGTCATCGCCGAGAACTTCCGCGAGGGCATCCCGGTCATCATCAACCTCTCGCAGATGACGGATGCCGACGCGCGCCGCCTCATCGACTTCGCCGGCGGTCTCTCGCAGGGCCTCTACGGCAAGATCGAGCGCGTCACCAGCAAGGTCTTCCTCCTCAGCCCGGCGCACGTCGCCGTGTCGGGCGACGCAGGTGGGGAGGCTCGTGCAGAGTCCTCCTTCTTCGTTCAGTCATAATTACTGAGTGGGTTCCCTCGTCGCCATCATCGCGACCGTCGTCTATTTCGCGCTGCTGCTGTATTTCTTCCTGATGTGGGGTCGGTTCATCCTCGACCTCGTGCGCACCGTCCGGCGTGACTGGAGGCCGGCCGGTGCGCTGCTCGTGCTGGCCGAGGTCACGTACACGGTGACCGACCCGCCGATCAAGTTCTTCCGGCGCATCATCCCCCCGCTGCGGGTGGGCCCCATCGCGCTCGACTTCGGCTGGAGCATCGTCATGCTGCTGGTCATCATCGCTCTCTCCGTGGCAGGTTTCGTGCGCTCGGCGTAGCCTGCGCATGTATCCTGAAACGAACGGAACCCGGCGGGTTGGCCCGTACACGGGACGTTCGCCGGGAATGTTGCTACGGTTAGCAACGCGTTATCACTGTTGTCGAAGTACTAAGGGTGGAAAACCATGGCGTTAACTCCGGAAGATGTTGTTAACAAGAGATTTTCTCAGACCAAGTTCCGTGAGGGATACGACCAGGACGAGGTCGACGACTTCCTCGACGAGGTCGTGGTGGAGCTGCGTCGCCTCACCCAGGAGAACGAGGAGCTGAAGGCTCAGCTCGCCTCCGGTGCTCCGGCTTCCGCGCCCGCCGCTGCCGCCCCCGCGCCGGCTCCGGTCGTCGAAGAGGTCGTCGAGGCCCCCGTGGTCGTCGAGACCCCCGCGCCGGCTCCCGTGGCCGCCGCTCCGGCGCCCGCCGCTGCCGACGACGACGACGCCGCGTCGACCACCAACCTCCTGCAGCTGGCCCGTCGTCTGCACGACGAGCACGTGAAGGAAGGCGCCGACAAGCGCGACGCGCTCATCGCCGAGGGCCACGCCACCGCGGCGCGCATCGTCGCCGAGGCCGAGACCAAGGGCCGCAACGAGCTCGCCCGTCTCAACCAGGAGAAGGCCGGCATCGAGCACCGCATCGACGAGCTGCGCACCTTCGAGAAGGACTACCGCGCAGGCCTCAAGAGCTACATCGAAGACCAGCTCAAAGACCTGACCTCCTCCAGCGTCGACGCCGACAAGGCCCCCGCCTCGTCCGGCTTCAGCGGTTTTGGCGGATAGCGGAGTCGCGAAGGCACAGCCCCGCGTTCTGATCGTCCTGGTCGTCGTCGCCGTCGCGTCGATCGCCATCGATCAGATCGCGAAGCTCCTGGTCGTCACCCATCTCGAAGCGGGTGAGGTCGTCCCTGTCGTGGGCGACCTCATCCGTTTTCACTTGGTGTTCAACCCGGGCGCCGCCTTCTCGATCGGCAACGCCTACACCTGGATCTTCTCGATCCTCGCCACTGCGGTCACCATCTTCATCATCTGGTTCTCCCGGCGCATCCGCTCCTTCGCCTGGGCCTGGGTGTTCGGGCTGCTGCTCGGCGGCACCATCGGCAACCTCATCGACCGGCTGTTCAAGGAGCCGGGCTTCGGCGTCGGGCACGTGGTCGACTTCATCACCATCCCGTTGCTCCCCGCCATCTTCAACCTCGCCGACGTGTCGATCACGGCGGCCATGGTGCTGTTCCTCATCCTCACCATCCGCGGCATCGGGCTCGACGGCACGAAGTCGCAGCCGAAGGCCGATGGCGACGAGACCGTGGCGGCCGACCCCGCCGAGACGGATGCGACGGGCACCGGCACCGGTACCGATCACGCCGGGCGGGCCTGAGTCGTGGAGTCGCGTACCCTCCCGGTTCCCGACGGGCTCGACGGCACGCGGGTCGACGCCGGCATCGCGAAGCTGCTCGGTTTCTCGCGCACCTTCGCCGCCGAGGTGGTCGACGCCGGGGGAGTGACCCTCGACGGGCGTGTGGTCGGCAAGTCGGACAAGCTGCGCCGCGACGGGTGGCTCTCGGTGGAGTGGACCCCCAAGTCGGAGCCGCAGATCGTGCCGGTGGTCGTACCCGAGCTCACCGTGGTCTACGACGACGACTGCATCATCGTCGTCGACAAGCCCGTGGGCGTCGCCGCGCATCCCTCCGTCGGCTGGGAAGGGCCCACCGTGCTCGGCGCTCTGGCCGGCGCCGGGTACCGCATCGCCACCAGCGGCGCCGCCGAGCGTGCGGGCATCGTGCACCGCCTCGACGCCGGCACCAGCGGGCTCATGGTCGTGGCGAAGACCGAGGCCGCCTACATCTGGCTGAAGCGGCTGTTCCACGACCGCGAGGTCGACAAGATCTACCACGCGCTGGTGCAGGGCCACCCCGACCCGTTCTCGGGAACCATCGACGCCCCCATCGGCCGGCACCCCCGGTCGGACTGGAAGTTCGCCGTCACCTCCGACGGCAAGCCCTCCGTCACCCACTACGAGACCCTCGAGGCCTTCCGGGCCGCGACGCTGCTCGAGATCCACCTCGAGACAGGGCGCACGCATCAGATCCGCGTGCACATGGCGGCGCAGCGGCACCCCTGCTGCGGCGACACCATGTACGGCGCCGACCCCACGCTGTCGAGGCGGCTCGGCCTCGAGCGGCAGTGGCTGCACGCCATGCGGCTGGGCTTCGTGCACCCCGAGACGCGCGAGTACGTGCAGTTCGAGAGCCGGTACCCCGCCGATCTGCAGCACGCCCTCGACGTGGTGCGCGCCGACTAACCCGCCCGGCGCCGTTGAACGGCGGCCGCCGCGGCCAGTGCCCCAGCCGCGAGCACGAGGTGGATGCCGAGGCCCAGGTACCAGGCCGGAGCACCCCACTCCTCCACCGGCCGTTCCGGCAGCGGCGTGACGGCGTTCTCGCCGCACTCGTCGTCGAGCACCGCCTGCGGCACCGGGTTCTGCGCCTGGCGCAGCTCCTTGGCGAGGGTGCCGAACCAGTCACGCGGCTGACCGTAGGCGTAGCGGTCGGCCGCCGACGCATCCGCCACCACGACGAAGGGGTTGAGACCGAGCACCACCCAGTTCGGCAGCGCGGTCGGCGTCACGGTGGTGGTGACGGTCGGTGGCAGGCACTCGAGCGTCTCCGTCTCCTCGTCGTACTCCGAGGTCACCAGTGTCGTGGTGACCGTGACCTCCTTGACCGAGCCGGCGAGCGGTGCCACGGCCGCGGTGCCGAGGGCGAGCAGCGCCACCGCGAGGTAGCCGAGCAGAACGGATGCGACACTGCTTCTCACGAGCACGGCGACGGCCGTGACGAGGGCGGCGATCACCCCGAGCTCGACCGCCGTCAGGAGCAGCGAGACGGCGAAGGTGCCGGGCGACACGCCGCCCGCCAGTGCGGCGACGATCAGCACGGGTGAGGCGGCGACGAGGAGCCCGAGCGACAGCGACCAGGAGGCGAGCCAGCCGCCGATGACCGATCGGGGTGCTCGCCCGCCGGCGAGGGCGGGCAGCGCCACGCATCCGGCGGCGAGCACGGCGAAGACGACGCCCGAGAAGGGCAGGCCCGCCATGTGACCCGAGGAGAAGCCCTCGAAGATCCACAGCACGACGGCCCAGACGATCGAGCCGACCAGCATCACCCCGTAGGCGACATACCACCCGGGCCGGCGCAGGCGCGCCCCTACCTGACTCCCGACCGTTTCTCGCGTCATCGCGCGGGCCCCCTGCCTGCTCGTGTGTCGTGTGGTCAGCTTAGCGAAGCGCCTCCGCGTGGCCGGGGCCGAGCCTTCCGTCGCGTCCGCACGCTGCTGACGTGTGCGTCGCGCAGCTGCGCCCCGCTCAGGGGTTCGGCGGCCAGGCGATGGAGATGGACGCAGGGGCGACGCCCGGGTCGGTCGGTGCGACCGAGAGGGAGCGGGTGACGGCGGCGCGGTCGTCGCTCGAGAGGCTGGGGTGCACCACGACGGCGCCGCCCGTCGCGCCGGGTGCGAGCATCCCTGCCCAGGTGCACTCGAGTGCGCCGTAGGGATCGCCGGTGGTCTCGCCCCAGCCCTCGCCCGGGACGGCGGAGACGCGCAGGTACTCGCCCGGCCCGGTGAGGTACATGCCGGTGACGACCACGGTGACCGGCCCCGTGAACGGCACAGCCGAGCCGTTGTGCAGGGCGAAGCTCGTGGTGAGCTCGCTCGTGCGGGTGGCGGCTTCGAGCAACGCAGGCGTGAAGACGAACCCGACCCCACTCGCGGTGCTCGCCGCCGCCGTCGGCGCCGCGGCAGCGACCGCCACCACCGGTGCGGCCCAGGCCGCAGCCAGCACCGTTCTGCGATCGACTCGCTCCATCGCGGTCACCTTCCTGGTTCATCGTGTGAAGCCTCGCATGTGCTGCGGGGCGGCAGGGGCGGGCCGGACGGCGGCGGCTAGTCGGCCTCTGCGACCTCGATCTTCTTGGGGGCGCCGCCCCAGCGTTGAGCGACGCGGTGCTCGGTGAGGCGGCGGCCGGCGTGCAGGGCGGGGTAGATGCCGAGGAAGACGGCCATCGGCGCGAGCAGCCGCAGGTCGCGGATGCCGTGCGCCTCATAGGTTCGCTTGAAGCGCTCAACGTAGTAGAAGTAGTCCCTCGGCGCGGAGTCGAGGCGCCGGGCCGACATGCCGGCCACCATCGCCGAGACGTAGCCGATCTTGAAGCCCTTGAGGGCGAGGTGCACGGCGAGGTCGATGTCTTCGTGCATGAGGTCTTCGCGGTCGGCGCACACATCGCCGCGCACGGCGAGCCAGGCCTCCTTGGTGATGGCCATGTTGGTGCCGAACAGGAAGACGTAGTCGCCCGCGAGCTTCACCTGCAGCTTGCGGAAGCTGTCGTCGGCCTTGTGCCCGAACCGTCGCATCGGCATGTCGTAGTACTCGACCGGCCCGCTGGCCGCCACGAACTCGCGCGTGGCGAAGGCGCGCTGCACCTGCTCCACCCAGTCGGGCGCGAGCGCCGAGTCGGCGTCGATGCGACCGATCACGTCGCTCGTCGCCGCATCGAAGCCGGCGTTGCGGGTGGGGGTGATGCCCTGCTCCGCGTCCTGCACCACCACCCGGATGTTCGCATCGGGGAAGGCGACTGCCATCGCCTCCACCGCGGCACGGGTGCCGTCGGTCGAGAGGTTGTCGACGACGATGATCTCGTCGGCCGGAACGGTCTGCTCGATGCACGCGACCAGGCAGCGACGGATGCCCGACTCCTCGTTGTAGGCGGGGATCACGATCGAGACGGTGGGGAGGGAGGCGAGGTCGGTCACGGCGTCGTCGTCTTTCGGCTCGGTGTCAGCGGGTCTCCGCCGGATGCGGTAGGCCCAGTGTGGCAGACGCGGGGTGCCGCACGACAGCCGCAACGCGCCGACGGTTCTAGCATGGAGCGCGATGACCGCACACGATCCCGAGCAGCTGCCGCGCCTCACCGACGCCGAGAAGGTGGGCCTCACCGCGGGCGACGGCGCCTGGAAGACCGACGCCGTGCCGCGGGCCGGCGTGCGCTCGGTGCGTCTCGGCGACGGACCGCACGGGGTGAGGCGGCCCCACGAGGGCGCGGGCCTGTCGCTGTTCGACTCGCACCCGGCGACCTGCTTCCCCACGGCGGCGGCGCTCGGCGCGAGCTGGAACCCCGGGCTGCTGCGCGAGGTGGGGGAGGCGCTCGGGCGAGAGGCGACCTCGCAGGGCATCGGCGTGCTGCTCGGCCCCGGCGTGAACCTCAAGCGCACCCCCGTGGGCGGCCGCAACTTCGAGTACTTCTCCGAAGACCCGCTCGTCTCGGCGCGACTCGGCGCCGCCTGGGTGGCGGGCGTGCAGTCGACGGGGGTGGGCGCCTCGCTCAAGCACTTCGCCGCGAACAACACCGAGTCGCGCCGCTACGGGGTCGACGCCGTGGTCGACGAGCGGGCGTTGCGGGAGCTGTACCTCCCGGCCTTCGAGCACATCGTCACCACCGAGCGGCCCGCCACCGTGATGGCGGCGTACAACAAGCTCAACGGGGAGCACTGCACCGAGAACCGCTGGCTGCTCCACGACGTGCTGCGCACCGAGTGGGGCTTCGAGGGCGTCGTCGTCTCCGACTGGGGCGCCAGCTGGGACCGCACGATCTCCATCCCCGCCGGTTGCGACCTCACCATGCCCGGCCTCGGGCGCAGCGACGACCGCTACGTGCTCGGTGCCCTCGCGGCGGGCACGCTGCCGCGTGACGCGCTCGACCGGGCCGCGGAGCGCATCCTCGCCCTCGCCGCACGCCACGGCCGCGCGGGCCGGCGCTTCGGCCTGCGCGCTCGGCAACCGGTCGACCTGGCCGCCCACCACGAGCTCGCCCGCCGCGCCTCGGCCGCGGGCACGGTGCTGCTGAAGAACGACGGCGGGCTGCTGCCCCTTGCGGGCACCGGGCGGGTCGCGGTGATCGGCAGGATGGCGGCCGAGCCGCGGTTCCAGGGCGCCGGGAGTTCGCACGTCGTGCCCACACGGGTGGAGACCCTGCTCACCGCCCTGCGGCAGGAGCGTGGGCTCGAGGTGGAGTACGCCGTGGGGTACGACGGCGACCACGACTCGGCGACGGATGCGCAGATCGCCGAGGCCCAGCGGGTCGCGGTGGCCGCCGACACGGCGATCGTCGTGGTGGGCCTGCCCGAGACCTACGAGACCGAGGGGGTCGACCGCAGCCACCTGCGCCTCCCCGGAGCCCACGACCGTCTCGTGCGCGCGGTGCTCGCGGTGAACCCGCGCACCGTCGTGGTGCTGCAGAACGGCTCGCCGGTGCAGCTTCCCTGGCGGCACGACGCTCCGGCCGTCGTCGAGGGCTACCTCGGCGGGCAGGCCGGCGGCATCGCGCTCGCCGACGTGCTGCTCGGCCGCGCCGAGCCCGCCGGGCGGCTCGCCGAGACCTTCCCCGAGCACTACGACGACCACCCGGTCTCCCGCCTGCACGACGGGCCGGCCACGCTCGAGTACCGCGAGAGCCTCTACGTCGGCTACCGCTACTTCGACTCCGCGCACGAAGACGTCGCGTTCTGCTTCGGGCACGGGCTCTCGTACACCACCTTCGACTGGTCAGACGTCGAGGTGGTCGAGGGGGACGGCGGTGACCCCGCGCATCCCGAGATCGAGGTGCGGGTCACCGTGACGAACACGGGCAAGCGACGCGGCGTGGAGGTCGTGCAGCTGTACGTGCACGACGAGGAGTCGAGCCTGTTCCGGCCCGAGCACGAGCTGCGCGGTTTCGCGCGGGCCGAGCTCGAGCCGGGCGAGAGCGCCCGCCTCGGCATCACCCTCGACCGACGGTCGTTCGCGTTCTGGAATCCCGCGGGGGGCGGCTGGATGCTCGAGGCCGGCGGCTTCGAACTGCGGCTCGGCCGGTCGTCGCGCGACATCCTCTGGCGCGGGCGCGTCGACCTGGCCGGTGACGGAGGGGGTGACGGCGACGGCGACGCCGCGGTGGTGGACGCCGCGAGCGGTGCGCCGCGACCCGACCCCTACCGCTCGCCCTCCCGCGCGACCGGCTTCCCGGCTGCCGCGTTCGAGGCGCTGCTGGGCCGGAGCCTCCCGCCGAATCTCCCCGACCTGCCCGGCGGCTTCACCCTCGACACCGCGATCCGCGACATGCAGGGGGTGACGGCGGCGCGCATCCTGTTCCGCGTGATGCACCGTCAGGCGCTCAAGACGCTGGGGGCGCCGCCCGGGCGTGCCGTCGACGAGGCGGCGGGCGACGTGGTGGCGCAGCTGAACTTCAGGATGCTGCCCACCGTGAGCGACACACTCATCGGTCGGCGGGGCGCCCGCCGGCTGCTGCGCGTGGTGAACCGTCTCGCGAAGCTCGGCGGCAGCGCCCGCAAGGGCCGCGCGGCGCGCCGCGCGGGCCGCTAGCGTCCCGTCGTCACGGCCTCGCTGCGCGACCCGCGGGTGCGGATCTCGTCGCTCCAGGCCAGCGCGATGCCGAGCCGGTCGGAGAGCAGGCGCTGGAAGTCGGCGAGCAGCCCCGCGTCGGCGTGCACGGCGGCGGGCTCGAGCGAGCCGCTGGTGCAGAACGCCGCGAGGGCGCCCGCCGCCTCGCCTATCGACCACTCCACGGGGTGCAGCCGGTAGGCGCCGTTCGTGATGTGGGTGCTGCCCATGTTCTTGTTCGCCGCCAGCAGGTTGGGCACATCGCGCGGGATCAGCGCGCCCAGCGGGATCTGGAACGGATAGCAGTCGATGTCGACGTAGGTGCGCCCGGAGGTCGAGGGGTGCAGGTCGATGCGGTAGAAGCCGATGCCCACCGCGTCGTCGAAGAGCGCCGAACCCGCGCCCTCGCCGCGCATCTCGCGCCCGATGTGCTCCTCGGTGACGGTGAACCGGGCACGGATGCGCCGCGACTCGCGCACGTAGACCTCCTTCGCGAGCCCGTCGGAGGTGCCGAGCACGTCGCCGCGCAGCATCAGCTCGGGGTAGCCGGTGCCGCCGTCGCTGCGGGGGGCCTCGGTCTGGATCCAGTGCACGAACGACAGGGTGAGCTCCCGCGCGCCCGCGAGCGCCCGGGCGCGGTCGGCGGCGGTGACGCCCGGGCCGACGAGCGGCGCGTCCCAGTAGTCGATCTGCGGCCAGTTCACCAGGGTGACGTCGTGGCCCGCCCAGTCGGCATCCATCATGCGCCGCGACAGGATGCGCCGGTAGTGCCACAGGTCGAGGTCGGCGCTGTCGACGGCGTCTTCCGGCCGGCCGGCGAACATGGGTCGCTCGCGACGCTCGAGCGTGATCGGTTCGATGTCGACCCACGACAGCTGGGGGCCGGGCCAGAACGCGGGGACCGTGTCGCGGAACCCCTCGTACCCCGCGGGGCGGTCGATGACGTGGTGCTCGCCCGGCCGCAGCTCGAGCGCCGCGCACCAGGTGACGGCCTGCTGGTCGAGCGGGTCGGCCACCTCGGGGGCGTGCAGCTCGCCGGTCTCCGACGCCGCCTCGCTTCCCACGACGTGCTCGATGTCGCCCAGGTCGAGCAGCTCGCCGAGCTCGGTGGCGTCGGCGACGATGCCGCCGTGCACCACCACCTCGTCGCCCGTGCGCCGGTCGACGAGCACGACCTCCTCGATGCGGTCGCCGGAGCGCCTCACGGCCACCGGGTCGTGCTCGGTGAGCACCGTGAGCAGGCCCGACGCCTCGAGCGGTGAGGTCATCTCACGCACGGCGAGGTGGGCGACCCGTGGTTCGTGGCAGAGCCGCGACACGAACCCGGCACCCGGGTTGAGGGCGACCGCCGAGCGGGCGACCGCCGACAGCGGGTACTCGCGCCGGTAGTGGTCGCGGATGCGCTCCCTCAGCTCGCTGTAGCTCGGCGAGATGGGCTGCCGGTCGATCCACTCGTGCTCGTCGGGCGGCACGCCCTGGCTGGTGAGCTGGCCCCCGATCCAGTCGCTCGACTCGGTGAGCACGACCCGCACGCCGAGGCGCGCTGCGGTGACGGCGGCTGCGGTGCCGCCGAGGCCCCCGCCGATGACGACGAAGGGGGCGTGGAGGTGACGGGTGGGCATGGGGCATCGGCCTTTCGAGGAGGACGTGGAGGTCGTGGAGGTCGTGGGGGAGGACGGGAGCGACGCGCGCGGCAGCCGGGGCGGCAGGGCCGTTCAGCCCTTCACCCCGCCGTCGGAGAGCCCGGAGATGAAGCTGCGCTGGTTGAACAGGAACACGATGAGCACGGGCACCGTGGCGATGACCGTTCCGGCCATGAGCGGCCCGTACTGCACGTTGCCGCTGCCGAGGAAGCGGGCGAGAGCGAGCTGCACGGTCTGCACCTCCTGCGAACTCGTGACGACGAGGGGCCACAGGAAGTCGTCCCACACCCCGGTGAAGGAGAAGATGGCGACGACGGCGATGAGCGGTTTCGCCAGCGGCAGGTAGACACTGAAGAAGATGCGCAGCTCACCGGCCCCGTCCATCCGTGCCGCCTCGCCCAGCTCGAGCGGCGCCGAGGTGAAGAACTGACGGGCCAGGAAGATGTTCATCGGCATGACGATGTAGGGCAGGATGACGCCCGCGAGGGTGTCGAGCAGCCCGCTGCCGCCTTGCCCGAGGATGTCGTTTCCACCCACCAGCGGGATGCCCCGCGCCATGAGGAAGAGCGGGATGAGGGTGACCGAGATGGGGATGGCCGCCGTGGAGATGAGCGTGTAGAACAGCGCCTTGTTGCCCGGGAAGGGCAGCATCGCGAAGGCGTACCCGGCGAGCACGGCGAGGATGCAGTTGGTCGCCACGGTGACGAGGCCCACCACCGCGGAGTTCAGCAGGGCCCTCGCCAGGTCGGCGTCGAAGAACGCCGTCGCGTAGTTCTCGAGGGTGGGGTTGGCCGGGAACAGCGACACCGAGCCGAAGGCCTCCGACTGCGGGGTGAACGACAGCGACACCACCCAGGCGAAGGGCACCATGACCAGCACCGTGACGAGCACGAGGGTGATGATCGAACCCACTCGCCCCTCGCCGGGGGCGTGACCCCGGCGCATCCGGCGCAGCGCACTCGCCCGCCGGGTCTCGATCGACGCCGTCACTTCTGCCTCCCCATGACTCCGCGCACCGCGAGCACGGAGAAGCCGATGATGAGCGCGAACAGCACGAACGCCATGGCGGATGCGGAGCCCATCTGGTTGTACTGGAACGCCTCGGTGTAGATGAGGTAGTTCACGGTGGTGGTGCTGCCGAGCGGGCCGCCCTGGGTGAGCACGTAGATCTCGGCGAAGCCCTGGGCGAGGTAGATGATGTCCATCGCCACCACGTAGACGAGCATGGGCCGGAGGCCGGGCAGGGTGACGTAACGGAAGGTCGCCCAGCGGCCCGCCCCGTCGACCCGGGCCGCCTCGTAGAGGTCGCGCGGAATGGATTGCAGGCCGGCCAGCAGCAGCACCATGTTGCTGCCGAGCGCCTTCCAGATGCGCATCGCCGAGACGGCGTTGAGCGCCGAGTCGGAGTCGAGCAGCCAGCTCTGGGCCGGTGCCCCGAAGAAGCCGAGGACCTCGTTGAACAGGCCGGTCTGCGAGTACATCCACAGCCACACCATGCTCACCGCGGTGAGCGAGACGATGTGCGGCACGTAGAGCGCGGAGCGGAAGAGGCCGACACCCTTGAACGGGCGGTTGACCAGGAGGGCCAGGCCGAGCGCCAGGACGACCGTGATCGGCAGCACCTGCAGCACGTAGCGGCCGGTCACGAGGAGGGCGTTGCCGAAGTCGGCGTCGCCGAGCAGCTCAGCGTAGTTGTCGACGCCGGTGAACTCGGGACCGGAGCGGCTGAGCGGGCTGTAGCTCGTGAACGACAGCACGAGACCGTAGACGACGGGCACGAGCTGGAAGATGACGATGTAGAGCGCCGCGGGCAGCACGAACACGAAGCCGAAGATCGCGGTGCGGCTCCAGCGCCGGCGGCGAGGGGGCGGGGGCGGGGTCGCCCCGGCCGGCGCGCTGGCGGCGGCGACCGGGGCGATGGTGGTGGAGGTCATGGCGACTGCCGTTCTCAGCCGTTCGCGCCGAGGATCTTGTCGGCCTCCGCCGCGGCGGCGTCGAGCGCCTCCTGCGAGGTCGCGACGCCGTTCAGCGCCCGCTCGAGCTCCTTGTCGAGCGCGTCGCGCACCTGCACCCAGCCCACCACGTTCGGGTTGGCCTTCAGGAACTCCGACTGCTCGAGGAAGGTGCTGATGATGGGGCTGTTCTTCGCGTAGTCGCTGTCGGCGGCGGATGCGCGCACCGGGATGGCGCCGGTGCCCTGGGTGTACTCGGTGCTCACCTCGGGCGAGAGCATGTACTGGATGAAGTCCCAGGCGAGGTCGGGCGACTTCGAGTCGGCGTTGATCATGAGGCCGGGGCCGGCGCCACCGAAGGCCGCGGGGTCGCCGCCCTCGAAGGAGAGGGCGGGCATGACGCGCAGGTCGCGGTCGGGTGCGGCGTCGACGATCTGCTGCATCATCGGTGCGGCCTGGATGGTCATGGCCGCGCTGCCCTGCACCAGCGGCTGCTGGGCTGCCGGGGCGTTGAGGTAGTCCTCGCCGAGGTTGGCGGAGACCGCGGAGTCGCCGGTGTAGAGGCTCGTGAAGAAGTCGAGCGCGTCGACCCCCTCGCTCGAGGCGAAGGCGGCTTCGGTGCCCTCCTCGTTCACGAGCTCGCCGCCCGCGCCGAACAGGAAGGTGGCGAACGACTGCTGCCGGGCGATGGCCTGGCTGGGGGCCAGGAAGCCCGAGCGGGTGATGGTCGAGCCGTCGCGTTCGGTGAGCGTCTCCGCCGCGGTCTTCAGCTCCTCCCAGGTGGCGGGCGGGGAGTCGGGGTCGAGGCCGGCGGCGGTGAAGGCGTCGGCGTCGTACATGACGAGGTAGCCCTGCAGCGACAGCGGCATGAGGTACTGCACGCCGTCGACCTGCCCGCCGGGGAGGGCGGCGGCGAGGTCGTCGCGGTCGTCGGCGCTCATCGCGGCGACGCGCTCGTCGAGGTCGAGGATGCGGTCGTTGGCGACGAAGTCGGCGGTGGCGGCCGGTCCGTGCCCGAAGACGTCGGGTGCGGTGCCCGCGGCGAAGGCCGAGTTGAGCTTGGTGGAGATGTCGCCCCAGTCGACGAAGGTGACCTCGACGGTGGCGCCGCTCTCCTTCTCGAAGGCCGGCACGATCGTGTCGGTGACGAGGTCGATCTCGGTCTGGTTGGTGCCGGGGAGCCAGACGCTCAGGGTCTTGTCGCCTCCGTCGTCGGCGGCGTCGCCACCCGAGGCGCAGCCGCTCAGGGCGAGGGCGGCTGCTGCGCCCAGGGCGAGCAGGGTCGTGGCGCGCCGGGCATGGCGCCGCCGGGGGATGCGCGGGGAGTGAACGTCCATGTTGTGTCCTTATTCGTATTAGCAGAATAGGTGCCGGTGAGGTGTTCGGGGAAGGGTGAGTGATGCTGGTGTCGGAGGACGGAAGGGTGGGGGGTCAGGGGGTGTGCGCGGCGGCCGGCTCGTGCACCCGGGGCGCCGCCACCGTGTCGCCGGCGGGCGGGGCGCAGTGCACGGGTTCGGCGAGCGAGGAGCCCTGCGCGCCGTCGATCACCGCGAGCAGCAGTTCGACGGCCCGACGGCCCATCTCGCGACGCGGAACCCTGAGGTGGCTGAACGGGCCCTCGCCGCGCGGGTCGGAGTCGAGGCTGACGACCGAGAGGTCGGCGGGGGCTGACAGGCCTGCCTCGTCGAGGGCCGCACGCAGCGCCCGCGCCAGGTCGAAGGTCTCGACGACGACGGCGGTGCTGCCGGCGGCGAGCTGCCCCCGCGCCCACTCGGCCGTCACCTCGGCGAGTTCGCGCACCTCGACGACGACCTCGTCGAGCTCCCCGCCGGCCGCGTGCTCGAAGCCCTCGAGGCGCTCGCGCTGGGCGAAGCCGCGAAGGGGAGCTGCCAGGTAGGTGACGCGACGGTGTCCGGCCGAGGCGAGCATCCGCACCACCGGGGCCATGGCCGCCGCGTAGTCGGCGGTGACGTAGGGGATGGTGACGCCCGGCACCTCGCGGTGCCCGATGAACACGAAGGGGAAGCCCTCGTCGGCGAGCCGGGCGATCTCGTCGTCGTTGGTCTCGAAGCCGAGGATGATGGCGCCGTCGGCGAGACGCATGCGGTTGCTGCCCGAGCCGTAGATGCTGCGCGTGCCGTCGGGCTTCTGGGTGGAGGCGAACAGCACCAGGTCGAGCCCGCTCTCCACCGCCCTCTCCTCGATGCCGTTGAGGAACTCGCGGTAGTAGTCGTCGGGGGCGGTGGGGAAGACGCGCTCGAAGGTGTGCACGCCGATGAGGCCGCTGCGCCCGCCGCGAAGCGACTGCGCGGCGATGTTCGGCACGTAGCCGAGTTCGGTCATGGCCTCGCGGATGCGCTCCTGCGTCGTCTCGGGGATGCGGTTGGCGCCGGCCCGGTCATTGAGCACCATCGACACCGTCGCCTGCGACACGCCGGCGAGCCGGGCGATATCGCTCTGGCGGGGGATGCGGGGGCGGTTCACGGGGTCTCCTTCGACTGACTGAGGCGAGCATAGGCGCTGATACGTATTAGTCGCAAGTCTGGATTTCACGGGCCGCCGTGCAGAGGTCGCTTGTGGTTATACCTATAAGCGGGTAAGAACGCTCTCGACTCATCACCCGGTTCGAGGAGGAACTCGTGAGAACGAAGAGGTTCATCGCCGCCACCGTCGCGGCACTCGCCCTGGCGGGAGGGCTGCTCGTCGCCGCCCCCGCCACCCCGGCTCAGGCCGTGGGCACCACGTACTACGTCGACGCCGCGTCGGGCAGCGACAGCAACTCCGGCACGAGCGACTCGGCGCCGTGGAAGACACTCACCAAGGTGAACACGCTCACGCCCGGCCCCGGAACGCGCATCCTGCTGAAGGCCGGTTCGGTGTTCACGAACCAGTACCTCGACCTCACCGGGTCGGGCACCGCGGCCGACCCGATCGTCATCGGCCGCTACGGCACGGGGGCGCGCCCGAAGATCGACTTCGGCAACACCGCCGTCGGCGGCGAGGGCTTCGGGGTGCGCGTCACCAACGGATCGCACTGGACCATCTCCGAGCTCGAGATCACGAGCGGCCAGCACGCCACCTCGATGCGGCGCAACGGCATCCTCCTCCTCGGTGCGGGCGCGGGAGGCGGTGCGTTCACCGGCATCCGCATCCTGAACAACCACATCCACGACGTGTTCGGGCGCGACCGGCGCACGGGCGGCATCAACCTGCACGCCAGGCAGGCCTCCGCGAGCGATCCCGAGAGCACCTGGGACGACGTGCTCATCCAGGGGAACACGGTCGACAACGTCGCCGACACCGGCATCCAGACCATGACCGACGCCTACACCACCGGCTCCAGCTGGACGCACACGCTCGACGCCTTCACGAACGTGGTCATCCGCCGCAACACCGTCACGCGCATCCATCGCGACGGCATCCTGGTGCGCGCCGGCGTCGACCCCCTGGTCGAGTACAACACCACCGACCGCGTCGGCACGTACACCGAGGTGAACACCTCGGTCGTCAGCTACCTGCCCGCCGTGAGCGTGGTCGCCGCCCAGTGGGCGTACTACACCTCGGGCGCCGTGTTCCAGTACAACGAGGCCTCGCGCACCCGCCGCATCGACGGCGACGGGCAGCCCTGGGACTTCGACACGAAGGTCACGAACAGCGTCTACCAGTACAACTACAGCCATGACAACGAGGGCGGCACGCTGCTCATGATGGACCAGACCTCGAACAACGTGTTCCGCTACAACATCTCGCAGAACGACCTCGACCGCTCGAACGGCGCCATCAGCATCCCGTTCGGCGGCGGGTCGCTCGCGGTCTACAACAACGTGTTCTACCGCTCGCAGGGGCAGACCGGCCTCCTCACCACCTCGAACTCGGCGGGGGTGGCCACCTACACGAACAACGTCTACTCCAACGGCGGAACAGGCACGTACGCGATCGGCGGCGGTGCCGTCTACTCGAACAACACCTTCTTCGGGGCGAACAGCTCGGTCGCGCCGCACACCGGCAAGCTGACGAGCGACCCGCTGTTCGCCGCCCCGGGCGGGGCGACCTCGATCACGGATGCGGTCGCCGCCTATGCGCTCGGCTCGGCGTCGCCGTCGCGCGACTCCGGCGCCGTGCTGGCAACGAACGGCGGCATCGACTTCGCCGGGCGCGCGCTCTACCAGGGTGCGGGGCCCGATCGCGGGGCGGTGGAGGCCGCTGCTGCGGCGGTGCTCTCGGCCGAGACCTTCGAGGCGGGGAGCTTCGGTGGCTGGGCTGCCGTGGCGGGTTCGTGGACGGTCGGCGGTGTTCCGGGGGCGCTCCGGCAGGGCGCGGTGACCGGCGAGGCGATCGCCTCGGCGGGTTCCACCGCCTGGACCGACTACTCAGCGACGGCACGGCTCGCCGTCGCCACTCCCGACGGCAACGCCGGCCTCCTGGTGCGGTACACCGACTCGGCGAACTTCCTCATGCTGCGGCTCAACCTCGACTCGGGGGCGCTCGAGCTGTACAAGAAGGTGGCGGGAACGCTGACCCTGGTCGCCTCGCAGCCGGTGTCGGTCGACGTCGGGGAGCTGGTCTCGGTGCGTGCCGACGTGCGCGGTGCGACCGTGGAGGGTTGGCTCGACGGGAAGCGGTTGATCAGCTGGAGCAATCCCGCGGCCGAGCTCACCGCGGGCAAGGTCGGGGTGCGCACGGCGTCGTCGGCGGCCGTGGTCGACGAGGTGGTCGTGCGGGGCTGACGGCCGGCGCGGCGCGGTACGAACGTGTGCCGTGCCTCGCCGCGCCCCCAGGTCGAGGCCGCGGCTATCATCGGAGCGTGACCTGGCCCGAGGGCGACATGCCCGTGCTCACCATCTCGCCGCACACCGTCTCGGCGGAGCGCCGGCCCGTCCCGCCCGAGGCCCCCGGCGAGGTGCTCGTCGAGGTCGCGTACCTCGGCATCTGCGGCACCGACGTCGAGCTGCTGCACGATCGCAGCTACTACATCGAGCAGGGCCTCTCGAGCTACCCCGTCGTGTTCGGTCACGAGTGGACGGGCATCGTGCGGGCCGTCGCCCCGGGCGTTCGTTCGGTGGTGCCGGGCGACGCGGTGGTGGGTCAGACCCTCGTCACCTGCGGGGCCTGCGGGCCCTGTCAGTCGGGCTTCCGCTCGGCCTGTCTCGCGCACCAGGAGGTGGGGCTGCTCGGTCGCCAGGGCGCCGCGGCCCGCTACATCTCGATGCCCGCGACCGCGGTGACGACGCTGCCCGAGGGCGCGTCGCTCCGCGACGCCGTGCTCGTCGAGCCCGCGGTGACCGCCATGAACGCGCTGGTGACCACGGGCGTGCGGTTCGACGACCGCGTGGCGGTGGTGGGCACCGGCACGCTCGGGCTGCTCGCCGTGGCCATGGCGCGCACCATCACCCGGCACGTCGACGTCGTCGGCAGCAGCGAGACCGGCCTCGAGCTCGCACTCTCGCTCGGCGCCGAGCGCGCCCTCCACCTCGACGAGGCCGCCGACGACGCCTACACGGTCGTGATTGAGGCCTCGGGGAAGCCCGCCTCGGTGGCAGCGCTCGGCCGGATGCTGCGGCCGGGCGGGCGGGCGGCGCTCATCGGCGTGGTCAACCAGGAGGTGCCGGGCTTCCTGCCCTCGCTGCTCACCATGAAGGGGCTGTCGGTGCACGGCATCTTCCACGGCCTCGACCACTACGGTGCGACCGCCGAGATGATCACCGCGCCGGGCTTCCCGGCCGGGCTGCTCATCGACCGGGTACTGCCCTGGAGCGAAGCGGCCGAGGCCTTCCGCCTCCTCGCCGGGCGGGAGCTCGAGCGGCCGAAGATCCTGCTCGACCTCAGCACGATGCGATAGCGGGCGGGTGTCGGTGGCTGCGGGTAGACAGGAGTCATGCCAGGCACCGTCACCGCTCCGCTCCTGCGCATCCGCCGCATCTACGCCGAGGCGGCTGCGCTCGAGCTGCCGCGCGGCCGCGACGTGGTGGCCCGCTGGCCCGAGGCCGAGATCGTTCCGGTCGAGTCGCACTGGCAGATCCCCGAGGTGCACGGCGACGAGGCCAACGTCGCCCGCTGGGTGCGCATCAAGACCGAGGCGCTGGTGCTCGGCGTCAAGAAGTCGCTCGTCACGCGGCCCAACGGGCGCTCGGCCGACTTCATCGCCCCCTCCACGGCCAACGGATGCGCGATGGCCTGCGCCTACTGCTACGTGCCGCGGCGCAAGGGGTACAGCAACCCCGTGACGGTGTTCGCCAACATCGACCAGATCGAGGCGCACCTCGCGCGGCACATCAAGCGGCACGGGGCGAAAGCCGAGCCGAATCAGTGCGACCCCGAGGCCTGGGTGTACGACATCGGCGAGAACAGCGACTGCTCGGCCGACGCGCTGCTCTCCGAGAACGTGCGGCAGCTGTGCGAGCTGTTCCGCATGTCTCCGACGGCGAAGGCCTCGTTCGCCACCAAGTACGTCAACCGCGAGCTCCTCGAGTGGGACCCGGTGGGCCGCACGCGCATCCGGTTCTCGCTCATGCCGGCCGAGACGGCGAAGCTCACCGACATCCGCACCTCGCCGGTGGCGGAGCGCATCGCCGCCGTCAACGATTTCGTCGACGCCGGCTTCGAAGTGCACCTCAACTTCTCGCCCGTCATCCTCACCCCCACCTGGGAGCGCGACTGGGCCGAGCTGCTCACCGAGGTCGACGACACGCTGCACCCGGCGGCGAAGGAGCAGCTCGCCGCCGAGGTCATCCTGCTCACCCACAACGAGAGGCTGCACGAGGTGAACCTCGGCTGGCACCCGAAGGCCGAGCAGCTGCTCTGGCAGCCCGCCCTGCAGGAGCAGAAGCTCTCTGAGAACGGCGCCGTGAACGTGCGCTACCGGCGCGAGCTGAAGGCCGACGCGGTGGCGCGGTTCCGCGCGCTGGTCGCCCGCCATCTGCCCTCCTGCCGCATCCGCTATGCGTTCTGAGGAGAGCGGGCGCGAGCAGCGCACCCCCATCGCGAGCCTCGAGCTGCTCCTCGACGCGGGGCTCGAGGGCCGGGTGCGCGCAGAGTGGGAGGCGCTCTCGGCCGCCGGGCTGTCGAGCCTCGGCGCGCACACCTCGCCGAGCAACCGGCCCCACATCACCCTGCTCGTGCGCGACGCGGGTGCCGCGCTGCCCGGCGCTGAACAGCTCGCTGGGGCGATCGGGCCGCTCCTGCCCCTGCCGCTCGAGCTCAGCGGGCTCCTACTCTTCGGCAGCGGCCCCCGGAGGGTGCTGGCGCGCGGCGTGGTGGTGACCGAACCGCTGCTGCGGCTGCACCGCGAGGTGCACGCGCTGGCGGTCGAGGGCCGCGACACCGACCGCCCGCACACCCGCCCGGGGGAGTGGACGCCCCACCTCACCCTCGCGCGGCGGCTGCGCGTCGAGACGACGGCCGAAGCGCTGCGCGCCCTCGACGAGGTGTCGACGGTCGACCCCGCGGCGCCCCCCGCCGGCGAGATCATCGGCCTCAGGCACTGGAACGCCGCGACCTCGACCGTCATCGACGTCGTTCCCTGAGGTCGGCTCCCGCCCGTCGTTTCCCCCCTCGGCCTCCCGCCCGTCGGCGCGCACCGCTAGCGTTGACCCATGTCGCACCGCATCTTCGGCACCCCCTTCGCCGCCATCTACCCGCACTACCTGGCCAAGGCCGAGCGCAAGGGCCACGGCAAGGCCGAGGTCGACGAGGTCATCTCCTGGCTCACCGGCTACGACGCCGCCGAGCTCGAGCGCGTGATCGCCGACGACACCACCCTCGAGGCGTTCTTCGCCGAGGCGCCCGCCCTCAACCCGAACGCCGAGCTCATCACGGGGGTGATCTGCGGGCTGCGCGTCGAAGAGATCGACGACCCGCTCATGCAGAAGATCCGTTGGATGGACAAGCTCGTCGACGAGGTCGCCCGCGGCAAGAAGATGAGCTCGATCCTGCGCGGCTGATCACGCCGACGGGCCACCCGGCGCCCGGTGCGCCACCGCCAGCAGCAGGTGGCACGGCTCGGCGCCGGCGCTCCACCGGTGGGGCACGTTCGACGGGTGCGTGAGCGCACCGCCCGCCTCCACCACCCAGCTGCCCTCGCCGGCCAGCTCGACCGTCACCCTGCCCTCCACGACGAAGAGGGTCTGCTCGCCGTCGCCGGTGAACCAGCCGCCGAGCGTCTCTCCCGGTCGCACGCGATACTCCACCACCTCGAGCGGATGCCCGGCGCCGATGGTGAGGAGGCGCCCCGAGGCGGAGTCGGCCTCGGGGGAGACGGGCAGCATCCGGCCCCCGTCGGCGGCGACGTGCAGGATGTCGGGGGTCGACACGGCCTCGGGCAGCAGGGAGCTCACCGACACCCCGAGGGCGGCGGCGATGCGGTACAGGGTCGCCAGCGACGGAGCGGTGTGTCCGCGTTCGATCTGGCTGAGGAACGGCTGGCTCACCTCGCAGCGCGCGGCCAGCGCCCGCATCGACAGACCGGCGCGGGAGCGGGCGTCTTTCACCAGGCGGCCGATCGACGAGGAGGGGACCTCCGCGCTCGCTGCGGACTCGTCGTGCATGGGCTACACCGTATACCGGGCGCCGGGATGGTCGGCGGGCAACCGCGCCGTCCCCCCGGTGAGCATCTCGCGCAGCGTGCCTCGCCGGGGCTCCTCGGGCAGGAGCCCTCGCTCGCGCAGCAGCGGCATCACCTGGTCGATGAAGTCGCGGTAGGTCGCGACCCCGCCCACGGAGTGCTCGACCAGGAAGCCGTCGACGTCGGTGCGGGCGACGATCTCCTCGATCTGCTGCGCGACGCTCTCGGGGGTGCCCGTGACCTTGTAGCCGCCCATCGTCTCCCGCAGCCGGTCGAGCACGCCGCCCACGGTGAGCTCGGGGTCTTGGTACTGGGCGAGCAGCGACTGACCGACCTCGGTGCGGATCTCGGCGAGGGTCGCCTCCGGGTCGAGCGAGAGCAGGTCGACACCGCTCCAGCCCATGAACAGGGCGCCCATGGCCTCGCGGCTCGGCGCCGTGGTCAGCTCCTCACGGCGGCGCCTCGCCTCGGTCTCCGTCGGCGCCACCACCACCGACAGCCCGTTCACGAGGCGCAGCGACCGGGGGTCGCGGCCGTGCGAGGCGGCCCGGGCGCGCAGCTCGCGCACCAGCTCTGCACCCTTGTCGATGCTCCGCTCCTGGATGAAGACGCACTCGGCGTAGGTGGCCGCGAAGTCTTTGCCGCGGGTCGACGCCCCCGCCTGGAACAGGGTGGGGGTGCGCTGCGGCGAGGGCGGCACGGGGTAGTAGCCCTCGAGGTCAAAGTGCTCGCCGTGGTGCTCGATCTCGTGCAGGCGGTCGAGGTCGACGAGTTCGCGATCGTGCTTGCGCATCACCAGCGCGCCGTCTTCCCACGACCCCTCCCAGAGCTTCAGCGAGAGGTCGACGAACTCGTCGGCGCGGCGGTAGCGCTCGTCGTGGGGCGTCACGCCCGTCTCGCCGAGCAGCTTCACCATCGCCTCCTGGTTGTCGGAGGTGACGATGTTCCAGCCGATGCGACCGGCCGTGAGGTGGTCGACGGTCGAGAAGCGGCGGGCGTTGGTGAACGGCCGTTCGGCGGTGGTCGAGGTCGTCACCACGAAGCCGAGCCGGTCGACGGTGGCCGCGAGACCGGTGATGAGGCTGAGCGGCTCCAGCACCGGGAACTGCACCCCCTCGCGGAGCGCCACCTCCGAGGCGCCCTCCGCCGTCATGGGGTAGCCCAGCGCCTCGGCGAAGAACAGGAAGTCGAACCCGCCCGCGTCGAGCGCCCGCGCCAGCTCCTGCCAGTAGGCCAGCGAGGTGAAGGCGCCGGTGTCGGAATCAGGGTGGCTCCAGGCGTTGCTGAGGAAGGTGGGGCCGACGATCTCGAAGGCTCCCAGCACGATCTGCTTCATGACGAGGATGCTCGCAGTGATTGCTCCTGCTTATCAAGACCTCGCCGCATCAGTTTACGAGGCCGTAACGCGGAGGGCCGGCCGCGCGCCTGCCAGAATGGGCTCATCACTCTCTCTTCAGACGAGCGCCGAGGCGCCGAGACGACCCCGCCGGCGAGGCTGGCGCGCGCCTATTTCGCCGTGCAGGCCCTGTGCGGCGCGGTGTGGTGGGTCGCGGTGTTCACGATTCCGTGGGTGAGGGAGGCGACCCTCGGCATCCTCGACCCGGTCGCCGTCGCCGCGCTCGACATCCCGCTCTTCGTCGTCGCGTCGGCGCTCGCTGCGACACCCCTCCGCATCGCGCGAGGCGTCTCCCTCGTGGTCGCCGCCTGGACGGCCCTCGTCACCCTGGCGCTCGCCCTTCTCGCCACCCTCGGGGGAGGCGCCGGGTGGGGGGTGCTCATCATGGTGGCGGCGACCGGGGGATCGCTCGTGGCCGCCACGGCGTTGATGCTCGGGCGTGTGCCCACCGAGTGGATCGTCACCGGCCCCTTCGCCTTCCGGCCGGCGGATGCGCGCCGCGGCCCGGCCGTGAACCTCGCGGTGACGGCGGCGCAGATCGTGGTGTTCTGGGGGGTCTTCTTCGTCGTGATCCCGCTGGTCATCACGGCCTTGGAGCACCGGTGGAGGGTGGGACTGCCGCTCGCCGCCCTGGGCGTGGTGACGCCCCCGGTGGTGACCACGGCCGTCACGGTGATCGGAGCCGTCGTGTTCGTGGTCGCGGGCGCACTGGGGCTCTGGTCGGCGGCGATCATGGCGGTTCAGGGTGGCGGCACGCCGCTGCCCTCCGAGATGGCCAACCGACTGGTCGTCGTGGGCCCCTACCGCTGGGTGCGTAACCCCATGGCGGTCGCGGGGATCGTCCAGGGCGTCGCGGTCGGGCTGCTGCTCGGGTCGTGGCTCGTCGTCGCGTACGCCCTGGCGGGCTCACTGCTGTGGAACCTGGTCGTGCGGCCCTACGAGGAGGCCGACCTGGAGGAACGCTTCGGCGACGACTTCCGCCGGTATCGTGACGCGGTGCGCTGCTGGGTGCCCTCCGCGCATCCGTACCGCTGATTCACCGGAGACCGGAGCGGTTCCCCTCAGGCGTCGAAGCGCGCTCCCGAGGGAACGGGTGCCGTCAGCGTGAACACCAGCAGGATGATGCCGCCGACCACCGGCACGAAGCCGATCAGGATCCACAGCGCGCTGTGATCGGTGTCGTGCAGGCGGCGCGCCAGCAGGGCGAAGCCCGGCACGAAGGTGGCGACGGCCCAGATGCCCCAGAGCACGAACACGACGATCGCGCCCGCTCCGGGAGGCGCATAGGTGCCGTCGAGCTGGATGCCGTAGCCGCCGAGCAGCAGCGCCGCCGTGTTGAAGACAGTGTTCACGATGACGGCGACGAGGTACCACCACCAGTACTCGGCACGGCCGGCGCGGCCGGTGAACACGGAGTACTTCTTCCAGAACCGCGAGACGGCTTCGCCGAACGGCGCACCGTAGTACGGCTGGTCGAGCGGAACGGATGCGGGCGCGACGGGCGCAGCTGATGTCATGACGGTGTCCCCCAAGGTGTCGATGAGCTGTGAGGCGAGACTATCGCTTCAGCCGCCCGTCTTCAGCCGCGGGTGAACCCCAGATCGGAGGCGAGTCGTTCGGTGAGCAGGGCGTAGTAGGCGTCGAGGTCGCTGACCGACCCGACCAGGTGGCCGAACAGCTCGAACGAGAGCGTGCCGAAGACGGTGGTCCAGGCCATGAGGGTGCGCACGACGAGTTCGAGCGGCACCTCCTCGGTCTCGTCGACGAGGCCCCGGTGGCGCACGAAGCCGATCGCCCCGGCGACGGCTGCACGATCGGCGGCCTCCTCGGGCGACCCCGGGGTCGACGGGCCGTCGGCGACGACGAGGGTGCCGGCCCGGTAGGCGTCGATGACGATGCCGAGGATGGAGACGATCACCCTGGTGGCGGGCTCCACCGTGGTCTGCGGGGCGGCGTAGCCCGGCACGGGGGAGCCGTAGAGCAGGGCGTAGTCGCCCGGGTTCGCGAGGGCCCAGCCGCGGATGCCGGCGATGACCGCCGCCCAGCGCAGCCGCACGGCGTCGCGATCGGTGACCGCAGCATCCGCCGCCTCGGCCGCGGCACCCAGGTCGTCGTACGCGAGCACGAGCAGGGCGGTGAGCAGCTCGTCGCGGCTGGCGAAGTAGCGGTACACCGCAGACGACACCATGCCGACGTCGCGGGCCACCGCGCGGAGCGAGAGAGCGGCGGGCCCCTCCTCCGCGAGCCGCACGCGGGCGGCGGCGAGGATGTCGGCGGTGATCTGCTCCCGCGCCCGGGCCCGCGCCGTCTTCGCTCGTGGTGTCGCCGTGCTCATCACCCCACTGTGCCGCATCGGCGAGAGCATGTGCAACAAACGAGAGCAGTGCTCTTGCTTTTTCGCAGCTCCGGTGTCATCCTCGTTGTGAGAGCGGTGCTCTCGATTTGAGAGGAGAAGACCATGACCGATCGACACGTCATCGTGGGGGCGGGCCCCGTCGGGCGCCACGTCGCAGCACTGCTGGCCGAGCGCGGCTCGGAGGTGGTGGTCGTCACCCGCTCCGGGCGGGAGACCGGCATCCCCGGCGTCACGGGGGTGCGGGCCGACGCCGGCGACGCCGAGGCGCTGTCGCGAGTGGCCGACGGGGCGTCGGTGCTCTACAACTGCGCCAACCCGGGCGACTACACGCAGTGGGAGACGAGCTGGCCGCCGCTCGCCGCCGCGCTGCTCGAGGCGTCTCGCCGCTCCGGAGCGGTGTACGCCATCACGGGCAACCTCTACCCCTACGGTCCGGTCGACGGGCCGATGGCCGAGGAGCTGCCCGACGCGGCGACCGACCACAAGGGCCGGCTGCGGGCGCGCATGTGGGCCGAGGCGCGAGCCGAGCACGAGGCGGGGCGGATGCGCGCCGTCGAGGTGCGCGGCTCCGACTACGTGGGCCCGGGGGTGGGTCAGAACGGGCACATCACCCGGCAGCTGCCGACGGCGCGGGCGGGGAAGCGGGCGCGGGTGTTCGGCGATCCCGATCTGCCGCACAGCTTCACCGACGTGCTCGACGTGGCGCGTGTGCTCGTCGCGGCTGCCGAAGACCCCTCTGCGCACGGGAGGGTCTGGCACGTGCCCACCAACGCGCCGCGGAGCCAGCGCCAGACGCTGACCGACGTGCTCGCGGCCGGTGGGCTGCCCGCGGTGCCGGTGAGCAGCATCCCGGTGCCTCTCACGAAGCTCGGCTCCGTGTTCTCGCCGATGCTGCGCGAGCTCGGCGAGCTCTCCTACCAGTGGTCGCGCCCCTACGTGCTCGACGACTCGGCGTCGCGCGCGCACTTCGGCCTCGAGCCCACGCCGTGGGACGAGGTGTGCCGGCGCACCATCGCGGAGTACCGGGTGCCTCAGCCGGTGTAGCGGCTCAGCGTCTCAGCCCGAGTAGTTCTGCACCTGCAGCTTCTCGGGCCTGATGAGGTAGGCGGCGAGCCCGCTGCGCAGCTCGTAGGGCTCGCCGGTGTACGCGACCGCGATGCGATCGACGATCTCCATCGCTTCCGCGCCGACCACCCGCCGGGTCGCGACGCCCCGCACGGAGGCCATGTCGAGCGGGTTCTCGGGGTTCGTCACCGAGATCGCCACGCGCGGGTCGCGCTGGAGGTTCTTGTCCTTCCGGGAGTCGGCGATCATGAAGACGGCGAGGCTCTCGCCCTCCACGCCCACCCACACCGGTACGGAGTGCGGTGCCCCGTCGGGCAGCAGGGTGGCGAGGTGCGCGACCGCCGCGCGCTCGAAGTACGGTCGGGTGCTCTCCCAGGTGGCCATGACTCCCAGCCTACGAGTCGGCGCCGACGAGCGGGGCGACCTCGTCGAGAGCCGGGCCGAATCCGCTCTGGGCGGACAGCTCAGGCCGAGCGGGGCTCGCGGGCGTCGGCCGAACCGCTGCCCGCGATCGCGGCGGCCCACTCGGCGGCGAGGGCGTCGAGCGACAGTCCGAGCGTGGCGGCCAGCGCCGCGATCACGCCGAAGGCGGGGCTCGGGAGCCGGCCGGTCTCGATCTTGCGCAGTGTCTCGGGGGAGATGCCGGCATCGGTGGCGACCTCGGCCAAGGTGCGGCCGACGCGTGCCGCGCGGAGCAGCTCGCCGAGACGGCGGCCCGCCTCGAGCTGTTCGGGGGTGAGCGGTGCGCGCACCATCAGGCGGATCCTCCCTCGATCGAGCCGTGTTCCAGGAGCGGTATTTTCATCCCGCTGAACGGTATTATCATACCAGCATGATCGAGCTGCATATCCCCTCCGAGATCGACGAGATGCGCGCGGCAGGCGCCTTCGTGCGCGCCACCCTCGACGAGCTCTCCGCCCGCGCCGCCGTCGGGGTGAACCTGCTCGACCTCGAGCAGGGCGCCCGCGACGCCATCGCGCGCCGGGGCGCCGAGTCGTGCTACTGGGACTACGCGCCCTCCTTCGGCAACGGCCCCTTCCGCAACACCATTTGCCTCTCGGTCAACGACGCGGCACAGCACGGCCTCCCGCACGACTACGCCCTGCGCGACGGCGACGTGCTGAGCCTCGACTTCGCCGCCTCCGTCGACGGCTGGGTGGCCGACGCCGCCGTCACCGTCGTGGTGGGTGAGGCCGCGGCCGACGACCTCGCGCTCATCCGTTCGACCGAAGAGGCGCTCGCCGCGGGCATCGCCGCCGCGGTGCCGGGCAACCGGATCGGCGACCTCTCTGCGGCGATCGGGGCGGTGGCTGCCCGCTACGGCTACCCGGTCAACCGCGAGTTCGGCGGGCACGGCGTCGGCCGCACGATGCACGGCGACCTCTTCATCTGCAACACCGGCCGCCCGGGCCGCGGCTACCGTCTCCGACCCGGCCTCGTGTTCGCGCTCGAGCCGTGGTGGGCGAAGACGACGGCGCGCATCCGCATGGACCCCGACGGGTGGACCGTGCGCTCCGCCGATGGCAGTCGCGCCGCCCACACCGAGCACACCATCGCCGTCACGGAGGACGGCCCGGTCGTGCTGACGGCGTGAGCGGGGCCGGCCCCGCGCTCGATCGAACCCGCGCTCAGTCGCGCTGGTCGGTGCCCGGCGCTCCCTTGCGGGTGCCCTCCGGGTGGTCGAGGCTGTGGCCGAGCTCGGCGCTCGACGGGTTCGCGTAGTGTGAGACCGCCGGGTCGTCGTCGCTCCGGGCCGCATCGGCGACGTTCTTCTTGTCGTAGAACTCGGCGTCGGCGCGCTCCTGCGCGTCGCGCCCCGCCGCCTTCTCGTCGTGGGTCGCCTCGTCGGAACCGCTCATGATGGGCTCGTCCTGCGTGTTCGGATCGCTCATGATCGTGACCCTAGCCCTGAGGCGCAGGTCCCGCATCCGTCCCAGGCCATGAGGGGAGAGACCGAGGCCCGCTCAGCGCCGCTCGGCCGGCCCGCCCTCACGCGTGTGCTCGGGCAGGCCGCCGTGGTCGGGCGCGACGTGCGCGAGCACGCGGGCCCACTGGGTGGCGAGCGCGAGGGCGCCGCCTCCGCTCACCCGCACCACCCGCGAGGTGCGGATGCGACGGCGGTACCAGTTGCCGTCGTAGCGATCGACGGTGCTCATGTCATCGGCGTAGGCGAGGCGCACCTCGGCCCTGATGTTCTTCAGCTCCTTCGACCACGACGCGTCGACGAGGGCGCGACGGTCGGCCTCGACGCCCGCGGCGCCCTGCAGCGAGGCCTCTTCGAGCATCCGGTCGAGGCGGTTGCTCAGCCCGGGCCGATCGAGCAGCGGGTCGTCGGAGGGGATGCCGAGCGCCTCCGTGCCGAACGGGGGCACGGCCTGCAGCGAGGGGTCGAAGACGAAGCCGTTCGGGGCGGCGGTCTGGAACGTCACCACCCGGTCGACGAGCTGCGGATGCCGGGCCGCGAGCGAGAGCGCCACCATGCCGCCGGTGCCCCAGCCCACGACACCCACCGGCCCCAGGTCGCCCGCGCCCGAGTCGCGGGCCACCACGCGCGCGTGCACGAGGTACTCGGCGAGGTCGTCGGCTCGGTCGTGGATGCCGGTGCGGTCGGCGCGCGCCCCGTCGGCCTGCTCGGCGAGCGGGGGCGTCGACCCGTAGCCGGGCCGGTCGAGGGTGACGAGATGGGCCCCCCAGCGGCTCGTCACCTCGGGGTCGGGGTCGAACAACCCCGCCCCGGGGGTCGGCAGGCAGAACAGCACCAGCCGCTCCGCCAGCGGGTCGCCCGCCGCCGAGACCCCCACGGTCTGTCCGGAGGGAAGAGTCATCAGATGATGCGCCACTCGATCGCGCCTCCTGTTGTCGCCGTCCTCCCCTTCTACGCCACCCCCGGCCGTGAGCCAAGGGGGTTGCTCAGTTCGTGCGGAGCTCCAGGTACTTCGCGATGAGCGACTTCGTCGACGAGTCCTGCGACTCGAGCGCCGCGGCATCGCCGTCGACGGCCGGCGCGATCTGCAGGGCGAGCTGCTTGCCGAGCTCGACGCCCCACTGGTCGAACGAGTCGATGCCCCAGATGGTGCCCTCGGTGAACACGATGTGCTCGTACAGCGCGATCAGCTGGCCGACGACCGACGGGGTGAGCGCCGGCGCGAGGATCGACGTGGTCGGCCGGTTGCCGCTGAACACCCGGGCGGGGACGACCGATTCGGCCGTGCCCTCCGCACGCACCTCATCCGCCGTCTTCCCGAACGCCAGGGCCTTGGTCTGGGCGAAGAAGTTGGCGAGGAAGAGCGCGTGCACGTCGGCGCCCGGCTGCACGGCGTGCCCGTCGCCGGTGCCGTCCTTGAGCGGATGCGCGGGGTTGGCCACCGCGATGAAGTCGGCGGGGATGAGCCGGGTGCCCTGGTGGATGAGCTGGTAGAAGGCGTGCTGACCGTTGGTGCCGGGCTCGCCCCAGAAGATCTCGCCGGTGTCGGTGGTGACGGGGGAGCCGTCCCAGCGCACGCTCTTGCCGTTCGACTCCATGGTGAGCTGCTGCAGGTACGCCGGGAAGCGGTGCAGGTACTGCGCGTACGGCAGCACGGCGTGGCTCTGCGCGCCCAGGAAGTTCGTGTACCAGACGTTGAGCAGGCCCATCAGCACGGGAACGTTGCGCTCGAGCGGGGTGGTGCGCATGTGCTCGTCGATGGCGTGGAAACCGGCCAGGAAGTCACGGAAGCCGTCGGGGCCGATGGCGATGGCGACGCTCGTGCCGATGGCGGAGTCGACCGAGTAGCGGCCGCCCACCCAGTCCCAGAAGCCGAAGGCGTTCTCGGGGTCGATGCCGAAGGCGGCCACCTTGTCGAGAGCGGTCGACACCGCGACGAAGTGCTTGGCGACCGCGGCGGTGCGGGCGTCCTCATCGTCGGCGATGGCTCCGGATGCGCCCAGCCGCTCCCACAGCCACTGCCGGGCCAGTCGGGCGTTGGTGAGCGTCTCGAGCGTGCCGAAGGTCTTCGAGGCGACGATGAAGAGCGTGGTCTCGGGGTCGAGGTCTGCGGTCTTCTCGTAGATGTCGGAGGGGTCGATGTTCGAGACGAAGCGGGCCTCGAGGCCCTCCTGCACGTACGGCTTCAGTGCCTCGTAGACCATCACGGGGCCGAGGTCGCTGCCGCCGATGCCGATGTTCACGACGGTCTCGATGCGCTTGCCGGTCACGCCCGTCCACTCGCCGGAGCGCACGCGGTCGGCGAACGCGAACACCTTGTCGAGCGTTCCCTGCACCTCGGAGTCGATGTCGGCGCCGTCGACGACGAACCCGGAGGCGGGGTCGAGGCGTGCCGCAGCATCCGTTCCCGGTGCAGGGCGGCGGAGGGCGGTGTGCAGCACGGCACGGTCTTCGGTGACGTTGATGTGCTCGCCCTCGATCATCGCCTGGTAGCGGCCGGACACGCCGGCGGCCTCGGCGACCTCGAGCAGGTGGGCGAGGATCTCCTCGGTGACGAGGTTCTTCGACAGGTCGACCGTGAGGTCGCCGGCCTGGAAGGTGTAGCGCCCGGCGCGCTCGGGTTCGGCGGCGAACCAGGCGCGCAGGTCGGGGGCGAACCCGTCGGCGATGCCTTGCAGGCCCTTCCAGGCGTCGGTGGTCGTGGGGTCGAGGGGCGGCTGTTCGGCCATGACATCTCCTGAGGCTCGTCTGCGACTCGGGGCGTCGCCAGGCGACCCCCACCCCCACGAACTTACCGCCCCGGGGGCGGGTCGAGTTGTTATCGTGTGCAGCGGAGGATGCCATGACAACCGCACAGTCCGCTCGCATGCACGAGGTGACCGAGGAGAACCGCGACATCGTCGATCGGGTGCTCGACTATTCGCGGCAGCGGCTGCTCATGGCCGACACCCCGCTCGACAAACCGCAGTCGCCGTCGGAGCTCAGCCGCCTGGCGGGCGTCACCATCAGCGAGCAGGGCATCGGCGGGGCGAAGGCGCTGTCGATCTTCGAGCACATCCTCGCCCCCGCCTGCATCACCACCGACGACCCGCGCTACCTTTCGTTCATCCCGTGCGCTCCGTCGAAGGCTGCCGCCGCGTTCGACGTCGTCGTGTCGGCGAGCGCGCTCTACGGCGGCTCCTGGCTCGAGGGCGCGGGGGCGGTGCACGCCGAGAACGAGGTGCTGCGCTGGCTCGCCGCCGAGTTCGGGCTGCCCACCGGCGCGGGCGGGGTGTTCGTGCAGGGTGGCACGCTCGGCAACCTCTCGGCCCTGGTCGCCGCGCGCGAGACGGCCCGCGAGAAGGCACGCGAGGCGGGCGCCCCCGCACCCGACCGGTGGCGCGTCGTCTGCAGCGCCGAGGCGCACTCCTCGATCGCCTCGGCGGCCCGCGTCATGGACGTCGAGATCGTTGCCGTCCCCGTCGACGACGACGGCACCCTGCGCGGGCCCGCCGTCGAGGAGGCGCTCGCCGAGCACGGCGGCAGCGTGTTCGCGGTGGTGGCGACCGGCGGCACCACGAACTTCGGCATCGTCGACGACCTCGACGGCATCGGTCAGGCGGCCGCCCGCCACGGCGTCTGGTTCCACGTCGACGGCGCCTACGGGCTGTCGGCGATGCTGTCACCGGATGCGCGCATCCGTTTCGCAGGCGTCGAACGCGCCGACTCGCTGGTCGTCGACCCGCACAAGTGGCTGTTCGCGCCCTTCGACGCGTGCGCGCTGCTCTACCGCGACCCCGAGCTGGGGCGCCGGGCGCACACCCAGCACGCCGACTACCTCGACACCCTCACCGAGACGACCGACTGGAGCCCCTCCGACTTCGCCGCCCACCTCACTCGCCGGCCGCGCGGCCTGCCGCTGTGGTTCTCGCTGGCGAGCTACGGGGCTGCCGCGTATCGCGAGGCCATCACGGGGTCGCTGCGCCTGGCGCAGGAGATCGCCGCGATCATCGAGGAGCGGCCCGAGTTCGAGCTGGTGCGACAGCCGCAGCTCTCGGTGGTGGTGTTCGAGCGCGTCGGCTGGGACAAGGCCGACTACGGCAGGTGGTCGTCGAGGCTCCTCGACGAGCAGGTCGCGTTCGTGACGCCGAGCGCCCACCACGGCCGGCCCAACGCCCGCTTCGCCATCCTCAACCCCCGCACCACCCTCGACGACCTCACCCTCATCCTCGACTCGATGAGCTGAGCGAGGCGCGCCGCGCCGTATGCCCGGCCCGCCGCGGCTCAGGCGGGCGCGCGCATGACGAGGCGCTCGATCGCGTCGAGGAGCCAGGTGCGGTAGCGCTCGTCGCTCCAGCCGCGTTCGCGGGCGAAGAAGCGGTAGGTGGCGGGGGAGACGAGGTGGGTGAGCACCTCGGCCCGCTCGTCGGCGTCGACGTCGCCGTGCAGGAGGCTGTGGGCCTCCATCCAGCTGATCGCCATGCGGAGGTCGTGGTGCCGTCTGCGGTTCAGGTCGTCGACGGCGGCGGCGACCCCCGCATCCGTCTCGGCCGCCACGTAGAGTGCACGGTCGACACCCGCGGTGCGCGCGTTCGCCTCGGCGAGGAAGCGTGCGTAGGCGGGCAGCGCCTCCGCGGGCGGCAGCGCCATGATCTCGGCGAGCGCCGGACGTTCGTAGAGCGGATGCGTGCCCTCGTCGCCCGCGAGGGCCAGCTCGAACGCCGCCATGAGCAAGGCGCTCTTGGGCCCAGCCAGGTGCACGCTCTGCACCGACACGCCGGCCTCCTTGGCGATGGCGGGCATCGTCGTGCCCTGGTAGCCGTCGCGGGAGAACAGCGTGCTCGCCGCCTGCACGATGCGGCGGCGGGTCTGTGCCGACGCCTCCTCGCGGATGGGCGAGCTGTAGCTGCGGGGGGCCATGCCGTGATCCTAGGGGGTCGCGGCCCTCGTGCGGCCGGCGGCACGCAGGGCGAGCAGACCCGTGGTGACGATGGCGAGGTGCAGGGCGATGAACACGAGCATGCCGACGACCGGGTAGCCGGCGGCCATCATGTAGATGTCGTCGAGGATGCCGCGCACCACCGAGAGGGTGATGGCGAGCCACGCCAAGATGGTGCTCCGCCGCGGCCGGAACGACGCGGCGATGAGGAACGCGCCGAGGATGAGCAGGTCGAGCCCGAACAGCATCGTGAAGTCGAGGAAGCCGCGGTACGCCGTGCCGCCGATCGGAGCGTCCCAGCCCGGGACGGTGAGTTCGAGGCGCGCCGCGTTGAGGAAGGGCATCCAGAGCAGGCCGAGCACGATGTTGATGAGGCCCACGACGCGGAACCACCAGGTGAGAAATGTCATGGGGGTATTCTGCTATTCGATAGAGCGTTACGTCAATCAATATGTGTGTGCTAAAACCTAGCTATGTCGACTTATCTCGTCTGCAGCTCGCCGATCCACGGGCACGTCGTGCCGATGCTCACGGCGGCCGCCCATCTCGTGCAGCGCGGCCACCGCGTCGTCGTGCTCACGGGCGCGCGCTTCGCCGGGCGCGTGCGGGGCGTCGGCGCCGAGTTCCGGCCGCTCGAGGGCGCCGCCGACTTCGACGACCGCGACGTGCCGAGCTACCTGCCCGACCGCGATCGCTACCGGGGTCTCGCGCAGGCGCAGTACGACATCCAGCGCATCTTCGTGAGCACCATCCCCGACCAGTACCGGGCGGTGAGCCGCGCGCTCGCCGAGGTGCAGCCCGACGCGGTGCTCGTCGACGGGGCCTTTGCGGGGGTGGCGCCGCTGCTGCTCGGCGGCGGCCCGCGCCCGCCCGTGGTGGCGCTCGGCGTCACGCCGCTCTCGCAGAGCAGCAGCGACGTGGCGCCCTACGGCACGGCGATGCCGCCCTCCTCGTCGCCGCTCGGGCGGGTGCGCAACCGGATGCTCGGCCTCGTCGCGAAGAAGGTCCTGTTCCGCAAGACCCAGCGCCTCGCCGAGTCGCTGTTCGCCGAGCTCAGCATCCCGCACCTCGACCTGTTCGTGATGGACATCTCGAGCGCCTTCGACCGCTTCCTGCAGCTGTGCCCGGCCGAGTTCGAGTACCCGCGCAGCGACCTCGCGCCGAACACGGCGTTCGTGGGGACGATGCCCTCGGGTGCGGGGGCGGGGGCGGGTGGTGCCGTGGCCGAGCATCCGCGCTGGTGGGGCGACCTCGACGGGGCCCGGCCGGTCGTGCACGTCACGCAGGGCACCATCGACAACCGCGACTTCGACCGGCTCGTGAAGCCGACGCTCAGCGCCCTGGCCGACGTCGACGTCACTGTCGTGGTCTCGCTTGGCGGCCGCCCCGAGTCGGCGCTGCCCTCCGTGCCCGCGAACGCGAGGGTGGCGTCGTACCTGCCGTACGGCGAGCTGCTGCCGCGCTGCGCGGTGATGGTGACGAACGGCGGGTACGGGGGCGTGCAGCAGGCGCTCGGTGAGGGCGTTCCGCTCGTGGTCGCCGGCGGCACCGAAGACAAGCCCGAGGTGGCGGCCCGTGTCGCCTGGTCGGGCGCCGGCGTCGACCTGCGCACGGGTACCCCGACCCCCGAGGCCGTGCGGGCGGCCGTGCTCAGGGTGCTGGGCGAGCCCGCCTACACCGAGCGGGCCCGTCGCCTCGCCGCTGCCGCGGCCGGCTACGACACCCTCCCCCTCATCGAGTCCGAACTCGCCCGCACCACCGCAACCTGGCCCGCCTGGCACTGAAGGCCGGCTTCACTCGCAACGGTCGAGATGCTCGACAGCCGGGGAGAGGCTTGCCGTGCCGCCGATCAAGGTCACCGAATCGACCTCCATCCGCTGGAGAGCCGCCAAGGTGGCCCCTGGGATGCAGGCGGCCGGAGTCGTGAACACCAGAACATCGTCCTGACCTGCCCACGCCGAGCCCACCAAGGCGTCGGGGAACTTCTCCCCGGAGACGAGGTAGGCATGAGTGATGGTCTGTCGAGTCGCGGCGTTCATGAGTCGCGACGTGTCGTATCGGTCGACGCCGCCGAGCCGCGTCGTCGGGGCCATTGCCTGCAACGAATCCTCGATGCCCTCGGAAACTGTCTGGTATCCGCCGACCACGGTGGTGGCATAGAGGTTCAGACTGCCCAAAGCATCCTCGGTCTCTGCATCCAAGCGGTCGGCCGAGCCGTCGACCAGGATGACCGGGCGCCGCTCCGATCCAGCGATCGCGGCAGCGCTCAGGGCATCGGGATAGCTGCCCCCGGTCGCGACATAGACCTTGCGAATGTCGTCGGTGAAGACGGTCTTGAGCACGTTGCGCGATACCTCGAACCGGTCAGCTCCGCCGATCCGCTCCGTCGCGGCGATCTCACCGAGAATCGACACCACCTCCTCTGACACGGAAGCCGGCCCGCCGACTACGACGATTCGCTCGGGCGCAATCCGGCGCAATTCTTCCAGGACCACCTCGGGAACGGAGTCTCGCGTGGTGAGGAGGAGTGGTCCGTCTTCCGTGACCGCTGCGGGAGCCGCACTCAGTGCATCCGGAAAGCTCTCGCCCGTGACCACGTAGGCGACTGCTGCGCCTCCCGGGTACGCCCGCTTCGCCACCGCGGCGGAAACCTCGTATCGGTCGGCCCCGCCGACCCTTTCGGTCGTGAAGTCCTGTGGCACGACCACGCGAGACCGGAACGTCACCTCTCTGACACGGCCTCGAGAATCGAGCGGGTGAACGAAGGAGACGGTGAGCGTTGCCCGATTATCGTTCACGCCTTCGGGGATGGGGTCGGGCCAGGTGAGCTGGAGAACGCTCCCGTCTGCGGAGATCGTGTACGGAACGTCGTAGACAGCCGGGTTCTGATATCCGCTGAGCTGCGCCTTCGCCATGACGGCCGGGCCATCGGGGTTAGGAGCGGCAGCTTCGGACCAGAACCCGGTCGGCGCGACGAGGTCGAAGGATGCGCCGGGGGCCATCAAGGCGGGGCGCGTGTCTCCCGTGTACACGCGGGTGAAGTCGCTGTTCGTCGCCTCCGCCAGCGCGAGGCTGACGGGGAATGCTGACGGGTCTCCGCCGGATTCGGCCGTGACCGAGACTCTGAACATCAAGTCGAGCTGGTCGCGAGAGGGACCGGTCTCTCCGATCACTGAGACCAAGAGCGATTCGCCGACTTCGAGGTCGTCTGGGAGTTGAACATCGATCACCAGCGGCGACCCATCGGTGCGACCGTCGATCGACCCCCGCGTGGGCGAGGACGTCCACCAGGACAGGCCACTGAGCTGCATCTCTCCGAGCTCCGACGGCAGCGTCAGGGTGAGCTCCGTGGTGGTGCGGGGAACGAGAACGGGACGCCAGGTGGCTCGGAGGTGCACTTCGTCGTGGATGATTCGCGCGGTGTGCTCCGGCGATGCGGCGGCGACCGTCGGAGCTCGACCACCGGGGACTGAGTGAGCGGGGACAGCCGTGCCGCCCAGCACAAACGCGAGGGTGATCATCGCCCCAATCGCCGTGCCTCGTGTCGCCGCGCGTGTGCTTCTCCGCCAAGACATCACGGTGTTCCTTTCCCCCAGCAACCCCTGCAACACATCACCTTAGTCAGGGCTCAGGCGTGAGGCAGGGCTGATGACTCGCAGCCGCGCCGCGCTGCGGTTGCGGACTCACGTCGTGGTGCCACGATGGAAGGCACGGATGCGGGGAGGACCGATCGACGTGAGTGCAGCACCGGGATGGTACGACGCGGGGGAGCCGGGGCGCCTGCGCTGGTGGGACGGCGTGCAGTGGACCGCCCACGAGACGGCCGCGCCCGTCGTGCCGGCGGCGACGGCCGCGTACCAGGCCCAGCCCGCGCCCACCGCGCATCCGGCCGCCGCCGCGCATCCGGGCGCCGCTCAGCTCACGCCCACCGCGCATCCGGGCCCCGCCGCGGGCCCCGCCGCAACCGACCCGACCCTGCCGCCGATGGGCTGGTACCCCACCCCGAACGGCCCGGTGCGCTGGTGGGACGGTGCGCGGTGGTCGGGCATGCGCGTGAAAGACGGGCTGCCCGGCATCGACTGGGCGACCTCGGAGCAGCCTCGAGCGGCGATCGCGTTCGCCGCCGTGTTCTTCGGGCTCGGACTCACGCAACTGGCGCTCGCGCTCGCGGCGTCGACCGTGGCGTTCGTGGCGATCCCGATGATGCTGCTCGCCGTGCTGTGGCTGAGCATCGGCGTGCAGGCCTCCGCGGTGCAGCGCATCCCGCGGCCGACGGGCGTTCCGCTCACCGACGACCTCTCCCTGCGCCCCCTCCCGGGAGAGGTGGGGGGCTCACCGGTCGCCGGCGCCCCCGCGCCCGGCTGGTACACCGTCGCCCCGGCCACCACCCGGTGGTGGACCGGCGAGCGGTGGTCGCAGTACATCGGCACCCGCTACGGCGTGCGCCCGAGCTTCCACGGCGCCAAGTCGTATCGCCTCGTCCTCACCGTGGGCCGGGTGATGCTGGCGATCGGTGCGCTGGGCCTCCTCGCCGGGATCGTCCTCACCTCGATCGGCGCGTCGGCCGACGACGGCTCGCTGCTCACCGCGATCGGCGTGTTCTCAATCATCGCCGCGGTGCTGGTGGCCGGGATGGGCATCCTCTTCCTCGCGCTGTCTCCCCGCCAGAAGCGCATCCTGGTTTCCCCGGAGAACCCGCCGACGTGACATCCGGAATCCTCGATGCCATGATGAAGGGAATTGTCTGACGGTCTGACGCGCAAGGGTGCCGAGGCCGCCGACCGGTCCGAACAGCGAGGTTCCCATGGCAGCAGACTCCGCCCACGTCATCGTCGTCGGAGGCGGCCCGGTGGGCCTCCTCGCCGCCCTGGGCCTGGCCCGCCGAGGCGTGCGCGTGACGGTCGTCGAGCGCGACACCGAGCTGAACGACTCGCCCCGGGCGGCCGTCTACCACTGGTGCGTCATCGAGGTGCTCGACGCCCTGGGTGTGCGCGAAGACGCCGAGGCCGAGGGTGTGATCGTGCGCGGCAACACCTTCCACCGGCCCTCCACGGGCGAGTCGGTGCAGATCAGCCAGCAGGCCATCGAGGGCGTCGTGCCCTTCCCCTACAACCTCAATCTCGGGCAGGACAAGCTCGGCCGCATCTGCCTCGAGCACCTCGAGCGCCATCCCCACGCGACGGTGCTGCGCGGCACCGGGGTGACGGATGTGCGTCAAGACGCCACCACCGTCACCGCCGTGCTCGACGACGGCAGCGAGCTCAGTGGCGACTGGCTCGTCGGCGCCGACGGGGGCCGCAGCACGGTGCGCAAGGCGCTCGGCCTCGACTTCCCCGGCATGACGTGGGGTGACCGCTTCGTGGCGACGAACATCCGCTTCGACTTCGAGGCCTACGGCTACGGCCGCGCCAACATGGTGATGGACGAGCAGCTCGGCTGCATCGTCGCCCTCCTCGACCGCGAGGGCCTCTGGCGGGTGACCTTCGCCGAGAGCGACGAACTGCCCGAGAGCGGCCTGCCCGAGCGCATCGACGCGTTCCTGCAGAGGTTCCTGCCCGGAACCGAGAAGCGCTACGAGCTCGTGCAGTACTCGCCGTACCACATGCATCAGCGCGCCGCCGAGCGGTTCAGGGTGGGCCGCGTGCTGCTCGCGGGCGACGCCGCGCACCTCACCAACCCCACGGGTGCGATGGGCCTCACCACGGGAGTCTTCGACGTCGAGCTGCTCGTCGACCGGCTCTCCGCCGTCATCGCGGGTGATGCCGGCCCCGAGGCGCTCGACGACTACGCCGAACGCCGCCGCGCCGCGTTCCTCGACAACGCGTCGCCCACCGCCATCCGTTTCAAGCACCTGGTCTACGACGGGGTGAAGGCCGACATCGACGAGGCCTTCGAGCTGTACCTGCGGGTGGAGGCCGACCCCGAGGCGTCGCGCGACTTCTTCCTCGGGGTCGAGAGCCTGCGCGAGCCCGAGTTCAGGAGCGCCTCGTGAGCGGCGACGCCCCCGTCTCGGCCGAGCAGCGCCGGCGCGAGGAGGAACTCACCGCCACCGTGCTCGCCTCGTTCGATCAGGCACCGGATGCGCGCACCCGCGAGGTGCTGCAGGCCCTCGTGCGGCACGTCCACGCCTTCGTGCGCGAGGTGCGCCTCACCGAGGCGGAGTGGGATGCGGCGGTCGCGTTCCTCACGGCGGTGGGGCACATCACCGACGAGCGTCGCCAGGAATTCGTGCTGCTCTCCGACGTGCTCGGCGTGTCGATGATGACGGTCGCCGTGAACAACGAGGCCTCCGGCGACGCGACGGAGTCCACGGTGTTCGGCCCGTTCTTCACCTCGGATGCTCCCCGCATCGAGCACGGCGGCGACATCGCGGGAGGGGCCCCGGGCGAACCGTGCTGGGTCGAGGGCCGGGTGACCGACCTCGACGGGCAGCCGGTGGCGGGCGCGCGTCTCGAGGTGTGGGAGGCGGATGAGGACGGCCTGTACGACGTGCAGTACGGCGACGACCGGGTGGCCGGCCGGGCGCACCTGTTCACCGACGAGGCGGGGGAGTACCGGTTCTGGGGGCTCACGCCGACGCCCTACCCGATCCCCGACGACGGACCGGTGGGGGCCCTGTTGCGGAGCGTGGGGCGGTCGCCGCTGCGCGCATCCCACCTGCACTTCATGGTGACGGCACCGGGGCTGCGCACCCTCATCACGCACATCTTCGTGCGCGGCGACGAGCTGCTCGCGAGCGACTCGGTGTTCGGGGTGAAGGAGTCGCTCGTGATGGACTTCGTGCGCCACGCGGCGGGGTCGGCGACACCGGACGGGCGCGCGGTGAAGAGCACCTGGAGCAGCACGCGCTTCGACATCGTGCTCGCGCCGGAGGGGCGGGACGGGGACGCGACCTGACCTGGCTGTGCGGCCTCTGGGGGCCCGGGTCTCAGTGGGCCTGCGCCGCGGCCGGCTGCCGCCGGCGCACGAGCCGGGTGATGCCCGTGACGATCAGCACGATGAGCAGCCCGAACGCGAGCCCGAACACCGCCGAGTACGCGGTGTCGGCGAGCCACTCCACGACGGGGCCCGCGGCTTCGACGGCGTGGGTGATGACGTGGAGCAGGTCGTAGGGTCCCGTCCAGAAGGTCTCGGCGAGGTTGGCGACCACGAGGTGCCCGCCCACCCAGAGCATCGCGACGGTGCCGACGACGCTGATCACCCGGAACACGGCGGGCATCGACGCCACCACGCGCGCTCCTGCCCGGCGCACCTTGCGGGCGGGGCTCTTCATGAGCCGCAGCCCGATGTCGTCGACCTTCACCAGCAGCGCGACGGCGCCGTAGACGAGCGCGGTCATGCCGAGGGCGATCACGGCGAGGGCGGCGAGGGTCATCCAGAAGCCGAGGCCCTCGTCGAGGCTCGACAGGGCGATGAGCATGATCTCGGTGCTCAGGATGAGGTCGGTGCGGATGGCGCCGAACACCAGTTTGCGCTCGTCGCGCGCGCCGTCGCCCTCGGAGCCGTGGTGCACGCCGAACCACTCGGTGACCTTCTCGGCGCCCTCGAAGCAGAGGTAGGTGCCGCCGACGATGAGGAGGTAGGGGAGCACCCAGGGTGCGAACGCGGTGAGCAGCAGCGCGATCGGGATGATGATGACGAACTTGTTGAACAGGCTCCCCAGGGAGATGCGCCAGACGACCGGCAGTTCGCGGGCGGGGGTGAGACCCTGCACGTACTGCGGTGTCACCGCCGCGTCGTCGATCACGACACCCGCCGTCTTCGCGCTGGCCTTCAGCGCTGCGGTGAGGATGTCATCGACCACGGCGAGAAGGCCGACCGACATGGGTGTCTCCTTGAAAGCTCGGGGCGGGGTGCGCGCCTCAGACTACCCCGCCGCCCCGCCGTCCGGCGCGGGGTTCACCGGCCGTTGCGGCGTTCTCGGGAGCGGAGGCGGCGGGAGTGGAGGGCGCTGAGGCCGCCGAGGGCGAGGCCGCCCAGGGCGATGGGGACGGCGAGTTGCCACCAGGTGTTGCCTGTGAGGAGGTTCGCGAAGAGCACGATGAGCGCTGCGGCGTTCAGGCCGAAGGCGAGGAGGGAGTAGTGGGCCGACGTCCAGCGCCCCTGGTCGGAGGGCGTGGGAGGAGTGGGGGGCACGGCTTCGACGTTACCGCAGCCCGGGGAGCTGCTCGTATGGTTCGATGGCCGTATGACTCAGACGTCGAGCGCCCGCCGTAAGCGACCCGGGCTGGTCACGGTCGCCGTCGTGCTGATGTACATCGGTGGGATCGCGCAGATCGCGCTCGGCATCCTCGCCATCTTCCTCCGCTACACACCCGAGGCCTCCGAGGGTGGGGAGGCGCTCGCCGTCACGCTGCTCGGGGTGGCGATGATCCTGTTCGGGCTGTTCGTGGTGTCGCTCGCCTCGGGTGTCGCGCGGGCGAGCCGCATGTCGAGGCTGGTGGCGAGCATCCTGCTGGTGCTGGCCGTGCTGCTCGCCGTGCTCGACCTCGTGGTGGCCGGTGACGGCGACTGGTCGGGGCTCGCGGTGCAGCTCGTCGTCTCGGCGGCGGTCATCGTGCCGCTCTGGGTGGGCCCAGGGCGCCGCTACTTCGCCGCAAGCACTGTCGCCTGAAGAAGGGGCCCTACCGCGCCCGCAGCCGCCCCGCCACCGCCCGCTCCGCATCCCGCGCCGCGATGCGGCGGTGCGCGAAGCGCACCACCTCGATCAGCGCGATCGACACCAGCGACGTCACCAGCACGAGCAACGCGGTCGGCAGCGTCGGGTCGACCAGCTGCAGGAAGTCGCGCACGATCGGCACCGTGTACACGAGCACCAGCCCCACCATCATCGCCCCGATCACCGCACCCTTGAACCGGGTGACCGGCCGCGACAGCACGACGAGGATCCACAGGCCGATGATCGTCAAGATGAGCGTCGACCCGGTGCGGATCTCGGCCTCGGGAATCTGAGCGTTCGCCGCCAGCCGCGCGTACGCCCCGATGCCGAGCGTCACCGCGAGCCCCGCGGGCACGGCGAAGCTCAGCGACCGCCGCAAGAACCCGGGCACGTAGCGCTGCGCGTTCGGCAGCAGCGCGAGGAAGAACGCGGGGATGCCGATCGTCAGCCCATCCGTCACCGACAGCTGCCGCGGCAGGAACGGGAACGGCAGCAGCAGGATGCCGAAGGTGATGGCGAGGAACGTCGCGTACGAGGTCTTCGTGAGGAACAGCATCGACACCCGCTCGATGTTCGCGATGACCTGACGCCCCTCGGCCACGACGTTCGGCAGGTGCGAGAATCTGCCGTCGAGCAGCACCAGTCGCGCCACCGCCTTGGTCGCCGCGGCCCCTGAGTTCATGGCCACCCCGATGTCGGCCTCCTTGATGGCGAGCGCGTCGTTCACCCCGTCGCCCGTCATCGCCACCGTGTGCCCGGCGGCCTTCAGCGTCACCACGATGCGCTTCTTCTGGTCGGGCGTCACCCGCCCGAACACCACGTACTCGTCGAGCACCGCGAGCAGCTCGGCGGCGTCGGCCGGGAGCTCCCGGGCGTCGAAGCCGCGCGGCGCGTCGAGCCCCACCTCGCGCGCGATCGCCGCCACCGTCTGCGGGTTGTCGCCCGAGATGATGCGCACGCCCACCCCCTGGGCCGCGAAGTACTCCAGCGTCGAGGCGGCGTCGGGCCGGATGTTCTCCTTGAACGTCAGCAGCACCACCGGCACCGCGTCGGCCGGCACGGTCTCGTCGTCGGTCGGCGTGCCGTGGGCGAGTACGAGCGTGCGCCTGCCGGTCGCCGCCAGCGCGGTCGCCTCGGCGGCGAGCGACGCGTGCGACGAACCCGCGAACACCATCTCCGGCCCGCCGAGCACCCACATGCCGTCGCCGAACGTGACCGCGCTCCACTTGCGCGCCGACGAGAACGCCACCCGATCGAGCGGCTCCGCGGCGGGCACCGCGGGGAAGGGCTCGGCGAGGCTCCGCGCCGTCGCGTTGGCGTCGTTCTGCACCCCGTACCAGGCGAGCACCGCCTCCCACCCCGGCACCTCGGTGAGCGGATGCGCGGCGTCGAACACGATGTCGCCCTGCGTCAGCGTTCCGGTCTTGTCGAGGCAGATGAGGTCGACCCGCGCGAGCCCCTCCACGGCGGGCAGCTCCTGCACGAGCACCTGCTGCCGGGCGAGCTTCACCGCGCCGACGGCGAAGGTGATGCTGGTCATGAGCACGAGCCCGAGCGGCACCATGGCGACGACGGATGCGATGGTCGCCACGGCGGCGTCACGCCACGACCCGCTCTCCCAGGCTTCCACCCAGCCGCCCTGGGCGATCATCTGGGCGTTGAGCACGAGCAGGGCGACGGGGCCGATGATCCAGGCCACCCACTTCAGCACGCGGTTGATGGAGGAGCGCAGCTCGCTGGCGACGAGCGAGAACCGCTTCGCCTCGGCGGCGAGCGAGTTCGCGAACGAGTCGGCGCCCACCCGGTCGACCAGCGCGGTGCCCTCGCCCCCCACCACGACCGAGCCGGAGAGCACGCGGTCGCCGGGCGCCTTCTCGATGGGGTCGGATTCGCCGGTGAGCATCGACTCGTCGAGCTGCAGCCCGTGCGCCCGGGCGACCAGCGCATCCGCCGGCACCTGGTCGCCGGCCCGCAGCACGAGCAGGTCGTCGACCACCACCGTCTCGACGGCTATCTCGGCCTCAGCGCCGTCGCGCATGACCCGGGCGTGGGGCGCGTTGAGCAGCGCGAGCTTGTCGAGGGCGCGCTTCGCGCGGTACTCCTGCACGCTGCCGATGACCGCATTGGCGACCGCGGAGAAGCCGAACAGCGCATCCTGCCACCGGCCGATCGCCAGCAGCACCAGGAAGCAGGCGAGGATGATGCCGTTGAAGAGCGTGATGACGTTGGCGCGGACGATGCTCCACACGCTCCGGCTGGTGTCTTGCGAGAACGCGTTCGTGCGGCCGGCCGCCACCCGCTCGGCGACCTCGGCGCCGGTGAGCCCCGTCGCCGCCGTCTCGGCCGGTGACGCTCCCGCAGTCGCCTCTGTGCTCCCCATCCGCGCCCCCCTCGGTGTTGCCTCAGAGTAGCAACCCGAGCGGTCGCGGGACGCGCCGCGCGCTCGTCAAGATCTGTGCGTGTGCATGGAATGGATGCGGCGGCTCGCGTGTTGCAGCATCCGTGACCGAAACAACTCGCAAGAACATCGGCTTCCTCTCCTTCGGGCACTGGACGCCGTCGCCGCAGTCGCAGACGCGCTCGGCCGCCGACACGCTGCTGCAGTCGATCGACCTCGCGGTCGCGGCGGAGGAGCTCGGGGCCGACGGGGCGTACTTCCGCGTGCACCACTTCGCCCGTCAGCTCGGCTCGCCGTTCCCGCTGCTCGCTGCTGTGGGTGCGCGCACGAAGACGATCGAGATCGGCACGGGCGTGATCGACATGCGCTACGAGAACCCGCTCTACATGGCCGAAGACGCGGGAGCCGCCGACCTCATCTCTGGCGGCAGGCTGCAGCTCGGCGTGAGCCGGGGGTCACCCGAGCAGGTGATCGACGGGTGGCGCTACTTCGGCTACCAGCCCGGCGAGGGCAAGACCGACGCCGACCTCGCCCGCGAGCACACCGAGGTGCTGCTCGAGGTGCTGAAGGGCAACGGCTTCGCACAGCCGAACCCGCGGCCGATGTTCCCGAACCCGCCCGGGCTTCTGCGCATCGAGCCGCACTCGGAGGGGCTTCGCGACCGCATCTGGTGGGGCGCGGCGTCGAACGCCACGGCGCGCTGGGCCGCCGAGCTCGGCATGAACCTGCAGTCGTCGACGCTCAAGAAGGACGAGACCGGCGAGCCGTTCCACGTGCAGCAGGCGCAGCAGATCCGCGAGTTCCGTGAGGCGTGGAAGGAGGCCGGGCACGAGCGCGAGCCGCGCGTCTCGGTGAGCCGCAGCATCTTCGCCATCACGAACGACATGGACCGCGCCTACTTCGGCGGCGACGGCGGCGAGAGCCGCGACCAGATCGGCAACATCGAGGCCGACCTCCGCGCCATCTTCGGCCGCAGCTACGCCGCGGAGCCTGAGCGCCTGGTGAAGCAGCTCGCCGAAGACGAGGCGATCGCCGAGGCCGACACGCTCCTGCTTACCGTGCCCAACCAGCTCGGCGTGGCGTACAACGCCCACGTGATCGAGTCGATCCTCACCGAGGTGGCGCCGGCGCTGGGCTGGCGGTAGCGCCGGGCTAGGCCCTCGCGCGCTGCTCGGCCCTCGCGCGCTGCTTGATCGCCTCGATCACCTCGGTCTTGGCGTCGGCGTAGGCGTTCATGTCGTCCCAGCTGCGGGTGAACAGCATCCGCTTGGTGTCTTCATAGAGGACGCGGTCGCCGGCGTCGGTGCGGAGGCGGTCGCGCAGCAGCAAGTACTCGGCGACCGCCGGATGCTCGCGCTGGTACACGTGCACGTGTACATTGCGGGCCGGGGTGCGCACGAGGCGGTGAGCGGGCTCGCGCACCCGGAGCACGTACCCCGCGGCGAGCAGGGGTTCGAGGTACTCCTCCTCGGCGGTGATGTCGTCGACCCCCACCACGATGTCGACGATCGGCTTCGCCGCGAGCCCCGGCACCGCCGTCGACCCGATGTGCTCGACCAGCACCGCCCAGCCCGCTCCGTCGAGCGCGTTCAGGATGCGCGCCCGATGCTCGAGGAACCGCTCCGCCCACGCGGGGTCGTACTCCTCCAACCCCACCTCGAGCCGCTCGGGCCCCCCGACCAGCTCCACCTCGCTCACGTCGGCCCGCCGCCACGCCCCGTTCCCCGTCACGCCTCCATCCTCACACCCCCGCCCCGCGCACGAACGGTATGAGAATCGTGCCGCCGAGCCCGGGGTGGGCTCGAGGGCGCGAAACTCATACCGTCTGTGCGGGCTCGGCAGCGGGTTCGGGCGACCTGCGCTTGCGCACCTCGCGGAGGACGATCTGTTCGGGGCAGACGGTGGAGAGGAAGTCGCCGACCGAGAGCGCGAGGCGCTCGCCGACCAGGGAGTACAGGATGCGGTTGCCGTCGCGCCGCTCGGTCACGAGGCCCGCCTGGCGCAGCACACCGAGGTGCCGCGAGATCGTGGGGCCGGTCGCGTTGAAGCGCGCCGCGATCTCACCGGCGGCCAGCTCACCGTCTTTGAGGTCTTGGAGGATCTGCCGACGCGTGGGGTGGGCGAGGGCCGCGAAGATGTCCGACGCCGTATCTGTCATGGTTGCACTTTAGCACCCTTGCTAAGTACTCTTTAGCTACAGTGCTAAGAAGCGAAGGAGTTCGATCATGCGCATCGCCATCACCGGGGGTACCGGGTTCGTGGGCCGCCACCTCGCCGGGCGGCTCGACCCCGCCGAGACGGTCGTGGTGTCGCGGCGTACGGGCACCGAGATCGACGACGTCGACGCCCTCACCGCCGCGTTCGAGGGCTGCGACGCCGTGGCCCACTGCGCGGGCATCAACCGCGAGATCGGCGACCAGACGTTCCAGCGCGTGCACGTCGACGGCACCCGCGCCGTGATCGAGGCCGCCCGCCGCGCCGGCGTGAAGCGCATCGTGCTGCTCAGCTTCCTCCGCGCCCGCCCCGGCACCGGCTCGGGCTACCACGAGACCAAGTGGCAGGCCGAAGAGCTCGTGCGCGCCTCGGGACTCGAGCACACCGTGCTCAAGTCGGGCATGATCTACGGCCGCGGCGACCACATGGTCGACCACGTCACCCGCGCCGTGCGCACCTTCCCGGTCTTCGCCCTGGTGGGCCGGCACGAGCGCCGGGTGCGCCCCGTGCCCGTCGCCGACGCCATCGACGTGCTGATCGCCGCGCTCGAGGGCCGCATCACCGAGCCCACGGTGGCGGTGATGGGCGCGGAGACCCTCGAGCTGGGCGCCGCGGTACGACGCATCGCGGGCGTGGCGGGCCGGCATCCGCTCTACCTCCGGGCGCCGGTCTGGTCGATCCGGATGCTCGCCGCCGTCAGCGAGGTCCTCATGGTGACCCCGCTGGTCGCGCGGGCCCAGGCGCTCATGCTCGCCGAGGGCGTCGACGAGGCCGCGCCCGCGACCCCCGAGCTGCCACCCGAGCTCCGCCCGGCCCGCCGCTTCGACGAGGCCCGCATCCGCGCCGCGCTCCCCGAGGGGCGCTTCACCATCCGTGACATGCGGATGTGCCGCGCTCGCGCGCCACGCGTCCGAACGGTATGAGAATCGTGCCGCCGAGCCTGCTGAAAGCTCGAGCGCACGATTCTCATACCCTTGGCGGGCGCCTGCCGCGGGACCTACTGCACGGCGTGCACCATGCCGCCCACGACGACGCCGAGCAGGGTGCTCCAGGCGAGGATCGCCACGGCCTGCCAGGCCAGCACGCGCGCCTTGCTCACGCCGCTCGCGGCGAGCATCGTGGCGGTGAACTGGGTCGGCAGCAGCAGCGGGCCGAGGAGGCTCACGCCCGGTACGCCGTAGCGGTCGAGTGCTCGCTGCAGCTTCTGGCGGCGGGCCTTCTTGCGGCTCGACTCGCCCGGCTCGTCGTCGAGGGCCGCGGCAGGGGCGACGGCGGCGGCGGGCGACCCGGGGGCCGCGACCGCCTCGGGCGACCCGGGGGCCGGCGACCCGGGGGCCGCGCCCGCGAACACCTCCTCGCGCGCCCGCGCCTTCGCGGCGCGGCGCGAGTCGCGGCGGGCGATCACCGCCGACCGTGCTCCCGAGCCGGCGAGCACGAGCACCGTCACGCAGAGGAAGTTGCCGATGGCCCCCGACAGCACGGCGACGACGGGGTGGAGACCGCCGATGATGCCGATCGACGCCGCCCCCTCGCCCTCGATGAAGGGCACGGCGCCGGCGAGCGCGACGATGAGGGGCCGCAGCAGTTCGGGCACCTGGGCGACCAGGTCTTGGAAGGTGGAGATCAGGTCCATGGCGTGCTCCTGTCGGGAGATGTGGTGGCGGATGCGGTGGTTCCGTGCGCCGGTCAACCCAGCCCACCGCATCCGCTCGTCTCGCGTCAGTGTCGCGGTGTCACCGCTTTCCGGGTGGGATGCCGGTCGCACCCGTGACATCTGTCATGCACCTAGGGTGGTGGCGTGATGAACGCTCAGCAGTCGCCGCGCGGGGTGACCGCGACCTGGTGGTACACGGCGTCGGCGATCGTGTTCTTCGAGCTCATGATCGTGCTGCTCTGGTCGCTCACCCTGCTGCAGGGGCGGTTCGACCTCCCTGTGCAGCTCGTCGTGCTCGCGGTCGGGCTGGTCTGGATCGCCTCGACCCTGCCGCTCCTGCGCGCCTACCGGCACCGGTCGGGTGAGACGACGGAGCTGCCCTGGCGCAGCATCCTCGTTCCTGTGCTCGTCGGCGCGGCGTACGGCGGGCTCGCCTTCGCGGTGACGGGGCTGTGGCAGATCCTGCTGCTGCCGGTCGCGCAGTCGCTGCAGCTGCTCGACTGGCCGAAGTCGGTGCGTCTGCGCCTCGTGCTGGTGCTCACGGTGCTGCTCGGCTGCCTCTGGGTGGTCGACGTGAACACGGTGTTCTCGCGGCCGCCGTTCGACCAGGTGAGCGATCACTTCGTGCTCGGGTTCTTCTCGGCCTCGCTGCCGCTCATCACCGTGCTGTCGCTGTGGTGGTGGGACGTGCTGATCGCCCTCGACCGGGCCCGCGTCTCCGAGGCACGTCTCGCGGCGACGCAGGAGAGGCTGAGCGTGGCGACCGACGTGCACGACCTGCAGGGCCACCACCTGCAGGTGATCGCCCTGCAGCTCGAGCTCGCCGAGCGGTTGCTCGCGACGGATCCGGATGCGGCGCTCACCCAGCTGAAAGCGGCCCGCGTGAGCGTCGACGAGGCGCGGCAGGGCACGCGTGACCTCGCCACGCGGTTCCGGTCGGTGCCGCTGCCCGACGAGCTCGCGAACGCCGGCGACCTGCTGAGGGCCGCGGGGATCGCCGTGCAGACGACGATCGCTCCGGATGCGGAGGCGGCTCCCGCGGAGGTGTTCGGCCCGGTCATCCGGGAGACCACCACGAACGTGCTGCGGCACGGCGGAGGTCGCTCGGCGACGCTGTCGCTCTCTCGCGCGGCGGGGGAGTGGCGGTACGAGATCAGCAACGACGCGGCCGCGTCGGCTCCAGGGGTCGACGCCAAGGGTTCGGGGCTCGCCGGCATCGCGCGCCGCGCCGCCGAGGCCGGCGGGACGATGCAGGTGCTGCGCGAGGGGGGCCGCTTCGCCGTGGTCGTCACGGCGCCGGCTGAGCGCGGGGTGACGCGATGATCAGGGTGCTCCTCGCCGACGATGAGGGGATGATCCGCTCGGCTCTGGCGGCGCTGCTGCGCCTGGAGCCCGACATCGACGTCATCGCGGAGTGCGCCGACGGCGTGCAGGCGGTGGCGGAGGCCGAGCGGCTGAAGCCCGACGTGTGCCTGCTCGACCTCGAGATGCCGGGCCTCGACGGTGTGGAGGTGGCCGAGCGGCTGAGGCGCACGGTGACGGCGCGGTGCATGATCGTCACCCGCCACGCCCGCCCGGGCGTGCTGCGGCGTGCGCTGGCGGCCGGTGTCGCGGGGTTCCTCCCCAAGTCGCGGGAGGCGGGGGAGGTGGCGGCGGTCATCCGCCGGGTCGCCGCCGGTGCGCGCTACGTCGACCCCGAGATCGCCGCCGACGCGTTGAGCGACGAGCGCTGCCCGCTCACCGACCGCGAGCTCGACGTGTTGCGTGCCGGCCGCCGTGGTGAGACCACCGCGCAGATCGCCGCGTCACTCTCCCTCGCCCCCGGCACGGTGCGCAACCACGTCTCCGCTGTGCTCGCCAAGCTCGCCGTCGACACCCGCCAACAGGCGGTGTTGCTCGCCCAGGAGCGCGGCTGGATCTGAGTATGCGAGAGGCCCCGCAGCCGAACGGATGCTCAGCTGCGGGGCCTCTCAGACGGTCGCGAGCGCCGTCGGTCAGCTCGCGAGCGACTTCTGCGCGTCGTCTCTCGCCTGGCTCACCACCTGCACCTTGCGCGGCTTCGCCTTCTCGCTCACCGGGATGATGACGCTCAGCACCCCGTTGTCGTACGACGCCGAGATGCCCGCCGTGTCGACGCCCTCACCGATGCTGAACTGGCGCAGGTAGCTGCCGGCGGGCCGCTCCTGCGCGAGCCACTTGGCCCCTTCGGCCGAGCCCGCGGTGCGCTGCGCGCGGATGGTGAGCAGCTGACCGTCGACGTCGACGTCGACCGACCCCGGGTCGACGCCCGGCAGGTCGGCGTTCAGCACGTACCTGTCCTGATCTCGGTACAGGTCGACGGGCATGACGCGCGGCCCGGGCCGGGACTGCAGGAGGCTCGACGCGAGGCGGTCGAACTCGCTGAAAGGATCAAAAGACATGGCCATGATGAATCAATCTCCTTCCGGTTCTGGGAGTTGAGTGCACATCACTCAACTACGCTCAGATTAGCACTCGGGCGCGGAGAGTGCCAAGACCCTTCAGTGGCCGGAGCGACCCATCCGGCGGCGCGTGACGGCGACCAGAGCGAGGAGCAGTCCGCCGGCTGCGACGATGCCGACAGCGACGAGGCCGAGCGGGGCTGCCTCCGAGCCGGTGGCCGCGAGGCCGGGCTTGCCGGAGCCCGCGCCGTCACCGGGCGCCGGCACGGGCGTCGCGGTGCTGGTGGCCTCGGGAGCGGGGGTCGGGGTGGGCGTGGCGGTGGGCTCCGGGTCGCCGTCGCCGTCGCCGGCGAAGGCGTCGGAGACGGCCTGCGACACCTGCTCGGCGAGGAAGGCGACACCCGCGGTGTTCGGGTGCAGCGCCCCGAGGGTGACGAACAGCCCGGGGTCGGGGGTGGGGGTGCCGCCCGTGGTGTTGAGGGTGATGCCGTTGATGAACGCCTCACCGGCCGGCGCGCAGGCGGTGTTGCCCTGGGTGAGCGGCAGCGTCGAGATGTAGGTCGCGCCGTGGGCGGTGGCCGCGGCGCCGATCGCCGCGTCGAGCCGCGCCTCGGTGCCGTGGAGGTAGAAGGTGTCGGTCTCGGTGAACGGGAAGGCGTTCTCGGGGAACGGCGGCTCGAACGGGTTGCTGCCCGTGCCGAGGGGTGAGGAGTAGCATCCGGCCTCGGGGTAGTTGGCCAGGTCGGGCGTGATGGCGGGGTAGCCGATGACGAAGATCTTCGCATTCGGCGCCTTCTCCCTGATGAGCGCGAAGGTCTCGTCGAGGGCGGGTGCGACGGTGGTGTCGAGCTGGTACTTCAGCCGGTCGACCTCGATGCCGTCGACGACGGGGGCGTAGAACTCCTTGCAGTTGGCGAGATTCGCCCCGAGCACGTCGAGCACGAGCGGGCCGTTCGCGCTCTCGGCGATGCACGTCTGCGCCACCGTGGAGAAGCCGAGGTCGTTGCCGCCGATCGTCACCGTCACGACGTCGGTGTCGGCGCTGAGTGATGCCGACTGCACGGGTGCCGTTCCGGCCCCGGTGATGGTGGTCTGCTCGGTGTCGCGGATGTTCGCCGTCACCGCTCCACTGCAGGTGCGGTCGTCGAGGTCGAGACCGAGCGACTCGGCGACGAGGTGCGGGTAGTTCTGGTCGGCCTGGAAGCAGCCGGATGCGGGCAGCTCACTGTACGGCGTGAGGCCGAACCCTGCCGAGTACGAGTCGCCGAGGGCGACGTAGCTCTTGCCCGCGGTGCCCGAGTCGGCTGCCGCGCCCGCACCGGGCTCGGCGGGATCGGCGAACGCCGCGCCCGCGCCTCCCGCGAGAAGGAGGGAGGCGGTGACCGCCCCGATGACCATGACCCGTGCCCCGATGCGCTTCACCCTGACACTGTAGCCGCGCCACCGGCTGCCCGGGCATCCACCTTCTGGGGAGTGTTCCTCCGCCCCCATCCGTGTTACAACCGGCGCTTCACCCCGCGTGCAGCCGCGCCTGCAGGGCCTCGATGATCTCACCCAGCCTCCCCGACGACAGCAGTCCCGGCCCGAGCGGGCCCGCCGAGTCGTCACCCACCCGAGGGATGCTCGCCAGGGCCGCGCGGGCGGCGTCGGACGCCAACGCCAGCTGCGCCTCGATCTCGCGCGTGGCGGCGCCGGCGCCACCGGCCGCCCCCTCGTGCAGCTCGACGGCCCGCACCGCGTACGCGGCAGCCCCCAGGGCGTGCGCGCCCATGTGTGCGACGCCCGACGCCTGAGCCGCGGCCCGCGCTGCGGCCACGGCCGCGGGCGAGCTCGCCGACGTCGCCGCCCGCCCGGCCTCGAAGCGTCTGCGGATCTCACCCGCCGCATCCAGCTCCCCCCGCGCGAACGCGCGAGCCCTCGTGATGGCGTCGCGCGGCCGGCCGTCCTGCGGAGCCTCGGCCTCGAACAGCCCGAGCACGCGCTCGGCGCAGACGGCGGCCCACGCCGCCACCTCGCGCCGGTCGGCCTCGCTCAACGTCTGCGATGAGGTCATGTCCCCAGTCTTGCAGACGGGTTGCGTGGGCTCGCAGGCCACGCTGCCGCGGGGGCTGCGTGCCAGAATCGCAGCATGCAGCAGGAGCCCGTCACCCGCACCACCCTCGCCGACCACCGCCTGCCGAGCGGCACGGCCTTCGATCACGTCGAGGTGCGACGCATCACCCTAGCCCCCTCGGTTCAGCCCGGTGCCCACACCCACAGCGGCCCCGTCTTCGGGGTCATCGAGAGCGGCTCGGCCCATGTGCAGCTCGCCGGCGAGCCCGAGCGCGTGCTGCGCGCGGGCGACACCTTCTACGAGCCGGGCGACTCCACCATCCTGCGCTTCGACGCCACCGACGAGGGCGTCACCTTCCTTGGCTGGTTCCCGCTCCCGGCGGGCGCCGCTCCCGAGATCGCGATGGGCCACGCCGACACGGACGACCCGACGGCCACCGCGTAGACCCAGGTCTCTTGAGCGGAGAGCCGGGCGCGCCCTAGGCTCGCGCCGAGGGGGCGGGATGACGCAGGCGGCACGCGAGGCGGTACCGTCGTCGCGCCTGCGCCGCGGGCGCCTCGGCCCGTCGCGCGGTGCACTCGTGCTGCTCGGCGTCTTCGCGCTCCTGCTCGCGGGGGTGGAACTCTCCGTGGGGGCGACCGTGCCGGTTCCGTCGTGGATCCCGCTCGCCTTCACCGGCGTGTTCGTCGTCTGGGCAGCCGCGGGCATCATGGCGTGGTGGCGCCGCCCGACGAACGGCACGGGCGGGCTGCTGCTCGTCGGCGCGGTGTTCCTCTTCGTGAACGGCGCCGGCAACCTCGGGCTGCCCGGGCTGGTGGAGCTCGGCGCCGTCTTCGCCACCTCCATCCTCGCCATCACGGTGCACCTGCTGCACGCCTTCCCGAGCGGCAGGCTCCGCGGCGCGTTCTCGGTGACCACGGTGGCCGTCGGCTACGGCGTCGCGTTCGTGCTGCAGGCGCCGCTCTACCTTCTCCCGTCAGCGCCCTCCACCTGGCGTACGGTCGCCGAGGCGACGCAGAGCGCGATCGGTCTCGCGGTGATGGTGGCGACCGTCGTCATCCTGGTGCGGCGCCTCCGCTCCGCCGACCCGAAGAACCTCCGCGTGCTGCTGCCGCTCTATCTCTACGGCAGCCTCGCCGTGCTCGCCATCCCCGTCTCGGCGAGCGTCATCGGCCTCCTCGGCGGCGACCTCGCGGTCGTCGGTGGCGTGCAGCTGGTCGTGCTGGCGGGCATCCCGGTCGCCTTCCTCGCGGGGGTGCTGTTCGGCGGCTACACGCACACGGTCGAAGCGGATGCGCTGAGCGCCTGGCTGGGCGTGGCCACGCCCGCGAGAACGGCGGTGGGCCCGGCGCTCGCCCGAGCCCTCGGCGACGACTCGCTCCGGGTCGCCTACTGGTCGGAGGAGCGCGGCGAGTTCCTCGACGAACGGGGAGCTCCCGCCGACGCCCGCGACCGGCGAGCGCCCCGGCAGTGGGAGGAGGTGCGCGTGGAGTCGCGGCTGGTCGGCGCCATCAGCTACGACGGGCGCATGATCGCCGACCCCGAGGCCGTGCGGCGCGCGGCGCAGGTGTTCGCCATCGCGCTCGACCGGGAACGCCTCACCGCAGCCCTGATGGCGAGCAACGAGGCCCTGCTCCGCTCGCGGCTCCGCCTGGTGGAGACCGCCGACCGCGAGCGGGCCCGCATCGCCCGCGACCTCCACGACGGACTGCAGGTGCAGCTCGTGCTGCTCGCCCTCGAGGCGCAGCAGATCGCGAACTCCGACGACGCCCACCCCTCCACCGCCGAGGCGGCCACCGAGCTGCGGCGCCGCATCGACGACGCCGCCGCGCAGCTGCGGCTCCTCGTGCACGCGGTGCTGCCCTCGGCCCTGGTCGAGCGCGGGCTGACCGCAGCGACGGAGGACCTCGTCGACCGGCTCGCCATGCCCGCCACCCTCACGAGCGACGTCGACGACCGCGACCTCGACCCGGCCATCGCCCACTCGGCGTACTTCATCGTGGCCGAGGCGCTCAGCAACGCCGTCAAGCACTCCGGGGCGCGGTCGGTGTCGGTCGAGCTGCGCCGCGGGAGCGGCGAGCTGCGGGTGCGGGTGACCGACGACGGCGGTGGAGGCGCCCGCCTCGAGGACGGAACCGGTCTCAAGGGCCTCGCCGACCGGGTCGACGCCCTGGGCGGTTCGTTCGAGCTGATCTCCCCGGAGGGCGGGGGCACTGAGGTGAAGGTGGAGCTGCCATGCGGGTCGTGATCGGCGAAGACGAGGTGCTGCTGCGCGAGGGGCTGGTGCACCTGCTGCAGCGCGACGGCATCGACGTGGTGGCCGCCGTAGGCACGGCCGCCGAGCTCGAGGCCGAGGTCGCCCGCGTGCTGCCCGACCTCGTGGTCACCGACATCCGGATGCCGCCGAGCCACACCGACGAGGGCCTGCTCGCGGCCTTGCGCATCCGTCAGACCCACCCGGGCGTCGCGGTCGTCGTGCTCTCGCAGTACGTGCAGAGGAGGTACGCGACCGAGTTGCTCGAGCACCGCGAGGGCGGCGTCGGCTACCTGCTCAAGCAGCGCATCGCCGACGTGCACACCTTCACCGCCGACCTCCGCCGGGTGCAGCAGGGCGGCACCGCTCTCGACCCCGACGTCGTCGCCGTGCTCGTCTCGCGCGCGAGCCGGGCCGGAGACGACGCGGTCGCCGGTCTCACCCCGCGCCAGCTCGAGGTGCTCGGGCTCATGGCCGAGGGGCGCAGCAACGCGCACATCGCCGCGCGGCTCGGCACCTCCGAGAAGGCGGTGGTGCAGCACACCTCCCGCATCTACGACGCCTTCGGCCTTCCGGTCGCCGCCGACGACCATCGCCGGGTGCTGGCGGTCATCCGCTACCTCGCCGCGGCGGGCGGGGCGTACTGATAGGACCGCTCACCCGTCAGTACAGGCTGCGGATGAGCGCCTGCGCGATCGTGGCTGCCGGGCCCCTGCCGTCGGCGGCCGGCGCCAGGTTCGCCCACACCACGAGGGTGACGTCGTCGACCGGGTCGTAGGCCATGAACGAGTTGAACCCGGGGAGTTCGCCGGTGTGCCCGTAGAACGAGCCGACCTTCGCGATGTTCCAGCCGTAGGCGGCCGAAGCCGGGTCGTCGGGGTCGGTGGGCATCGCGCTGTCGAGCCGCTGCTGCTGCAGCTCGGGGTCGAGCAGCCCGCCGGTCTTGCCGCCGAGCGCCTCCGCCCAGTCGGCGAGGTCGGTGGCGGTCGAGATGCCGGCGCCGGCGGCCCACGCCCAGGAGGGGTTGTCGAGCGTGCCGTCGCTCGGCGCGAAGCTGCCGTCTTCGGCCCCGGCGAGCAGGTCGGGCGGGAGCTTCGACGACCCGAGGGTGCCCACGTTCGTCCACCAGTAGTACCCGTCGGAGTAGGGCGCGGGAAGGCTGCTGTCGGCGAGCTCGGGGAACGAGGTGTCGTCGAGCCCGAGCGGTGTGAACAGGCGGTCTTCGAAGATCTGCCCGAGCGGCTTGCCGTCGAGCTGCTCGGCGATCAGTCCGAGCAGCACGGTGTTGGTGTTCGAGTAGTGGAAGGCGGTGCCCGGCTCGAAGTCGGGCGGCAGGGCGAGCCCCATGGCCACGAGCTCCTCCGGCTGCCACACGCGCTGCGGGTCGGCGTCGAGCGCGGCGTTGAGCTCGTAGGTCTCGGTGTAGTTGGCGAGACCGCTGCGCATCATGAGCAGCTCTTCGATGGTGATGTTCTCGCCGTTCGGCACGTCGGGCCGGTACATCGACACCGGGTCGTCGAGCGCGATCGTGCCCTCCTGCATCAGTTGCAGGATGACGGTTCCCGTCCAGGTCTTGGTGTTCGAGCCGACACGGATGTGGTCGTCGACCGACACCGGGGTCGACCCGCCCGGGCTCGTCACGCCGTAGGTGGCGGTGAACTCGCCGGCGGGGGAGCGCAGCAGCATCACGGCGCCGGGCTGGCCGAGTTCAGCCGCCGTCTTCTCGAACAGGGCGGTCAGCGCTTCCTCGTCGATCGGCCCCATGGTCGGCGCGGCCGCCGACGCGTCGGAGGGGCTGCTCGAGGCGTTCGGGGTCGGCGCCGCCGTCGGCTGAGCCGTGCAGGCCGTCAGGCTGAGTGCGGCGAGCAGTACCGAGCCCGCCGCGATGGTTCTGGTGAGCGGTGCGCGCATCCGTCGTCTCCTGTCCTGGCCGGTACGGCTGCTAGTACGCCTGCTGAATGGCCGCGGCGACCGCCCCGACGTCGTCGTTGGCCTCGAACACGCCGTCGATGCCGTCGTAGAAGCCCTGGTTCACGATGATCGTGAACGCGAGCTCGCGGCCGCTCTCGGCGTCCATCACGCCGCCGAGCGTCTTGGTGGTCAGCTGCACCCGGCCGTTGAAGGCGTCGCCGCCCGCGAGGGTGCCGGTCTTGGCGAACACCTTGCCGGCCGCGGGGCTGTCGGTCTGCACGTCGGCGAGCGATCCGTCGACGCCCAGCACGGGCATCACGGCCTTCCAGGCCTCGGCGTCGGGCCGCTCGGCCATGAGGGTCTGGATCTGCACGGCGTTCGCCGGGGTGATGTAGTTGCCCTCGAGCCCCGAGCCGTCGATGAGCGAGGCGCCGAGGGTGTCGAGACCCTCGTCGGCCCAGATCTGCCCGGCGATCGCCATGCCGTCGTTGCAGTCGGTCGACCCGGCGTCGGCGGCGAGGCGGCAGATGAGCGTCTGCGCCCCGCGGTTGTAGCTGATCTTCATGACGTAGGTGACCTCCTCCGAGAGCGGGAGCGACGTGAGCTCCGCCACCGACGGGAGGGAGGAGACCGTGTCGGAGGCCGGCAGTGCGCCCTCAGGGTTCGTGGCGACGGGGTCGGCGGTGACGCTCACCCCGGCTCGGCCGAGTGCCTCGATGAACGCGGTGCGGGCGAAGGTGGCGGGGTCGTCGAACTCGAACACCTTGAGCACCGGGTCGCCCTCGGCGACGGTTCCCGAGACGACGATGGTGTTCGGGTCGTCGGGGGAGGCGGCCGGCGCGGCGATGCGCGCGGGCTCGCCCTCGGCGACGGTCTGCACCTGGAGGTCGAGCTTCCAGGGCGCCACGGCGGGGGTGAGTGCCGCGGTCGCCGGCTCGCCGACGGCGCCCGGGGTGATGAGGATGTCGAGGAGGTTCTGGTTCACGACGATCGGGGTCACCGGCTTGCCCGCCAGCTCTCCCTCGAACAGCCTGTCGTCGACCACGACGTCGCCGTTCACCGCGGTGATGCCCGACGCCCGCACCTGCCGGGCGAGGTTGTCGAGCCCGGCGAGCGGGTCTTCGGTGGTGAGCGTCGCGCCCGGCAGCGGGTTCGCGTCGTTGTGGTCGAGGTTCGTGAAGTCGACGGTGCCGTCGGCCTTGGTGCGGCCGCCCAGCGTGAGGTCGCCCGCGCCGACCAGCACGAGATCGCCGACGAGGGTGCCGTCGGTGACGGTTCCCGACTGCTTCACCGGTGTCGTGACGGTGTGGTCGGGCCCCCACTTCACCCACGCCGCGCCCGCGCTGTAGGTCTTCACGAAGGAGCCGGGCTGCGCCATCTTGTCCCCGTCGAGGTCGAGGAGCGTCTCACCCGTCTCGAGGTCACTCACCGAGATGAGCCAGCGGCCGTTCGCGTACTGCGGCTGGTTCATCACCTCGCGTGCCGCATCCGGAAGCCCGGGAAGGGCGTAGCCGCCCGTCGCACCGGGTGTGGGGCTCGGGGCCGGCGCCCCCGTGCAACCTGCCAGCAGCGCGCCCGTCGCGGCGAGGGCCGCCGCCGTGAGCAGGGCCGCGCGGCCGCGCGCCCTCACCCGGCTCACTGGGCGGCCTCGGTCGTCAGCACCTCGGCCAGCGCCCGGAAGGCAGCGTCGGCGGGGTGCGCGTCGGGAAGATTCGACTCGTTCATGTAGACCACGATGCTGGCGCCCGACACCGGGTCGTGGAACGTCGCCGCCGTGAAGCCGACACCCTCGCCGTTGTGGCCGAGCCAGCCGTTCGTCTGACCCATGCCGACGCCGTAGAGGTCGTAAGGAGGCCGCGGTATCTCGTGCCCGATCTCGCGCAGGGCCTGGGTCTCGGGTTTCAGCAGGGCACCCGAGCCGAGCGTGTCGGCCCAGACCCGGCCGTCGTCGAGGGTGGAGAACAGCGAGCCCGCGGGCCCGAGGATGGACGGGTTCTCCTGCTGTGGCTCCAGCGCGCCGTCGGCCTCGACGTACCCGGTCGGATGCGGGCCCGTCCAGTCGGCGACGTCGGTGAGGTACCGGGTGCCGCTCTGCCCCAGGGGGTCGAGGATGCGCTCCTGAAGCGCCTCGGCGTACGGCATGCCGGTGACCTTCTCGACCACGGCGCCCAGCAGGTTCGTGTTGGCATTGGTGTAGAGGTACTCGGTGCCGGGCTCGAACTGTGCGGGCTGGTCGATGACGAAGGCGTTGAGCTCGTCGAGCGTGTACACCTTGGTGGGGTCGACACTGAAGTCGTCGAGGAAGGCCTGGCCGACGTAGTCGGCGGCGCCGCTCGACATGTTCGCCAGCTCGAGCAGGGTGATGCGGTCGCCGTTCGTGATGCCGTCGACGTACCGGTCGATCGTGTCGTCGAGCGACAGCTTCCCCTCGTCGGCGAGCTGCAGGATGAGCGACACCGTGTACGACTTCGTCACGCTGCGGATGGGCCAGCTCATCTCGGTGGTGACGGGCACGTTCTGCTCCACGTCGGCGAGGCCGACCGCGGTGGTCCACGAGCCCTCGCCCGGCACCCAGACGCCGGCGGCGGCACCCGGCACGTCGTACTCGGCCATCACGCCCTCCACGGCCTTCTGCAGGCTGCTCTGCAGCGCCGCCGGCAGCTCACCCTCGGGGGCGGCCGGGCGGGTGAGCGTCGGCCGGGCCGCCTCGCCGGAATCGCCGACGGCGGTTGGGGACGAGCTCGAGGGGGCGGCGCCGCTGGTGCAGCCCGCGAGCAGGAACGCCGCCGACGCCACGAGGGCGACGACGACGGATGGTCGTGGTGCGAAGTGCGGCGGGCGGTTCGGCATCGTTCCTCATTCCCTGCGACCCTGCGGATTCCCTGCGGGCCGTCGTGCGACCGGATCCGGGCACGCCGGAACGCGCCTCGGTCACCAGGGTGACGGAGGGACGCGCGCGGGTGCAATAGACCTGGGTCCCCACCCGCTTGGGCCCAGCCGTTCGGGCGGCCGCGCGCATCCGCTAGCGTGGGCGGGTCGGCGATCGGCGCCGCGGGTTCGAAGGGGAGCAGGTCATGACCGATGTCCGCCGCGAGACGGAGGCGCGACTCGGTGCCGTGGAGCGCAGCTGGGGCCCGCGTTCGCTGCGGGCCGAGGGTGGGGCGGGCGACGGCCGGCGCCAGATCGACCTGCGCGGTCTCGGCGAGCTCGCCGTCACGGTCGAGCCCGACCAGTTCCTCGACCTCGGCGAGACCTTCTGGCGCGGGGAGGCGGTGTCGTTCACACCGCCCTCGACGGGGGCGCGCGCCGAGAGCTGGGGTCGGCGCTGGCTCGGCGGGCTGCTCACGACCTGCGGCCTCACCGCCGTCGGCCGTGCCGAGCCGGCGGAGGGCGGCATGCACGGCCGCGCCCACCTCGTACCCGCGCTGGTCACGCGATCGGAGGGTCGCTGGAACGGCGACGCGTACGAGCTCGAGGTGACCGGGCTGATGCGCGAGGGGGCGATCTTCGAGCAGAACCTCGTCGTGACGAGGTCGATCACGGCCCGGCACGGCGAGAGCCGCGTGCGGGTGAGTGACGTCGTACGCAACGACGGCTTCGCGGAGGTGCCGCTCAAGCTGCTGTACCACATCAACCTCGGCTGGCCGCTGGTCGACGAGGGCTCGCGCGTGAGCGCCACCACCGCCCCCGCTTGGGAGGCCGAGCTCACCGCTCCCGTCCCGCTCGAACCCGAGAAGGTCGACGCCCTCGTCGCCGACGCGGGCGACGACGGCTACGCCACCGCGACCCTCGATGCGCCGGGCACCCGCGTCACCGTGCGCTATCGCACGGCCGAGCTGCCGTTCCTCACCGTCTGGCGCAGCGCCGCATCCGGAAGCTACGCCCTCGGCATCGAACCCGGCACCTGCTGGCCGAGCCACGCCGACGGCCCCGGCAGCGGCAAGACGGGGCGGATGCTCGCCCCGGGCGAGGAGATCACCACCGATCTCGAGATCGTCTTCGAGGCGCATCCTCCCGCCTGAAACCTCAATCGCTGCTGAGCGAATCGTGGTAGGCAGAGGAGATGACAGCGATCCGCGGCGGCCGCCTCTCGGCCTGGCACGAGAAGTTCGTGGTCGAGGAGCGCTACGTCGAGGCGAACGACCGGCGCCGGCTGTACGTCACGGCAGCGGTACTCGTCGTCGTCGGGCTCGCCGCCTTCGTCACCATCCTCGTCGGAGTGCTCACCCACACCGGGTTCGAGCGGTTCGACCAGCCCGTGGAGGCCTGGTTCGAAGCGCAGGTGCGCCCCGACACCACAGCCGCGATGATCGTGCTCGCGATCGTCTTCGGGCCGGTGGCGCTCCCCATCATCATCGCCGTCGTGCTCGTCATCTGGATCATCGCCGCGCGCCACCTCTGGCGCCCGCTGCTCCTCGCCGGGGGCATGGTGACCGGTGTCGTCATCGCCCAGGTGCTCGCCCCGATCGTGCAGCACCCGCGCCCGCCCATCGGCGACATGCTGTTCGGGCCCGACCACTCCTTCTCCTTCCCGTCGGGGCACGTGCTCGGCACCTCCGACTTCCTGCTCATCACCGCCTATCTCTTGGCCAGCCGGCTGCAGCGCAGCTGGTTCACCGTCGCCGCCTTCTCGATCGCCATCGTCGGCATCGGCGTGCAGGTCTTCAGCCGGCTCTACCTCGGCTACCACTGGATCAGCGACACCACAGCATCCATCGCCATCTCCCTGGTCATCGTCGGCAGCATCATCGCCATCGACACCGCCCGCACGGTGAGGGTGCCGGGCGAGGCCGTCACCGGCCCCGCCTCGCAGCCGCAACGCGACGGCACCTGACCCGTCCCAGCCCGCCCCCTCAACCCGATCGAATCGAGAGGCACACCATGTCGACCAGAGCAACCGCAGGCCGCGCCGTGCAGAGCGCAGCGAACAGCAAGGGTCTCGAGATCCTGGCCCGGGTCGGGTTCGGTGCCAGCGCCCTCGTGCACATCCTGCTCGGCTACCTCGCCATCCGCGTCGCGACGAACGGCGGGGGAGAGAGCGACCAGTCGGGAGCGATGGCCGAGATCACCAAGCTCCCCGGCGGCACCATCCTCATCTGGGTCGTGACCATCGGGCTGTTCGCGCTGGCGCTGTGGCTCGTCGTCGAAGCCATCACGGGCATCGGCTCCTCCTCCGACAAACGGTGGGTGCGCAGCCTCATCCCGGCCGGGAAGGCGGTGGCGTACGCCGCGGTGGGCGTCACCGCGCTCACCTTCGCGATGGGGCAGTCGACCAGCAACGCCGAGTCGACGCAGCAGACCAGCGCGAGCGTCCTGCAGATGCCGGGCGGCCCGATCCTGCTCGGGGTAGTGGGCGTCGCGGTCATCGGCATCGGCGGCTACTTCGTGTTCAAGGGCGTGACGAAGAAGTTCGAGGAAGACCTCACCATGCCCTCGGGCACCGTGGGTCGCGTGGTGCGCGTGATGGGTGTGGTCGGCTACGTGGCGAAGGGCATTGCGGTGGGAGTCATGGGCATCCTGTTCGTGGTCGCCGCGGTGAAGGTCGACCCGGGCAACGCGACCGGTCTCGACGGGGCGCTCAAGGCGCTCGTGCAGCTGCCGTTCGGTGTCGTCGTGCTGGTGGCGGTGGGTGTCGGGCTCATCGCCTACGGCCTCTACACCATCGTGCGGGCCCGCTTCGCGCGACTCTGAGTCGACGTCACCAGCGCTCGCGGTGCCGCTCCTGGTCGACCACGGCCTCGCGATCGGCGAGTCTGCGGAGGCCGGCGAGCGGCTGCGCCATGCGATGGTTGCCCCGGATGCGCGGCTCCACCCGGTCGAGGAACGCCCAGTACCCGGCGGTGAAGGGGCAGGCGTTCTCGCCGAGGCGCACCTTGGGGTTGAACGCGCATCCGGAGCAGTAGTCCGACATGCGGTCGATGTAGGCGCCGCCTGCCGCGTAGGGCTTCGTGGCCACGACGCCCCCGTCGGCGTGCTGCGACATGCCGATGACGTTCGCGGGCATCACCCAGGGGGTGCCGTCGACGAACATGTCGACGAACCAGTCGTTCAGGGCCACCGGGTCGTAGCCGTGCTGCAGCGCCCAGTTGCCGAGCACCATGAGGCGCTGGATGTGGTGCGCCCAGCCGTGCCGACGCATGCCGTCGAGTGTCTCGCGCAGGCAGTTCGACTCGACGAGGGCCGGGTCGAGCTCGCGGAACGCGGGAGGGAGAGGGGTGTGGGCGCCGAGCGCGTTGGTGCCCGTGCGGTAGCCCTCGCCGAGGTGCCAGTAGAGGTGCCAGACGTAGTCGCGCCACCCGATGATCTGGCGGGTGAAGCCCTCCACGCCCGCGAGCGGGGCGCGGCCGGCGTCGTACTCGGCGACCGCCGCGTCGACGACCTCGAGCGGGTCGAGGAGGCCGAGGTTGAGGGGAGCGCTGAGCAGGGAGTGCGCCATCGTCCAGTCGCCTCCGAGCATGGCGTCTTCGAAGGTGCCGAAGTCGCCGAGGCGCGACTCGAGGAAGTCGGCGAGGGCGTGCTCGGCCTCGGCGCGGGTGGCGGCGAAACGCCGCGGGCCGTCGTCGCCGACGAGGGTCACGTGGCCGTCGCGCTGCCAGCGGTCGAGGTCGGCGCGCACCTCGTCGTCGATGTCGTCTTCGCGCGGCCACCAGGGTTCGGGAAGGCCGAGCCGGGCGGCGCCTCTCGGGGGCGGGTTGCGGTTGTCGGCGTCGTAGTTCCAGCGGCCGCCCTCGGGCTGGTCGCCGCGCATGAGGATGCCGGTGCGCTCGCGCGCCGTGCGGTAAAAGTCTTCGAGCAGCAGCCGCTTACCGCCGCTCGTCGCCCTCTCGGCCCAGGCGGCGAAGTCGGTCTCGGAGGTGACGAAGCCGCGGCTCGGCAGCACCTCGATGCCGCGTCGACGCACGAAGCGGCGGGCCGCCCACGAGGTGGGATCGATCACCTCGAGGTCGTCGCGGCCGTCGACCACCTCGGCGTAGCGCTGCACCTGGTGGAACTCGACCCGGTCGCCGAGCTCGCGCGCACGGTGGCGGAGAGCCGAGAGGATGAGGTGCGCCTTCGCCCGGTGCATCGGCCGGCGCCCGAACACCGACCGCGCCTCGATGATGAGCATCCGCCCGCCGTCGTCGAACGCCGGGCCCAGCTGCCCGGCGAACAGCCATCTGGTACGGGTCATGGTCGCTCCTGGAGGTGGTCGCCGTTGGCCGGGATGCCGCCGGGTTCAAAGGTGAACGGCAGCCCGACCGCCGACTGCGGGTCGGCCTCGTCTTGCCGCTGCACGTGCAGATGCGGTTCGGTCGAGTTGCCGCTGTTGCCGCACTCGGCGAGCTCGTCGCCCGCGTGTACCTCGGCTCCCACCGGCACCCGGATGCTGTGCCTGCGCAGGTGGGCCAGCACGACATGCGTGCCGTCGGCGAGTCGCAGCACCAGGTGGTTGCCCAGCATGCCGCGGAGGCCACGCGCCTCCCGCACCGCAGACTCGGCGAAGAACCAGAGTAGGGCGGGCCACGACGACCTGCTGCGGTGGTCGCGGCAGCCGTCGACCGCGCGCACCACGACGGCGTCGGCGGGGGCGAGCACGGGCTGCCCGAAAGCGGGGAAGCGCGACGGGTCGAGGAAGGAGCCGCCCGCCGACCCGAACTCGGGCTTCTCGACCCCCTCGGGTGTGTACAGCAGGTCGACCGCGTAGCTCTGCCCGTAGGCGTGCGTGCCATGGCTCGGCACCCCGCTCGACGGCGAGTTCAGTGCCCGCCACCGGCCCCGCACCGGTGCCGCGAGAGCCAGGGGTGTGCCGCCGGCAGCGGGTGCCGCGATCGAGAGCAGCACGGTCACCACCGCGAGTCCGACCCCCACCGCCACCAGCACGGCTCCGGCCGACCCGGTCTCCGGGCCCACCAGCCCTACGAGCACGAGCACCACGCCAACCGCGATGGTGGTGAGGCCCGCGTACTGCACCACGGGCCGTACCCGCGCGATCGCGCGCGTCGTACCCGACACCGCGCCGCCCTGGGCCATCGCCGTACCCCCTTCGCGATCGACGCTACCCAGCCACCGCAGCATCCGCTCGTCATCCGCACCCGTGTGCCCGGCGAGCGGTGGTCGCCACTCGGGCCGGATTGAGCTGCTGGAGGTCGTGCTGAAGCGCCGGTGGCACGGCTGGGAGGCGGGCGGTGGCGTCAGGGTGCAAAGCCAGTTGGGCGGCTGCGGGGCGGGACACCCGCCTGGGTGTGTCGCGTCCTGTGTCCCGAGGTGGTCTGGTTGCCACTTGGGCCGGGCTGAGCCGCCGCAGATCGAGCTGAAACGCCGGTGGCACGGCTGGGAGGCGGGCGGTGGCGTCAGGGTGCGAAGTCAGTTGGGCGGCTGCACGGTGGGTCACCGGCCTGGGTGTGTCTCGTCCTGTGTTCCGTGGTGGTCAGGTGGGTGTCGTGCTGGTCGTGGTAGGTGGGCGGTGGTGGCCACTCGGGCCGGGCGGAGCCGCCGCAGGTCGAGCTGAAGCGCGGCCGTGCGGTTGGGTGGCGGGCGGTGCGGCTGGGTGGCGGGCGGTGCGGTTGGGGGGCGTCGGTGCGCGAGCTCAGTTCAGGCGGCTTGATGATGGGTGGTCTACCCGGGTGCGACTCGCTCCGTGTCCCGTGGTGGTCTGATGGCGGGGCCGTGTTGGTCGTGTTCGGTGTGCGCCGTCGTGGCGACAGTCGCCATCGGGTGCCCGCGGGTTGGCCGCGATGGTGATGGTTGGGGGCGGTGCCGGCTTGGGTCCTGGGCACGCCGTAGGGGCAGACGCCACCCTTGGGTCGCGTTCAGGCGGCGTGGTGTTGTGGGCCGGTGGTGCGTCGGCGGGTGGTGGGTATGGGGGTTTGGGTGATGTCGACCCAGCGGGGCGGCACGATGTGCGGGACGCCTTCGCGCATGATCAGTTTCCACGCTGACTTGTGGAGGTGGGAGTGGTGGAAGTGGCAGAGGAGGACGCCGTTGTCGATGTCTGTGCGGCCTGGTGGGTGGTCGTCTGCGACCCATTCGTCTGCATGGTGGGTTTCGCAGTAGGAGGGTGGGCGGTCGCAGTCTGGCCAGACACACCCGCCGTCCCTGGCGGCCAGTGCCCGGTTCTGGGCGGGGGTGAAGAGCCGCTTCGTCTTGCCGTGGTGAAGAATCTCGCCGCGGTCGCCGAAGACGGTGGCGGCGAGCGGGGAGTGGCAACGCAGCTGCGCGACGGTGGAGGCCGGGATGGGTTCGTCGATGCCGTCGATCCAGCCGACACCACGCCCGGTTTGGAGGTCGTCGAGGGTGATGTGGACGTTGACGGTGCTGGTGGCGCCGTTGATGCGGGGCATGCCGGGGGAGCCGGCGGCGCGGGCGAGGAGTTCGGTGATGGTGTCAGCGTTCTTCTGCACCTGCGTACGCGTGTCAGCGGTCGCGAACTGGGCCATCGCCTCATCTTCACCCAGGAACCGCGGGCCGTTTCCGACGCGGGGGCTCTGCATTGCTTGGATGCTTGCCAGCCACACGCCGCCCTGCTCGGGGGTGAGGGCAAACTTTCCCCGAATCATGCCGTCGCTGGCTTGGGCGATGGTGAGTGACCGCTGTTGCTGGTGGAGTTCGTCGCGGGGTTCGGCTCCGTCGGGGTCGAGCAGCTCCCGCAGGTGGATGGCGAGCTTCGCCGTCTGATCAGCCGACAGGCCCCGCGTGAGGGTCTCGTCGACGAGCGTCTGCTCGGCACTGGCGACAACATCGGGCGCACATCCGCGCACAACAAGGTCGGAGCATTGCCGCACGATGACGGAGGCGGCCTCGACTCCGAGCCTGCCCTCATCGACCGCCTGGTCGACGGCCGGGAATGGCGCTGGCCCTTCGCTGCCGCCGAGGAGCATGGCCCCGCGCATCCGTCTCCCGAGTTCAAGCCGCGCCTTGCTCTCCCGCGCTGACACACCCGTGACACTCGTGACGAGCTTGACGGGGCTGGTGAAGTTCTGCGACCGGCTCAACCCCTCGTCTCCGAGTTCGCTCCGCGACCGCACCGCCACCTCGCCGGCAACCCGAACCTGCCCCGCCGACACAGCCCGCCCCACAGCCTCAACCGCGGCCATCACCTCGAGGAGATCGTTGTCGGATAGCCCACCCAGCCCTTCACTGATTTCGCCCATCACGGCGCGGAGATCGTCTGTGATCTCGCTGAGCCGGTGGGTGATCTCCATGCTGAGATTCTATCAGAATCCGCTGATGAAAGCTCGTTTTAGTTTCCAGTTCTCCCACCCTCCGTTGGCAAGCGCGAAGCGCGCGGCAGCCCTACGTAAGCTGCCGCGCGCTCCGCGCTTGCCAACGATGACCGCAGCAGGCGAGGGCGGATCGGGTTGCGATTGCGAAGGGGACCAGGTGATGAGGAAGAGGAATGAGGACACGGTTGCGACACGCCGGCGTGGGTGTGCGCCGGGCGTTTAGACTTGATCCCCAAGCCGCGACAGCCCGGAGAATCAGTGCCCTCGAACGACTCCTTCGTACACCTGCACGTCCACAGCGAGTACTCCATGCTCGACGGTGCGGCGAGGGTGAAGCCGCTCATCGAGGCGGCCAAGGAGCAGGGGATGCCCGCGGTCGCTGTCACCGACCACGGCAACGTCTTCGGTGCCTTCGACTTCTGGCGCACGGCGACCGAGGCCGGCATCAAGCCCATCATCGGCACCGAGGCGTACCTCACGCCAGGAACCCATCGCGGCGACAAGACCCGCGTGCGCTGGGGCAACGGTGGAGGCGACGACGTCTCGGGCGCCGGCGCGTACACGCACATGACGCTGCTCTCCGAGACCACCGAGGGCATGCACAACCTGTTCCGGCTGAGCTCGAAGGCGAGCATCGAGGGTCAGTACTTCAAGCCCCGTATGGACAGGGAGCTGCTCAGCCAGTACGGCAAGGGCCTCATCGCCACGACGGGGTGCCCGTCGGGTGAGATCCAGACGCGTCTGCGGCTCGGCCAGTACGACGAGGCGCTCAAGGCGGCGAGCGACTTCCGCGACATCTTCGGTGCCGAGAACTTCTTCTGCGAGATCATGGACCACGGTCTCGAGATCGAACGCCGCATCATGGGCGACCTCATCCGGCTCGCCAAGCAGCTCGACCTCAAGCTCGTCGCAACCAACGACCTGCACTACACGCACGCCCACGACGCCACCAGCCACGCGGCGCTGCTCTGCGTGCAGTCGGGGTCGACGCTCTCCGACCCCAACCGCTTCAAGTTCGACGCCGACGAGTTCTACCTCAAGAGCGCCCAAGAGATGCGGCAGCTCTTCCGCGACTACCCCGACGCCTGCGACAACACGCTGCTCATCGCCGAGCGCTGCAACGTCGAGTTCGACACCAAAGCCAACTACATGCCCCGCTACCCGGTGCCCGAGGGGGAGACCGAGGCGACCTGGTTCGAGAAGGAGGTCGAGGAGGGGCTGAAGCTCCGCTACCCGAACGGCATCTCGCAGGAGGTGCGCGAGCGCGCCGACTACGAGGTGGGCGTCATCAAGAGCATGGGCTTCCCGGGCTACTTCCTCGTCGTCGCCGACTTCATCAACTGGTCGAAGCGCAACGGCATCCGCGTCGGCCCGGGCCGTGGATCGGGTGCGGGCTCGATGGCGGCGTACGCCATGCGCATCACCGACCTCGACCCGCTGGTGCACGGCCTCATCTTCGAGCGCTTCCTCAACCCCGACCGCGTCTCCATGCCCGACTTCGACGTCGACTTCGACGACCGTCGCCGCGGCGAGGTCATCAAGTACGTCACCGAGAAGTACGGCGACGAGCGCGTCGCCCAGATCGTCACCTACGGCACCATCAAGGCCAAGCAGGCGCTGAAAGACTCCGGGCGCGTGCTCGGCTTCCCGTTCAGCATGGGGGAGAAGCTCACCAAGGCGATGCCGCCGCCCATCATGGGCAAGGACATCCCGCTGTCGGGCATCTTCGACAAGAACCACCCTCGCTACAAAGAGGCCGTCGACATCCGCACGGTCATCGAGACCGACCCCGAGGCGCGCACGGTGTTCGACACCGCGCTCGGCATCGAGAACCTGAAGCGCCAGTGGGGCGTTCACGCGGCCGGCGTCATCATGTCGAGCGACCCACTGATCGACATCATCCCGATCATGAAGCGGGAGCAGGACGGCCAGATCGTCACCCAGTTCGACTACCCCGCCGCGGAGTCGCTCGGGCTCATCAAGATGGACTTCCTGGGGCTTCGAAACCTCACCATCATCGACGACGCGCTCGACAACATCCGTGCCAACCGCGGTGAAGACCTCGTGCTCGAAGACCTCGACCTCGACGACGCGCCCTCCTACGAACTGCTCGCCCGCGGCGACACCCTCGGCGTCTTCCAGCTCGACGGCGGCCCCATGCGGGGGCTGTTGCGGCTGATGAAGCCCGACAACTTCGAAGACATCTCGGCGGTGCTCGCGCTCTACCGGCCTGGCCCCATGGGCGCCGACTCGCACACCAACTACGCGTTGCGCAAGAACAAGATCCAGCCCATCACGCCCATCCACCCCGAGCTGGCCGAGCCGCTCGAAGACGTTCTGGGCGGCACCTACGGCCTCATCGTGTACCAGGAGCAGGTGATGTCGATCGCGCAGAAGCTGGCCGGCTTCACCCTCGCCCAGGCCGACCTGCTGCGCCGCGCGATGGGCAAGAAGAAGAAGTCGGAGCTCGACAAGCAGTACGAGGGCTTCAGCGCCGGCATGCACGCCAACGGCTACTCCGAGGCCGCCGTCAAGACGCTCTGGGACATCCTGCTCCCCTTCTCCGACTACGCCTTCAACAAGGCGCACTCCGCGGCTTACGGCGTCATCTCCTACTGGACCGCCTACCTCAAGGCGCACTACCCCGCTGAGTACATGGCAGCGCTCCTCACGAGCGTCGGCGACTCCAAAGACAAGATGGCGATGTACCTCAACGAGTGCCGCCGCATGGGCATCAAGGTGCTGCCCCCCGACGTGAACTCATCGATCGGCTTCTTCACCGCCGTCGGCCCCGACATCAGGTTCGGGCTGGGGGCTGTGCGCAACGTCGGGATGAACGTGGTCGAGCTCATCCGCGGCGCCCGTGAGGAGAAGGGCGCCTTCACCTCCTTCGGCGACTTCCTCAAGAAGATCCCGCTCGGCGCCACCAACAAGCGCACCATCGAGTCGCTCATCAAGGCGGGTGCCTTCGACTCGCTCGGCGCCACCCGCCGTGCCCTCATGGAGGTGCACGAGGCGATGATCGACAACGCCGTCTCGGAGAAGCGCAACGAGGCCAACGGCCAGGTCGGCTTCGACTTCGACTCGCTGTGGGATGCGCCCGAAGAGGTTCACGACATCCCCGCACGACCCGAGTGGGCCAAGCGCGACAAGCTGGCCTTCGAACGCGACATGCTGGGACTGTACGTCTCCGATCATCCGCTCGCCGGTCTCGAGGTGGAGCTCGCGAAGCACGCCTCGACGACGATTCTCGACCTGCTCTCGAGCGAGCACGTGAACGACGGCGACCAGGTCACCATCGCGGGCCTCATCACCTCGGTGCAGCACCGCACCGCGAAGAACTCGGGCAACCAGTACGGCATGATCACGGTCGAGGACTTCGCCGGCGAGATCACCGCGATGTTCATGGGCAAGACCTACCAGGAGTTCGGCCCCGCCCTCTCGAACGACTCCATCGTGGTGGTGCGCGGGCGGGTTTCGCTGCGCGACGACGGCATGAACCTCCACGCCTTCAGCCTGTTCCAGCCCGCCCTCGGCACGGCCGGCTCGTCGGGCCCGCTGCACATCTCCTTGGCGGAGTTCAAAGCCACCACCGACACCGTGCAGGCGCTCAACGACGTGCTCATCAGGCATTCCGGCGACACCGAGGTGCGGCTGAAGCTCATCAAAAACGACAACGTGCGGGTGTTCGAGGTGCCGTACCCGGTGTCGGTCACCGCCGACCTGTTCGGCGAACTGAAGTCGCTGCTCGGCCCGAACTGCCTGGCGTAGCCGGGATCGAGGTCGTCGTGCGATCGAGCGATCCGGTGCCCGGCAACCCGTGGCCGCACGAGATGGTGCTCTCCATCGACGACTTCCCGAGCGCCCTCCACGAGCTGCTGTGGGTGCGAGAGGCATGGGGGCTCGACGTGCACGGCGACGACCTGCCGCCTCTGCTCACCCACGGTCCCGCCCGGCTCGCCCCCGCCGACGCCTCGGCACCCGCGGCGTGGGCATCGGCCTGGCCGGTGCTCTGGCGCGCAGCCCTCGACCGCATCGCCCACGTCGTCGGCCCCGACCAGGCAGAGCGGATGCGCGGCGCAGCCCTCGCCGCAGCCGACGAGTCGGTGGGCTTCGACGACGCGCTCGCCCTCATCGACGGGCCGAACTTGCGCGAGAGCTTCGGTGACTCCGCCTTCACTTCGACAGACGCCGCCTCCTCGTGGGAGGCGTGGCAGCACGCCCACCGTCAGACCGTGAACCTGCGGCGACCGCTCCTCTACGAGGAGACGCCCGAGTGGGTCGCGCTCCCCGCCCTGGTGCCGGCGTGGAAGGCAGGGCTCGAGAAGATCGTGCTCATCCCGTGCCGCGGCGACTTCACGCGGCGACTCGGCGCTTCGGCGCTGCTCGTCACGGAGTCGACTCGCCACGATCCGCTGCGCTACGTGCGGGCGCTCCGGTCGTTCGCGGGGTAGCCGCTCAGCCCGCGCGGAAGGGGCGCAGCACCTCGGGGGAGACCGGGAACGGGACGGAGTGGTAGACCTGGGTGGCGTTGATGTCGCCCCAGTCCTCCTGTTTCACGCGCACGGTTTGGGGCGTGACCTCGACGAGACGCACGCGCAGCCAGTGCCCGCTGTCGAGTCTCAGCTCGTAGGGGTCGGCGAGGTACCCGAGGCCCCGCTCGTCGAGCGCGGTCTCGGCGTCGAACCAGTCGACCGCGTCGGTGACCGGCCGGCCGAGCAGGTCGATGGCGACGAACCCGTCGCCGTCGGGGCGCATCCAGCCGACGAGTTCGCGGTCGAGGCCACGGCGGTGCTCCATCCAGGTGGAGGCCGGAGCGGGGGGCTGAGCGGTCATGCCCACATCGTAGAGCGCCGTGAGTTCGAAAAATGTTTAGGCGACTTTATGGCTAGACAATCTAGAGTCGTGAGTGGGTCTCAACGGAACCCTCCGGAGACGAACCACCCGACAGCAAAGGCGAGCCCATGGGCATCCAGACCTCCCTCGACGGCGTGCGCGACGCCGACCGCATCGTCGAGGCCATGCGGTTAGCCGACGAGCTCGCCTTCGAGGCCAGCCGGGAGCCCGGCCTCCGCACCCTGCGCATCCTCTCCGGCGCCCTCGAGGGCGACGACGACGTCACCGCCATCGCCGCCGTGCACGCCTTCGGTCAGATTCACGACGACGACGCCGATCGAGTGCTCACCACCTTGCTCTCGAACGAGCGCGCCTTCCTCCGCGAGCACGCGGCCTGGGTGCTCGGCGCCCACCTCCCGCACTTCGACGCCGTCGGCCGGCTCATCGGCCTCGTGCTCGACGGCGGCTTCGGCGGCATGATCGCGCAGCGCACCCTCGAGCAGTGGGCGCAGACCGCCCCCGAGCACGTGGCCATCGGTCTCGAGGGCGCCCTCCTCGGCGTCGACGACCCGGATGCGCGCTACCGCCTGATGGAGACCCTCGGCCTGGTACGCGGCGCCGGCCCGTCGCGCCGCCTGCACGCCGCGGCGGGCGACGAGGGCGAACACCTCCTCGTGCGCACCGCGGCCGTGGCGGCCCTCGGCCAGCGGCGGGGCGACAGCGCCGCCGCCGAGAAGCTCGACGAGCTCGCCCGCGGCGACGGCCCGCTGCGTGACATCGCCCGGCTCGGCCTCATCGACCTCGCGGGCGGGAGCGTGCAGCGCAGCGCCGCGGGTGAGGGCCTCACCGTGGCCCAGCTCTTCCTGCACGCCGACATCGACGCCGGCCTCACGGCTGCCGGCAGCGGCGACAACGGCGGCGTCGCCACCCTGCTCGTGCGCCTCGGCGACGCGCTGGTGCGCGACGGCGGCCGTGCCGGGGCCGGGGCGGCAGGAGCATCCGCTGATGTGAAGCGTGTCGTCACGCTCTCGCGCGGCTCGGTGGGCGACGCGATCGACAGCGTCGTCGACGTGGCGGGTCGCTCGACCGGTCACCTCTACGGCCGCATCCCGTCGCTCACCCCTCCCGTGAGCAGCGCGGCGGCCTGGCCGCAGCGGGTGGCCGCCCGCCGCGGCATCCGTCGGGTGCTTCGTGCCGCCGGCAGCGTCGACGTGCTGCACCTGCGCATGGCGGAGGTCGGGAGCCTCGCCGCGAGCGACGTGGCCCGCGAGCTCGACATCCCCGTGGTGTTCACGGTGGCGCCCGACCCGCACGCCGTCATCCAGTCGATGGACTCGGCCGGCACCCTCACCCGGCAGAGCTTCGGCGCGGCCGACGAGCGCGAGCACTTCTGGTTCCGCGCCCGGCTGGTGCAGCGCCTCGCCTCGAACGCCCACCACACCGTGCTCTTCCCGCGCCCGCAGCTGCGGCGCGACATGCGCGCCCTCGTCGGCATCGACATCGACTCGCACCCCGAGCGGCACACGGTGGTTCCCGAGGGAATCGACCTCGACGTGGTCGACGCCGCCCTCGCCGACGCGACCGCCCACCGCGAGGGTGCCGCGCCCGGCGCCGAACTCGCGGCGCTGCGCACGCTCGTCGAGGCTCTGCCTGAGCACCGGCGCGGGCTCCCGCTCGTCGTCAGCGTCGGCCGCTTCCACCAGGTGAAGGGCATGGCGGCCATCGTCTCCGCCTGGCAGAGCAGCAGCGCCGCCGAGCGTGCGAACCTCCTGCTCGTCGGGGGCGACCTGCGGCACCCCTCCGCCGCCGAGCAGCAGCAGCTCGACGCCATCGAGGCGGTCGTGCCCGCGGGGCTGCGGGCCGAGCGCGGGCTCATCCTCTCGGGTCATCAGCCGAACGACACGGCGGCCCGCTGGATGGCGGCCGCACGCACCGGCCTCCCGGGCCTCACCGCCCCCGACGGCGTCTACGTCTGCGGCAGCCTGAAGGAGGAATTCGGCATCGCCCTGCTCGAGGCCATGGCCACGGGACTGTTCGTGGTCGCGCCCGACGGCGGCGGCCCGGCGACCTACGTGGAGCGCGGCCGCACCGGTCTGCTCACTCAGACCTGGGACGGCGCCGCACTCACCGCGGCGATCGAGTCGGCGATCGACACCGCCGGCGCCCCGGGCGAGGCCCCCGCGCGAGCAGCCCGTTCCCGCGCGGTCGTCGAGGCGAGCTTCACCATCCAGGCCATGGCACGCTCCCTGGAGTCGGTCTACGCGGGTGTGCACCGCGAGAGCGCCGCCACCGACCGGGCGGTCACCGCATGAGCGTGCTGGTCATCAGCCCCGACTACGCGTCGCATCTCCTGCCGCTCGTCACCCTCGCCGGGGCGTGGCTCGAGCGCGGGGAGGAGGTGGTCGTGGCGACGGGCGAGTCGACGGAGGCCATCGTCGCGAAGGCCGGCGCCCGCCGGGAGCACCTCCAACTCGGGCGCGGCTCCAACCCCGGCGTCATCAGGGCCGAGGAGCAGCCGCGCGACGAGGGTGCCTCGCTGCGGGGCTTCTTCGAGGCGACCCGCCGCGGCATGATCCCGACCCTCCGCTACCAGGCCGAGCAGCGGCTCACCGACCTCATGTGGCAGCCGGTGCAGAAGGCGCGGGAGACCGTCGCCGTGGTCGACGCCGTGCAGCCCGACACCATCCTCGTCGACCACCTCGCGTTCAGTGCGCGCCTCGGTCTGCAGGCCGCGCGCATCCCGTACACCGACGTGGTGCTCGGCCACCCCTCAGCCCTTCCCGTCGGCGACGAGCTCTACGGACTGCCGAGCGCCTGGCCCGCGTGCTTCACGCCGCCCGCCGAGGAGGTCGAGCGCCTGCGCGAGCTGTGCCTGCGGGTGAGCGAGTCGTTCACCCGGGAGTGGAACACCGCCCTCGCCGAGCTCGACCCCCTCGCCACCCCGTCGCCGTCGGCGTTCTCCGAGACGGGGGAGTCGCTGCTGTTCAACTACCCGGCCGCACTCGCCGACCCGTCGCGGGCCGCCTTCCTGCCGCCTCACCGCTACCTCGGCTCGACGCCGCGCGACGACGGCGGCGACGTCGAGGTGGAGCGCTGGATCGCCTCCTCCGACGAGCCGTTCGTCTACGTGAGCTTCGGCAGCTTCCTCTCGGTGCGCGACGACGTGCTCGCCCGGGTCGCCGACGCCCTCCGCGAGGCCGGGCTGCGCGCCGCGATCGCGACGGGCTCGGGCGACCCGGCTCGCCTCGGCTCCGTGCCCGACAGCTGGCTCGTGCGCGAGTTCCTGCCGCAGGTCACCCTGCTCAGGTCGGCGGCCGCGGCCGTGACCCACGGCGGCAACAACAGCGTCACCGAGGCCGCGACCTTCGGCGTACCCCTCGTCGTGCTCCCGTTCTCCACCGACCAGTTCGCGGGGGCGGCCGCCCTCGAGCGCGCCGGCGTGGGCGTCGCGCTCGACCCGAACACGGCGACGGTGCCCGAACTCGCGGCGGCGCTCCGCACGATCACGGGCGACGCAGCTGTCGGGGGCGGCGCCAGCGGTGGCGGCGTCGCCGGCTGGCGCGGCGGGGAACGGATGCGCGCCATCGCGGCCGAGCTCGCCGCCGCCCCCGGCCCCGAACTCGCCTACCGCGTGGGCTCGCCGATCCCGTAGCGTTCGAAAACGCAAACGTCGCGGCATCCGTCCCCGTAGAGGGCTCGGAGGCCGCGACGTGTGCGTTTCTGAACGCCCCGGAGACGGGGTCCCGCCCCGTGTCAGTTCTGCCCGACGCGCATCCGCTCGTCCATCCAGTCGAACATGCGCTGGGCGGTGAGGGTGCGAGCGAGTGGCTGGCAGTGGCCCGAGGCGCCCTCCGCCGCCGTGAAGTGCACGAGGGTCGACACGCTCTCGGTCAGCGCAGCGAGCCGCTCTGACTGCCCGGGCCAGAACTGCTCGCCCTCGGGGTCGGTGATGAGCAGCGGCGTGGTGATGCGGGCGGCGAGGTCGCCGAGTGCGTAGCGGCGCACGGCCTCGATGGTCTCGGCGTAGGCGCCGGGGGCGGTGCCGTAGGGGCGCGCCCGGAACTGCCAGGTGCGCGCCGTGTCTGGGCTCAGCTTCAGCCCCAACGCCATCTCCTTGTCGAACTTCTCGTTCTCGCCGCGATCGAGCAGCTTCAGCAGCGACGACGGGAGGTGCGAGGTCCACGAGGTGGAGACGTCGACGACTCCGGGGTCGGTGACGGCGGCGGCGAAGCGGTGCTCGAAGGCGAGCGCCCGCGCCACCCAGTAGCCGCCCTGGCTGATGCCGTACAGGCCGATGCGGGCCGGGTCGACGCCGGGCTGTGCCGCCACGAAGTCGTAGACCGGGGTGAGCACGTTCTCCCAGTCGGGCCGGAACGGCACTCCCCGGTCGAACAGCTGCGTCTGCTGGCCCGGTCCGTCGAAGACGAGCACCGTGTAACCCCGGCGGAGCGCCGGCGACACGCAGCTCGCCCAGAGCGAGGCGAGCGAGCCGTCGCTGCCGTTGACCGCCACGACCGTCGCTCCGCCGGCCGCGCCGGGGCGGAACAGGAAACCGGGCAGTGAGGCATTCTCGTAGGGGATACCGACGCGCTCGACCTGCACCGGCGTGTTGTCGACGAACGACTCCCACGCCCGGCGCTGCCGCCCGAAGGTGGGCGCGAGCCGGTCGGAGTCGGGCAGTGAGCTCACCGCGTTCACCGCGACGGCGTAGTAGTGCGAGGCCCGGAGGTACGCCTCGGCGGCGCTCACCCGGTGACCCCCCGCCGCCGCCTGGTCGGCGATCTCGGAGACCCGGTCGCCGAGCGAGGCCCACGCCACATACCAGGCCTCGTGGTCGCCTTTGCGGATGCCGGCGGTCGCCGCCAGCACTTCGCCCGGCTCCGACGCTCCCTCCACCGCGCCACCCAGCACGGTGCGGATCTCGAAGTCCCAGTCGTCGTTCGGCGAGAACCGGTCTCGGTCGTTCATGGGTGTTGTCCTCTCGCCTGTGCCTCGATCCAGTGTGCCCGAAGGCTCCCCGCGGCGACAGCGCTCGGTAGGCTGGAACCGCCATGATCCAGACCATCGACCTCCGCGGTCAGACCCCCACCCGTGCCGAGCTCGGAGCCCTCGTTCCGCGCGCCGCCACCGACGTCACCGTCGCGGCCACCGCCGCCGCCGAGCTCGTGGAGGCGGTGCGCACGCGCGGCCTCGACGCCCTGCGCGAGCAGGCCGAGCGCTTCGACCGGGTGGTGCCCGAGCACGTGCGGGTGCCGCAGGCGGCCATCGACGCCGCCGTCGAGGCCCTCGACCCGGCCGTGCGCTCGGCCCTCGAAGAGACCATCGCACGGGTGCGCCTGGCCACCGCCGCCCAGATTCCGGATGCTCGGGTCACCACACTCGACGACGGTGCGCTGGTCGAGCAGCGCTGGCACCCGGTGGAGCGTGTCGGGCTCTACGTTCCCGGCGGCAAGGCGGTCTACCCGTCGAGCGTCGTCATGAACGCGGTGCCCGCCCAGCTCGCGGGTGTGGGCTCCATCGCCCTCGTCTCGCCCCCGCAGAGCGAGTTCGGCGGCTCGGTGCACCCCACCATCCTCGCCGCCGCGGGCCTCCTCGGCCTCACCGAGGTGTACGCCATGGGCGGCGCCGGGGCCGTGGGTGCGCTGGCCTACGGGGTTCCCGAGCTCGGGCTCGAGCCCGTGGAGGTCATCACCGGCCCCGGCAACGTGTTCGTCGCCGCGGCGAAGCGCATCGTGCGCGGGGTCGTCGGCATCGACTCCGAGGCCGGGCCCACCGAGATCCTCGTCATCGCCGACGACAGCGCCGACGCCGGGTTCGTGGCCGCCGACCTGGTGAGCCAGGCCGAGCACGACGAGCTCGCCGCCGCGGTGCTCGTCACCGACTCGCCCGCCATGGCCGAGCGCGTGACGGCCGTGCTGGCCGAGGCGGCCGCGTCGACGCGGCACGCCGAGCGGGTGGCGATCGCCCTCGACGGACCGCAGTCGGCGATCGTGCTCGTCGACTCGCTCGAGGCCGCGGCCGCCGTGAGCAACGTGTACGGCCCCGAGCACCTCGAACTGCAGACCGCCGACACCGAGGCGACGCTCGCGCTCATCCACAACGCCGGCGCCGTCTTCGTGGGCGGGTACTCGCCGGTGAGCCTCGGCGACTACCTGGCCGGGTCGAACCACGTGCTGCCCACCGGCGGCCAGTCGCGCTTCTCCTCGGGCCTCGGTGCCTACACCTTCCTGCGTCCGCAGCAGATCATCCGCTACGACGAGGGCGCCCTGCGCGCCGTCGCCGACCGCATCGTCGCCCTCGCCGACGCCGAGAACCTCCCCGCCCACGGCGAGGCCGTCACCGCCCGTTTCCGCCCGCTCGACAGCTGACGCAGCGCATGGCCGGGCTCAAGACGACCCCCTCCGACGCCGACGTCACCGCCTTCCTCGACGCGGTGCCCGACGCGCGTCGGCGCGCGGAGGGGCACGAGCTCCGCGCGCTCATCGAGAGCACCACCGGGCTCACCGCGCGGCTGTGGGGGCCGTCGATCGTGGGCTTTGGCGACGGCAGCTACACCACCACGAGCGGCACCCACCCCTGGTTCCTCGTGGGCTTCTCGCCGCGCAAGGCGGCGCTCACCCTCTACGGCGTGCACTCCGACGACGAGGGGCCCGACCCGCGCCTGGGATCGCTCGGCCCGCACTCCACGGGCAAGGGCTGTCTCTACCTCAAGCGCCTCGACGCCGTCGACCGCGAGGTGCTCGCCGAGCTCATCCGGGAGGCCGCGGCAGGGTAGCCTGGAGGGGCCATGTTCTGCCCTTACTGCCGCTACCCCGACTCCCGCGTCGTCGACTCGCGCACCACCGACGACGGCCTGGCCATCCGTCGCCGCCGCCAGTGCCCCGACTGCGGCCGGCGGTTCAGCACCACCGAGACCGCGTCGCTCAGCGTCATCAAGCGCTCCGGTGTGGTCGAGCTGTTCAGTCGCGAGAAGATCGTCAGCGGTGTGCGCAAGGCCTGCCAGGGCCGGCCCGTCACCGACAGCGACCTCGCGGTGCTCGCCCAGCGGGTCGAGGAGACGGTGCGCCTGTCGGGCGCCGCGCAGATCGAGGCGAACGACATCGGCCTCGCCATCCTGCAGCCGCTCCGCGAGCTCGACGAGGTCGCCTACCTGCGCTTCGCGAGCGTCTACCAGGGCTTCGACTCGCTCGACGACTTCGAGGCGGCGATCACGCTGCTGAGGGTCGAGCACGAGCAGGGCAGGTCGGGCGGGGAAGCTTCGGAACGAGCATCCGCTTCGCCGACCGGTTCCACGACAGAGTAGGGCAGGCGTGTACGACTTCCTCTTCCGGCACTTTCTCACGCGGATGGACCCGGAAGACGCGCACCATCTCGCCTTCACGGTGATCAAGGCGATTCCCGCGCTCCGGCTCGACGGTCTCGTCTCGCGCTTCACGAAGGCGCCCGTCGACCTCTCGGTCACGACCCTCGGCCGCACCTTCCCGACCCCGTTCGGCCTCGCCGCGGGCTTCGACAAAGACGCCGCCGGCATCCGCGGCTTCGGCGCACTCGGCTTCGGACACGTTGAGGTGGGCACCATCACGGCGAGGGCGCAGCCCGGCAACCCGCGACCGCGGCTGTTCCGGCTGGTCGCCGATCGCGCCGTCATCAACCGGATGGGGTTCAACAACGGGGGAGCCGCCGCCGCCTCGTTGCGCCTGGCGAAGGTGCGTTCGCTGCGCCACGCACGGCCGGTGATCGGGGTGAACATCGGCAAGAGCCGCGTGGTCGAGGTCGACGACGCCATCGACGACTACCTGCAGAGCGCCAGGGCTCTCGCCCCCATGGCCGACTACCTCGTGGTGAACGTGAGCTCGCCGAACACTCCCGGCCTCCGCGGCCTGCAGGAGCTCGACAAGCTCGCGCCCCTGCTGTCGGCAGTCAAGGCCGAGGCGGGCAGCACGCCGCTGCTGGTGAAGATCGCCCCCGACCTCACCGACGACGAGGTCGTGAAGATCTCGGAGCTCGCGGTGTCACTCGGGCTGGACGGCATCATCGCCACCAACACCACCATCTCCCGCGAGGGGCTGCGGAGCCCGGCCGAGACGGTCGAGGCGGCGGGCGCCGGTGGGCTGTCGGGGGAGCCGCTCAAGGCGCGGTCGCTCGCGGTGCTGAAGCTCATCCGCTCCGTGGTGCCCGAGGAGCTCTGTGTCATCTCGGTGGGCGGGGTCGACACCGCCTACGACGTCGACCAGCGGTTGCTCGCCGGTGCGACGCTGGTGCAGGGGTACACGGCGTTCCTGTACCGGGGGCCGTTCTGGGCGCGGTCGATCAACATCGGGCTGGCGAGGCTGCGCAAGACGCGCGCCTGAGGCGGGCCCGCGCGAGCGCTACCTCTACTGCGGGTACTGGCCGCGCTTCACCTGCGGCTTCGGCAGGCGGAGGCGCCGGAACTGCAGCGCCCGCATGGTGGCGTACCACCGCAGACCCCGTTCGAGCTTGTCGGCGCCGAACTTCTCGCGGAGCTTGCGCATGAGCCGCCAGCCGAGGAAGACACAGTCGGCGATGACGAGCACTACGAAGGCGTAGAGGCCGAGCATCACGCCCGCCTGCACCTCGGGAGCCGGAACGAGCGTCAGCAGGATGACCACGAACATGGCGGGGATGAGGAACTCCCCGAGGTTGAACCGCGCGTCGACGTAGTCGCGGATGTACCGGCGCTGTACCCCCTTGTCGCGCATCGGGAGGTACTTCTCCTCGCCGTTGGCCATGCCCACCCGGGCACGGTCGCGCTGCACCTGCATCTTCGCGCGCGCCTCCTTCGATGCGAGCTTGCGGTCGGTGGGGACGAGCGGGCGCTGGTTGGCGGCCTCACGCTCCTTGCGCGTGGGGGTGGCGTGCCCCTTGCCGACCACAGGCTCCTCGGGAGTCTCGATCACGGGTTCGGGGGTGCTGGATTTCTTGGCCACGGTGTCCTCGTTCGTCGTTCTCTTAAGATTACCTGCATGACTGGTCCCACCGATTCCCCGTTCTCCCAGGAAACAGCGCCGAGCCCCCGCGACGCGGCGGTGCTCGCGGCGGTCGAGGCTGCCCTGCCGTCGTCGATCGCCGAGCTGGCGGGTCTCGTGCGCATCCCTTCGGTGTCGTGGTCGGCCTTCGACCCCGCGCACGTGGCGGCCAGCGCCGACGCCGTGGCGACCCTGTTCCGCGAGACCGGGCTGTTCGAGAGCGTCGACGTGCGCCGCTCGACCACCGCGACGGGTGAAGAGGGGCAGCCCGCCGTTCTCGCCACGCGCCCGGCCAAGAACGGCCGCCCCACCGTGCTGCTCTACGCCCACCACGACGTGCAGCCGCCCGGCGCGGAGGCCGACTGGGAGTCGCCGGCCTTCGAGCCGACCGTGCGCGGCGACCGCCTCTACGGGCGCGGTGCCGCCGATGACAAGGCGGGGGTGCTCTCCCACCTCGCCGCGGTGCGCGCCCTGGCCGAGGTGGCCGGCCCCGACTTCGACCTCGGCATCGCCGTGTTCATCGAGGGGGAGGAGGAGTTCGGCTCCCGCTCCTTCCAGAACTTCCTGCGCGAGAACCGCGACCGCCTCGCCGCCGACGTCATCGTCGTCGCCGACTCCGACAACTGGGACGAGAACACTCCGTCGCTCACGGTGAGCCTGCGCGGCAACGTCACCTTCCGCCTCACCGTGACGACGCTCGAGCACGCCTCGCACTCGGGCATGTTCGGCGGGGCCGCGCCCGACGCCATGATGGCCGCGCTGCGGCTCGCCGCGAGCTTCCACGACGACGCCGGATCCGTCGCCGTCGCCGGGCTCGTCACGCGCGACGCCGAGACCCCCGAGTACACCGAGGAGACGCTGCGCGCCGAGGCGGGCCTGCTCGAGGGCGTCACCCCGGTCGGAACCGGCAGCATCCTCTCCCGGCTCTGGAACCAGCCCTCGCTCACCGTCACGGGCATCGACGCGCCGTCGGTGGCGAACGCGTCGAACACGCTCATCCCCTCGGTCGCGCTCAGGGTGAGCGTGCGCATCGCACCGGGGCAGGATGCTCGCGAGGCCCTCGACGCCGTCACCCGGCACATCCGGTCGCACACCCCGTTCGGCGCCCACGTCGAGATCGACGAGGTCGACACCGGCAGCCCGTTCCTCGTCGACACCTCGGGGTGGGCCGTCGCCGAGGCCGAGCGCGCCATGGCCGACGCCTGGGGACGGCCCGCGGTGCTGGCCGGCATCGGCGGCTCGATCCCGTTCATCCCGCAGCTGGTCGCCGAGTTCCCCGAGGCGCAGATCCTCGTCACCGGGGTCGAAGACCCGCACACCCGGGCGCACAGCCCGAACGAGTCGCTGCACCTCGGGGTGTTCAAGCGGGCCATCGGCGCCCAGGCACTCCTGCTGGCGCGCCTGAACGACCGGGAATGAATCAGCGGGCTTCCCGGTTGCCGGAGTTAGACTTCCCGCATACGTCCGATCGAAATGGAGTGCTGATGAGCGACACCATCACCGCTGAGTCCGTCACGGCGGCAGGCCCGGCCCCCGCCGAGGCGCCCGCGCACAAGGTGGGCATCACCCCTGCGGCGGGCCAGAAGGTCAAGACGCTGCTCGAGCAGGAGGGCCGCGACGACCTGCGCCTGCGCGTGGCCGTGCAGCCCGGCGGCTGCTCCGGTCTCATCTACCAGCTGTACTTCGACGAGCGCATGCTCGACGGCGACGGCGTGGTCGACTTCGACGGCGTCGAGGTCATCGTCGACAAGATGAGCACCCCCTACCTCGAGGGCGCCACCATCGACTTCGAAGACACCATCCAGAAGCAGGGCTTCACCATCGACAACCCGAACGCGTCGGGCAGCTGCGCCTGCGGCGACTCGTTCCACTGACCGTCGGCGCGGCGCAGACAGGCGTCGCGACACGCCGCTCAGGAAAAGGGCCGTTCCCTCCGGGACGGCCCTTTTCGCGTCTCTAACACACGCTGCCGGGGCGCGGCTGTGGCATCCACGGGGAAATCGACACAGTAGGCTAGGAGAAGGTCAAATACACTGAGGTGTAGCTTCCCGAAAGGTTCCTGGTGCGCTCTAGACGACGTCTCCGCTGGGCCGCGATCCCCATCGCGGCGTTAATGTCCGTTGTTCTCGCAGGATGCACTCAGGAGCAGCTGCAGGGCTGGCTCCCCACCGAGCCGGGAACGACGAACAACGTCGACCGCGTCATCGGCCTCTGGGTCACCTCGTGGATCGTCCTGCTCATCGTCGGCATCGTCACCTGGGCGCTCATCATCTGGGCGATCGTGGTCTACCGCCGTCGCAAGGGCCAGACCGGCCTGCCCGCCCAGCTGCGCTACAACATGCCGATCGAGATCTTCTACACGATCGTGCCGCTCATCCTGGTTCTCGGCTTCTTCGCCTTCACCGCGCGCGACCAGGCAGCGATCGAGGAGCCCTACGCCAACCCCGACGTGAAGATCCAGGTCTTCGGCAAGCAATGGGCGTGGGACTTCAACTACGTCGACGACGACGTCTACTACGCCGGTGTGCAGGGCCAGGAGAACCCCGACGACGACAACGGCAACCTGGTGGAGTCCGAGCTGCCGGTGCTCTACCTGCCCGTCGGCAAGACCGTCGAGATCCAGCTCGAGTCGCGCGACGTCATCCACTCCTTCTGGGTCATCGACTTCTTGTACAAGAAGGACATGCTGCCCGGCAAGACCAACTACATGTACGTCACCCCCGAGCGTGAGGGCACCTTCACCGGCAAGTGCGCCGAGCTCTGCGGTGAGTACCACTCGATGATGCTCTTCAACGTGAAGGTCGTCTCCCAGCAGGAGTACGACGACTACATCGCATCGCTGCGCGCCGCCGGCAACGAAGGCCAGCTCGGGCACGAGTACGACCGCAACCAGAACCTCCCGGGCATCGGCACGCCCGCGCACGAGGAAGAGTAGGAACGCGACCATGACCGCAACAGTCGACGTGGCGCCCGCGGGCGGCGCCCCGGCACCGCTCCCGACCCCCTCGAAGACGGTGGGCCGCAAGGGCAACATCCTGGTGAAGTGGATCACCTCCACCGACCACAAGACCATCGGGTACATGTACCTGATCGCCTCGTTCATCTTCTTCTGCCTCGGCGGCGTGATGGCCCTCGTCATCCGCGCCCAGCTGTTCGAGCCCGGCCTCGAGCTCCTGCAGACGAAAGACCAGTACAACCAGCTGTTCACGATGCACGGCACGATCATGCTGCTCATGTTCGCGACGCCGCTGTTCGCGGGCTTCGCCAACGTGCTCATGCCGCTCCAGATCGGTGCGCCCGACGTGGCGTTCCCGCGTCTGAACGCCTTTGCGTTCTGGCTGTTCACCTTCGGCTCGCTGATCGCGGTCTCCGGCTTCCTCACCCCGCAGGGTGCAGCATCCTTCGGCTGGTTCGCCTACGCGCCGCTGTCGTCGACCACGTTCACGCCGGGTGACGGCGGAAACCTCTGGGTGTTCGGCCTCGGGCTCTCGGGCTTCGGCACCATCCTCGGTGCGGTGAACTTCATCACCACGATCATCACGCTGCGTGCCCCCGGCATGACCATGTTCCGCATGCCGATCTTCACCTGGAACATCCTGGTGACGTCGATCCTCGTGTTGATGGCCTTCCCGGTGCTCGCCGCCGCGCTGTTCGCCCTCGGCGCCGACCGCGTCTTCGGGGCGCACATCTACGACGCGGCCAACGGCGGTGTGCTGCTCTGGCAGCACCTGTTCTGGTTCTTCGGGCACCCGGAGGTGTACATCATCGCGCTACCGTTCTTCGGTATCGTCTCCGAGGTGTTCCCGGTGTTCAGCCGCAAGCCGATCTTCGGGTACAAGACCCTCATCTACGCGACGATCTCCATCGCCGCCCTGTCGGTCACCGTGTGGGCGCACCACATGTACGTCACCGGCTCGGTGCTGCTGCCGTTCTTCGCGCTCATGACGATGCTCATCGCGGTGCCGACGGGCGTGAAGATCTTCAACTGGGTCGGCACCATGTGGCGGGGCTCGGTGACGTTCGAGACGCCCATGATCTGGGCGATCGGCTTCTTGATCACCTTCACCTTCGGTGGTCTCACGGGTGTCATCCTGGCGTCGCCGCCGCTCGACTTCCACGTCTCTGACACCTACTTCGTGGTGGCGCACTTCCACTACGTCGTGTTCGGAACCGTCGTGTTCGCCATGTTCTCCGGCTTCTACTTCTGGTGGCCGAAGTGGACGGGCAAGATGCTCAACGAGCGCCTCGGCTACTGGCACTTCTGGCTGCTGTTCATCGGCTTCCACACGACGTTCCTCATCCAGCACTGGCTGGGCGTCATCGGCATGCCTCGCCGGTACGCGACCTACCAGCCGGAGCCCGGCTTCGAGTGGATGAACCAGCTCTCCACGATCGGTGCGTTCATCCTCGCCGCGTCGCTCATCCCGTTCTTCCTGAACGTGTACGTCACGGCCCGCAAGGCGCCGAAGGTGACGGTGAACGACCCGTGGGGCTACGGCCGCTCGCTCGAGTGGGCGACCTCGTGCCCGCCGCCGCGTCACAACTTCACGTCGATTCCGCGCATCCGTTCGGAGTCTCCGGCGTTCGACCTCAACCACCCCGAGGCCGGCATCCCCGTGGGCATCGGCCCCGCGAAGGATGCTCCGGATGCTCCCACCTACGACGTCGCCGAAGGACAGGTGAAGTAAGGCCATGAGGGTCAACACCAATCTCTTCTGGATCCTCGCGGTCTTCATGGTCCTGGCCGCCACGGCCTACACCGTGTGGTCGGTCATCTGGTACGAGGGTGAGGTCGAGTGGGTCGGCACCGTCGCGATCAGCCTCACGGCGATCCTGTCGGGCTTCCTCGCCTTCTACCTCGGCAAGGTGCACAAGGCGCAGGGCGGCGAGCTGCCCGAAGACCGCCTCGACTCCAACATCGACGACGGCGACCCCGAGATGGGCTTCTACAGCCCGTGGAGCTGGTGGCCGATCGTGCTGGCGGGTGGTGGGGCGCTCCTCGTGCTCGGCCTCGCCGTCGGCTTCTGGATCTGCTTCATCGCCGCCGCGGTCACCCTCGTCGCGATCGTCGGCTGGGTCTACGAGTACTACCGCGGCAACTTCGCCCGCTGAGCCTCGCCGGCCTGCGCGGCACGCGCTGCGCGCGACGCGCGGCACGCGTGCAGAAGGCCCGCACCCCTTCGGGGATGCGGGCCTTCTGCGTTGGTGCGCGCTGGAGGCGCGCTGGCTCAGCTGCAGATCGTCAGTTCTTCGACGGATCGCGGGAGCGAGAGCGGACCACCGAGCAGTGTGATCTCGCTCGGCGCCAAGGCGCCGAGGTGCAGTGCCACCTCGCGATCGAGGCAGTCTCGCACCAGGAAGAGCGGAGCACGACGCGCTCCCGCGAGCACGCCACCGGTCAGCGCGTCGGGGAAGTTCGCTCCCGAGGCCAGGAAGACCTGACTCTGCGGGGTCGTGCGGGGGAACGTCCGCTGGTTGATGCGACGTGACACGGCGTAGCGATCGACCCCACCGGTGCGCTGGGCGACGGCGACACGATGGCTGAGGTCTTCGTGGAGGTCGTCGCTGATGCTCGCCGGGCCTCCGACGAGGCGGAGCTCCGTTACTCCCAGTGCCTGGAAGAGTTCGAGGTCTTCGGGGTCGGTGCGGCTCGCGGTGCCGTCGACCAGCAGCACCCCCGTCCCCTGGACCGCTGCCGGGACCGAGGCGGAGAGAGCGTCGGGGAACGCTGAGCCGCTGGCCAGGTAGAGGCGCGGTGACGTGGACGGGGGCAGCCCGACCGTGTTGTCACGAAGCAGCGCACGTGAGACGTCGAACCGGTCGGCGCCGGTGATGCGGCGCACGCTCGGACGCCACGGGAGTGCAGCGAGCTGTGCCGCGACCGCCGGTCGGACCGAGTTCTCGCCGCCCACGATCACGATCGTGCTGGGGCGCTGGACGCCGAGCTGGTCGAGTACAGCAGTGGGCACGGAGGTGCTCGTGGTGAGGAGGAGCGGCGCCTTCCTCACCGCGGCGACGGCAGTCGTGCTGAGGGCGTCGGCGAAGCCCTCACCGCTCGCGATGTAGGCCAGGGGAGTCGTGGCAGGCGCCACCGCTCGTGCGACCCGCGCTGAGCTCTCATACCGGTCGGCACCGGCGAGCCGCGTCACCGTGGGACGGGGCACGACGTCTACGAGGCATCGCGCCTCCTGAGCGTGGTCGGCATCGGTTGGGCGATCGAGTGAGATCGAGAAGTCGAACGCGCCCGCGTCTGTCGGCACTCCGATGAACTCGAGTCCTCGCTCAGTACGACTGACCGCCACTCCGGGAGGCAGAGCCCCGGCGGTGATCAGCGCCTCGACGCCGTCGGAGGGGATCGCCTCCACCGGCTGGGCCACCGGCAGACCGACCGTCGCGAGCCGGTACGGGCACACCGGCTCCCCACCACCCTCGTCCTCAGCGTTCGGAGCGCCCGTCCAGCCTGAGACCAGCACGGCAAGGAGCGATGCACCCACCCCGGCGGCCAGGGCCTGAGCGCCTCGTCGGCGTGCCGACCCCAGCCATCCTTTCGGAGAGACGTTCACCTCAGCTGCAGAGGGGCAGTGTGCCGAGCGTTGCATCGAGGGTGTTGGGGCCGCCGAGCAGCACGAGGTGGTGGGGCTTGAGGCGGGTGATCTCAGTGGCGACCTCGGCCGTCATGCAGCTCTTGCTCACCAGCAGGATGGGCGCGTGCTTCGCCCCGGCCAGTGCACCGCCGGCGAGGGCGTCGGGGAAGTTCGCGCCGGTCGCGAGGTAGACCGTGTCGCTGGGAGCCACCGGGGCGGGGAAGTACTTCGCCACGGTATGCGCCGAGACGGCGTACCGGTCGACCCCGTCGATGCGTGCGGCGGCGCCGACCGTCGCGGCGAGGTCGTTCTTGAGTCCTGCGGAGAGGGTGTCTTCTCCGCCGAACACCGTGGCCGACTTCACGCCGCGAGCGATGAGCAGTGCTTTCTCATCGGCGGACAGTGCAGATGCGGTTCCGTTGACGAGCAGCACCGGCGCCGAAAGCGTCGCCGCGGCGGGACTCGCGCTGAGAGCGTCAGGGAACTTCGTGCCGGTCGCGACGAACAGTTCACTCGATGCTTTCGCCCCGAACTTCGCGTCGTCGATGAGCATCCGTGACGTCTCATACCGATCGACACCCCCGATGCGGGTGATGGTCGAACCGCCCGAGGTAGCCCTCAGTTGAGCCACGACGCTCTCACTGATGGTGTTGTCGCTGCCGACCACCACGACGTGGGAAGGGGAGCGGCGCATGATGTACTCCTCCGTGCTCGACGGGAGAGTGTCACGCGTGGTGAGGAGTACTGAACCACCGTGCTGGGAGGCCAGGGCGGAGGCGCTCAGGGCGTCGGCGAAGTTCTCTCCGCTCGCGAGGTAGATGACCGGGTCGGCGCCCGGCGCCAGGTTCGCGTAGGCGATGTCGACCGCCTCCGCATAGCGGTCCACCGCACCGATGCGCTCGATGTTCGAACCCGCGGGCACGACGTCGAGGAAGCAGGTCTTCTGCTTCGTCTGCGCGTACTGGTCGAGCAGCGAGATGATGAAGGTCGAGCTTCCGAGTCTCGTCGGCGTTCCCGTGATCTTCGGCGAGAGACCCGTGCGCTCGACCAGAGCGAGACCTGCGGGCAGAGCGCCCGTGATCGACACGGTGTAGCTTCCACCGTCTTCGTCATACACACCCGAAGACGGAACGAAAGGTACGCCGATCTGCGCGATGTTCGGAGGACAGAAGATCGGCGTATCGATCGGCATGGGCGCGGCCTGCGCACCGGGGGCGATGAAGAGGGTCGAGGCGGCGAGCACCACGCCGGCGGCCGCAGCACAGACGGATCGCCGACGAACGGACAGCGGGAGCATGAGGGTCTCTTTCGATAGACGGGATGGGTCTATCGAGCCTCGCGCGCATCCGGGTCGAGGGGTTATGAGCAGTTGGTACCTAATGAACGACTGAGGGCCCCGCACATCGGATGTGCGGGGCCCTCAGGGTGGGGGAGGGGCGGGCTACTTGAGGCCGGGGCCCTTCTCCAGGGAGTGGTCGGTGCCGTCGCCGTGGGCGCCGAGGGCGGGGGTGCCGTGGTGGCCGTGGCCGGCCTGGAGCTCCGCCTGCGAGACGGGGGCGATGCGGTCTTCGAAGAACCAGCGGGAGAAGGCGGCGCGCAGACGCATGCTTCCCGTGATCTTGCCCTTGGCGTTCGGCCGCAGCATGATCGGCTCGTACGACTCGAAGTCGACGAGCTTCCAGCGGTCGTGCTCGTCCATCTGCTCGTGCACCTCGATGTACTCGCCACCGGGGAGGCGCACGATGCGGCCCGACTCGTAGCCGTGCAGCACGATCTCGCGGTCTTTCTTCATGAGGCCGAGGCAGACCCGCTTCGTGATGAAGTACGCCAGGAACGGCCCGATGACGACCCAGGCCTGCACCACGTGGATGACGCCCTCGATCGACAGCTGGAAGTGCGTGGCCACCAGGTCGGAGGAGGCCGCCGCCCACAGGCCGGCGTAGAACGTGACACCGGCGGCACCGATGGCGGTGCGGGTCGGGGCGTTGCGCGGACGGTCGAGGATGTGGTGCTCGCGCTTGTCGCCCGTCACCCAGCCCTCGACGAAGGGGTAGATGGCCACCAGGGCGAGCAGCACCAGCAGTGCCAGCACGGGCACGATGATGTTGAACGACCAGGTGTGACCGAGCCACACGAACTCCCAGCCCGGCGGGATGAGACGCAGGGCGCCGTCGGCGAAGCCGATGTACCAGTCGGGCTGCGTACCCGCCGACACCGGTGACGGGTCGTAGGGGCCGTAGTTCCAGATGGGGTTGATGGTGAAGAACGACGCGATGAGCGCGATGACACCGAACACAAGGAAGAAGAAGCCGCCGGCCTTCGCGGCGTACACCGGGAGGATCGGGTAGCCGATGACGTTCTTCTCGGTGCGGCCGGGCCCGGCGAACTGGGTGTGCTTGTGCACGACCACGAACACCAGGTGGAGCGCCAGGAAGAGCACCAGGATCGCCGGCAGCAACAGGATGTGCAGCGTGTAGAAGCGCCCCACGATGTCGGTGCCGGGGAACTCGCCGCCGAACAGCAGGAACGACGTCCAGGTGCCGATGAACGGGATGCCCTTGATGAGGCCGTCGATGATGCGGAGGCCGTTGCCCGAGAGCAGGTCGTCGGGGAGCGAGTAGCCGGTGAAGCCCTCGGCCATGGCCAGCACGAACAGCGTGAAGCCGATCACCCAGTTGAGCTCACGCGGCTTGCGGAACGCGCCCGTGAAGAACACGCGCAGCATGTGCAGACCGATCGCCGCGATGAACAGCAGCGCCGCCCAGTGGTGGATCTGGCGCACCAGCAGTCCGCCGCGCACGTCGAAGGAGATGTGCAGCGCCGACTCCATCGCCGACGACATCTCGACGCCCTTGAGCGGCACCCAGGCGCCGTCGTAGTGCGTCTCGACCATCGAGGCCTGGAAGAAGAAGGTGAGGAAGGTGCCCGAGAGGATGATGACGACGAAGCTGTACAGCGCCACCTCACCGAGCATGAACGACCAGTGGTCGGGGAAGATCTTGCGACCGAACTCCTTCACCACACCCGAGATGCTGGTGCGCTCGTCGAGGTAGTTCGCCGCGGCGGCGGTGAAGCCACCGCCCTTGGGAGCCGGCTTGGAGGCGGGGGCAGCCCCCGCATCCGCGCGTTCGATGGTGTTGGTCATGGACGCTCCCAGAAACTAGGGCCGACGGGCTCGTGGAAGTCGCTCGACGCGACCAGGTAGCCCTCGGAGTCGACCTCGATGGGCAGCTGCGGCAGCGGACGCTTCGCCGGGCCGAAGATGACTTCGCACTCGTTGACCACGTCGAAGGTCGACTGGTGGCAGGGGCAGAGCAGGTGGTGGGTCTGCTGCTCGTACAGCGCGACCGGGCAGCCGACGTGCGTGCAGATCTTGGAGTACGCGACGATGCCGTCGTACGACCAGCTCTCACGGCCGGGGCTGATGTTGAGGTCGTCGGGGTTCAGGCGCATGAGCAGCACGGCCGCCTTCGCCTTCTGCTCGAGCAGGTCGTGACGCTCGTTGAGCCCCTCGGGGATGATGTGGAACACCGAGCCGATGGTGACGTCGGAGGCCTTCACCGGGATGCCGCTCGGGTCGAGCGTGAGGCGCGATCCCTTCTTCCACATGGTGTGGCTGAGGAGCTCGACCGGGTCTTGGTCTTGCGGGCCCCAGCCGCGGAAGAGCACGAGGCCCGGCAGCGGGAAGGCGATGAGCGCTCCGATGAGGGAGTTGCGGATGAGCGTGCGGCGCCCGAAACCAGACTCCTGGTCGGCTTGGTGGAAGATCTCCACCGCGCGGGCACGCGTCTCGGGGGAACCCTGAACCGGGTGGCGCTCGTCGATGCCCTCCTTGTCGTACATGAGGGCCTTGCCCCAGTGCACGGCGGCGAGGCCGATGCCGAACAGTGCCAGCGCGCAGCCGATGCCGATGAACATGTTGTTCAGGCGGATGGCGTGGATGGCGCCGTCTTCGATCGGGAAGGCCATGTAGGCGGCGACGGCGAAGATCGAGCCCGCGATCGACAGGTAGAACAGCGTGTAGACGGTGCGCTGTGCCTTCTTGCCCTCTTTGGGGTCGCTGTCGGTGACGCGGTGACGGTGGGGCGGCTCGCCCGGGTTCACGACGTCGGAAGCAATGACCGTGGTGCCGGTCGATGTGCCTCGACTCGTCTCGACGGCCGACGAATCGGAGGCGGCTGTGGAGCCGCTCACCTCGTCATGTGCCATTGTTGTCCCTTTCGAGCTTGCTGGTGTGCTGTGCCTGTGATCACGCAGATCGTGGGGCTAGTTCGACTTGGCCGTGAGCCAGACCATCAGGCCGATGATCGCGCCGAGACCGAAGATCCAGATGAACAGACCCTCCGCGACCGGACCGAGCGACCCGAGCTCGTCGCCACCGGGCGACGGGTTGGCCTCGAGGTACTTCAGGTACGTGATGATGTCGCGCTTGTCTTCGGGGGTGAGGTTGTCGTCGTTGAAGACGGGCATGTTCTGCGGGCCGGTGAGCATGGCCTCGTAGATGTGCGTGGCGAGCACTCCGGTGAGCTCGGGGGCGAACTTGCCCTCGGTGAGCGCACCGCCCGCGCCGTGCACGTTGTGGCACATGGCGCAGTTGATGCGGAACAGCTCGCCGCCGTTCGCCGCGTCGCCGTCGGCCTGCAGCAGGCTCTCGTCGGGGATGGCGGGGCCGGGGGAGATGGAGGCGACGTAGGCCGCGAGGGCCGCGGTCTGCTCGTCGGTGAACTGCGGCGGCTTCTGCAGCGCCTGCGGGCCCTGCATGGCCATCGGCATACGGCCGGTGCCGACCTGGAAGTTGACGGATGCGGCGCCCACGCCGATGAGGCTCGGCCCGTCGGGCGTTCCCTCGAGGCTCATGCCGTGGCAGGTGGCGCAGTTGGCAGCGAAGAGCTTCTCGCCCTCGTCGATGGTCGACTGGCTGGAGGCGCTGGAGGTGTCGGCCTGGGCACTCGTGGTGCTGGAGAAGACCGCGTACCCTCCGCCCGTGAACACCAGGCCGATAGCAATCAGCACGACAGTTGCCAGGGGATGGCGTCTGTTGGCTTTCCTGCTCTTGCGGGCCATGCTCTCTACTCTCTGTTTCGGGTGACTGTCGGTCGGGCGGGGTCGGGTGCCGCTACTTCAGCACGTAGATGACGAGGAACAGACCGATCCAGACCACGTCGACGAAGTGCCAGTAGTACGAGACGACGATGATGCTCGTCGCCTCCTTGTGCCCGAAGTTCTTCACCGCGTACACACGGCCGATCATGAGCAGCATCGCGATGAGGCCGCCGGTGACGTGCAGGGCGTGGAAGCCGGTGGTGAGGTAGAAGGCCGAGCCGTAGGCGTTGCCGTCGAAGGTGATGCCCTCGGTGACGAGCGTCGCGTACTCGAGGACCTGACCGCTGACGAAGATGGCGCCGAAGGCGTAGGCGAGGAACATCCATTCCACGACTCCCCAGTCGCGGGGCTTCCAGCTGGTGCGGCGCGGCTGCCCGCGCTCGGCGGCCCAGACGGCGAACTGGCACCAGAACGAGGAGATGACGAGGATGATCGTGTTGACCAGCGCGAACGGCACGTTGAGGATGTTGGCCTGGTCGGCCCATGCCTCGGGGTTGGTCGACCTCAGGGTGAAGTAGATGGCGAACAGGCCGGCGAAGAACATGACCTCGCTGCCGAGCCACACGATGGTTCCCACCGCCACGATGTTGGGGCGCTGGACCATGGGGGCACTCTGAGAATGGGTCAATGAGCTGCTCGTCACAGAGACCATTATGTCCGAATTCACAGCTCGTTTTTGCATTTGGCCGTCCTGCCGCGGCATCACCGGCGTGTCTGTATACATCGGGGCCCATAAGATCGCAGGTATGGCTGACACGCTCTCCTGGCCCGCACTGATCGCCCAGCTGCTCTCGGGCACCGATCTGTCGATCTCGGAGGCGACCTGGGCGATGGACCGGGTGATGGAGGGTGAGGTCACCGAGGCGCAGCTCGCCGGCTTCCTGGTGGCACTGAATGCCAAAGGTGAGACCGTCGACGAGATCGTGGGCTTCCGCGACGCCATCCTCGACCACGCGCTGCCGCTGGCCGTCGACCCGTTCGCGCTCGACATCGTGGGCACGGGCGGAGACCGTTTCGGCACGGTGAACGTGTCGACGATGGCTTCGATCGTCGCCGCGGCGAGCGGGGTTCCGGTGATCAAGCACGGCAACAAGGCGGCGAGCTCGCTGTCGGGCTCGTCAGACGTGCTGCGCGCGCTCGGCGTCGACCTCGAGCTCGAACCCGAGCGCGTCGCCGCGGTGCTCGGCGAGGCGGGGATCTCGTTCGCCTTCGCCTCCAAGTTCCACCCCGGGTTCAAGAACGCCGGCGCGGTGCGGGCTCAGTTGGGGGTGCCGACGGTGTTCAACTACCTCGGTCCGCTGTGCAACCCGGCGCGTGCGGAGGCGTCGGCGGTGGGGGTCGCGCACCTCGACCGGGTTCCGCTCATCGTGGGGGTGTTCCAGACCCGCGGCGCGACCGCGCTCGTGTTCCGCGGCGACGACGGGCTCGACGAGCTCACCACCACCGGCCACAGCCACATCTGGGAGGTCTCCCGCGGATCGGTGAAGGAGCACGACCTCAACCCGCGCGACCTCGGCATCCCGATCGCAAAGATCGAGCAGCTGAAGGGCGGCGACGCCGAGTTCAACGCCGACGTCGTGCGCCGCGTGATGGCCGGCGAACAGGGGCCCGTGCGCGACATGGTGGTGCTGAACGCGGCGGCAGGGCTCGCCGCCTACCGCCTCGCGCTCGACCCCACCCAGGTCGACCGCCCGCTGCTCGAGCGCCTCGAGGAGCAGATGACCGTCGCCCGCACCACCCTCGACACCGGCGCCGCCTCCCGCAAACTCGACCAGTGGGTCGCCGCCACCAGAAGCTGAACCCGCACCGCCGCGGCAGGCTGTTCGAAAACGCAAACGTCGCGCCGACCTGCGCCCGGGAGGGCGCGGTCGGCGCGACGTTTGCGTTTTCGAACGCGCCGGGGTCAGACGACGTCGTCGTCGACCCAGTCGAGGGTCTTCGTGACGGCCTTCTTCCAGTTGCGGAGCTGACGCTCGCGCTCGGCCTCGTCCATCTGGGGGGTCCAGCGGGAGTCCTCCTGCCAGTTCGAGCGCAGCTCGTCGAGGTTCGCCCAGTAGCCGACCGCGAGACCGGCGGCGTACGCGGCGCCGAGCGCCGTGGTCTCCGCGACGACGGGGCGCACGACGGGCACGCCGAGGATGTCGGCCTGGAACTGCATGAGCAGGTTGTTGGCGATCATGCCGCCGTCGACCTTCAGCTCCTCCAGCGGCACGCCCGAGTCGGCGTTGACGGCGTCGAGCACCTCGCGGGTCTGGAACGCGGTCGCCTCCAGGGCCGCCCGGGCGATGTGCGCCTTGTTCACATACCGGGTGAGGCCCACGAGGGCGCCACGCGCATCCGGTCGCCAGTAGGGGGCGAAGAGTCCGGAGAACGCGGGGACGAAGTACGCGCCGCCGTTGTCCTCGACCGAGGCCGCGAGGGTCTCGACCTCGGGGGCGGAGGAGATGATGCCGAGGTTGTCGCGCAGCCACTGGATGAGAGACCCGGTCACCGCGATCGACCCTTCCAGCGCGTAGTGGGCCGGCTCGTCGCCCAGCTTGTACCCGAGGGTGGTGAGCAGGCCGTTCTTCGAGTGCACGATCTCGGTGTCGGTGTTGAAGATGAGGAAGTTGCCGGTGCCGTAGGTGTTCTTCGCCTCGCCGGGCCCGAACGCCGCCTGGCCGAAGGTGGCCGCCTGCTGGTCGCCCAGGATGCCCGCGACGGGCACCTCGCGCAGCAGCGACGAGCTGTGCACCGTGCCATACACCTCGGAGCTCGACTTGATCTCGGGGAGCATCGACCGCGGCACCCCGAACGCCTCGAGGATGTCGTCGCGCCACTCGAGCGTCTCGAGGTCCATGAACAGGGTGCGGGAGGCGTTCGTCACGTCGGTCGCGTGCACGCCGCCGTCGACCCCGCCCGTGAGGTTCCACAGCACCCAGCTGTCGGTCGTGCCGAACAACAGGTCGCCGGCCTCGGCGGCCTCGCGGGCACCGTCGACGTTCTCGAGGATCCAGACGATCTTCGTTCCCGAGAAGTAGGTGGCCAGCGGCAGGCCCACGATCGGCTTGAAGCGCTCGACCCCGCCGTCTTCGGCGAGGCGGTCGACGATGGGCTGGGTGCGGGTGTCCTGCCAGACGATCGCGTTGTAGACGGGCTCGCCGGTGTTCTTGTTCCACACCACGGCGGTCTCGCGCTGGTTCGTGATGCCCACGGCCTTCACGTTGTGGCGGGTGATGTTGGCCTTCGACAGCGCCTGGCCGATGACCTCGCGGGTGTTGTCCCAGATCTCCTTCGGGTCGTGCTCGACCCAGCCGGCCTTGGGGAAGATCTGCTCGTGCTCCTTCTGACCGGTCGAGACGATCGAGCCCGAGTGGTCGAAGACGATCGCGCGGGTGCTCGTGGTTCCCTGATCGATGGCGATGATGTAGTCCGTCATGACGACTCCTTCGTGGTGTGAGGACTTCTGCTACGGATGCTTCTCAGAGCGGATGCTTCGGAGAAGAGAAGCGGGCCGGCCCACGTCACTGTGGACCGGCCCGCTGGGGATCAGGTGAGGATGGGCAGGAGCGGGATGGCGAGGAGACCGGCGAGCACACCGCCGATGATCGGCCCGACGACCGGCACCCACGAGTACGACCAGTCGGAGGAGCCCTTGCCCTTGATGGGCAGGAGCGCGTGCGCGATGCGCGGGCCGAGGTCACGCGCCGGGTTGATCGCGTAGCCCGTGGGGCCACCGAGCGAGGCGCCGATACCGATCACGAGCAGCGCCACGGGAAGGGCGCCGAGGGCCGCGAGGCCGCCCTCGCCCTGGCGGCCGCCGCCGAAGCCGATCACGACGAACACCAGCACGAAGGTGCCGATGATCTCGGTGACCAGGTTCCAGCCGTAGGAGCGGATGGCGGGGCCGGTGGAGAACACGCCGAGCTTGTTGCCGGCCTCGGGCTCCTCGTCGAAGTGCTGCTTGTAGGCCAGCCACACCAGCACGGCACCGATGATCGCACCGATCATCTGCGCACCGATGTAGGCGATGACCGAGAGGAAGTTGACCGGCACCAGCGTGGCCGCCGAGCCGAACTCGGTGGCGCCGTTCGCCACGAGGCCGAGGGTCACCGCGGGGTTGAGGTGGGCGCCTGAGGCGTAGGCCACGATCACACCGGCGAAGACCGCGAGGCCCCAGCCGATGTTGACGAGGAGGAAGCCTCCGTTGAAGCCCTTGGTGCGCACGAGGGCGACGTTCGCGACGACGCCGCAGCCGAGGAGGACCAGCAGGGCTGTGCCCACCAGCTCCGATATGAAATCGATTCCGAGATTGTCCACGATGACCTTCCTTCGCACTGTTCGGCCACCCGCTGTGGCCTCCGTGGTGAACGGCTTGAGGCAACGATATCCCCAGCGACCTTTCAGGTATAGATTTGTGATGGATGGCCGGGGCACCGGATCCCGTGACGGGCGACGAACGCCCGATCGAAGGGAATGTTCAATGAAGAAACTCATCAACGATCCGAAGAACGTCGTCGACGAGGCGGTCGTCGGCTTCGAGGCGGCGCACGGCGACATCGTCACCGTCTCCCACGACCCGATCTTCATCGTGCGGAAGGATGCTCCGGTCGCCGGCAAGGTCGGCATCGTCTCCGGCGGCGGCAGCGGCCACGAACCCCTCCACGGCGGTTTCGTCGGCTTCGGCATGCTCGACGCCGCGGTTCCCGGCCCCGTGTTCACCTCGCCGACTCCCGACCCCATCCTTGCCGCCACCAAGGCCGTCGACGCCGGCAAGGGCGTGCTGCACATCGTGAAGAACTACACCGGCGACGTGCTCAACTTCGAGACCGCAGCCGACCTCGCCTCGGCCGAAGACATCGAGGTGCGCACCGTCGTCGTCGACGACGACGTCGCCGTGAAGGACTCGCTCTACACCGCCGGCCGCCGCGGCGTCGCCGGCACCGTGCTGGTGGAGAAGATCGCCGGTGCCGCCGCCGAGCGAGGGGACGACCTGGATGCGGTGGTCGCCGTCGCCGAGAAGGTGAACTCCCGGGTGCGCACCATGGGCGTCGCGCTGACGCCGTGCGTCGTGCCCCACGCGGGGGAGCCGAGCTTCGAGCTCGCCGACGACGAGATCGAGATCGGCATCGGCATCCACGGCGAGCCGGGCCGCGAGCGCATCAAGCTGGAGCCCGCCGACGCCATCGTCGACCGGCTGCTCGGCCCGATCCTCGACGACCTCCCGCTCGACTCCGGCGACAAGGTGCACCTGCTGGTGAACGGCATGGGCGGCACGCCGCAGGTCGAGCTGTACATCGTCTTCCGTCACGCTGCCGCCGTGCTGGCCGATCGCGGCGTCGAGGTGTCGCGTTCCCTGGTGGGCAACTTCGTCACCTCGCTCGAGATGCAGGGCGTGTCGATCAGCGTGCTGAAACTCGACGACGAGCTCACCGAGCTGTACGACGCGCCCGTTCAGACGGCGGCGCTGCGCTGGGGAAGGTAGAAGGAGAAGCATGGGCCTCGGCATCACCTGGACGACCGACTGGATCCGGCGCACCGCTGACGCGGTGTCGGAGCATCGGGTGGAACTGGTCACCCTCGATCGGGCGATCGGCGACGGAGACCACGGCGAGAACCTCGACCGCGGCTTCACCGCCGTGATCGCGAAGCTCGACGAGCTGCCCGCCGACGCCGTTCCGGGCGATGCCCTGAAGCTCGTCGCCACCACGCTCATCTCGACGGTGGGCGGCGCCTCCGGCCCGCTGCTCGGCACCGCCTACCTCAAGGGCGCAGGCGCCGTGGGCAAGGAGGCCGAGCTCGACGGCGCGGCACTCGTGGCGCTGCTCACCGCCGCACGCGACGGCATCGTGCTGCGCGGCAAGGCGGAGCCCGGCGACAAGACGATGATCGACGCCTGGACGCCCGCAGTCGACGCCGCCACCGAGGCGGCCGCCGCGGGGCGCTCGGAAGCCGAGATCCTCGACGCGGCGGCGACCGCGGCGGAGGCGGGCGCGCTCGCCACCGAACCGCTGGTGGCGCGCAAGGGGCGCGCCAGCTACCTGGGCGAGCGGGCGATCGGCCACCGCGACCCGGGCGCGCAGTCGTCGTCGCTCATCCTCCGCGCGGCAGCCGACGCCGCAGCAGATGCCGCGGGCACCGCGGGTGCCGCGGGCGCTGTCGGCGGTGACGCCTGATGGCCGGCACCCCCGGCAAGGTGGGCGTGGTCTACGTCTCGCACAGCGTCAAGATCGCCGAGGGCCTCGTCGAGCTGGCGGGCCAGATGGCCGGCAGTGCCACGCTGGTCGCGGCCGGTGGCACCGACGAGGGCGGCATCGGCACGAGCTTCGACAAGGTGAGCTCGGCGATCGGCGCCGCCGACTCCGGGCACGGGGTCGCCGTGTTCTGCGACCTCGGCTCGGCCATCCTCACCGCGGAGACCGCGCTCGACTTCCTCGACGACGAGGTGCGCGATCGGGTGCGCATCGTCTCGGCCCCGCTCGTCGAGGGCGGCGTCGCCGCCGCCGTCGCTGCCGAGTCGGGTGACGACCTCGCCGCCGTGGTGGCGGCGGGTGAGTCCGCAGCGGAGGCCTCCGGTGAGGCGAAGGCGGAGGCCCTGGGGTCGGCTGCCGGCGACGTCGCAGCGGTGCCCGCCTTCGAAGCCGGGTCTGTCGCGGAGACCGCGCCCCCCGCATCCGGAACTCCCTCCCGCACGGTCACCATCGTGAACCGCGATGGGCTGCACGCGCGGCCGGCCGCCGAGTTCGTGAAGCTGGCGAGCAGCTTCGACACCAAGGTCACCGTGAACGGGCGCGACGCGAAGAGCCTGCTCGGCATCATGTCGCTCGGCCTCACGAAGGGCACGACTGTCGAGATCGCGAGCGACGACCCCGCGGGCACCGACGCCGTGAACGCCCTCGCCGACCTCGTGGAGGGCGGCTTCGGCGAGGCCTAGCGTGCCCTAGGAGTCGATGCGGGTGAGCACGAAGACCGGGATCTCGCGCTGCGTCTTCAGCTGGTAGTCGGCGTAGGGCGGGTAGGCGGCGACCGCGCGCTCCCACCAGAGGGCCTTCTCGTCGCCGAACACCTCGCGGGCGCTGTAGTCGTGCTTCTCGGTGCGGTCCTGCAGCTCGACGTGCGGGTGCGCGACGATGTTGAAGTACCAGACCGGATGCTTCGGTGCACCGCCGAGGGAGGCCACCACGGCGTACTCGCCCTCGTGCTCCACGCGCATGAGCGGCGTCTTGCGCAGCTTGCCCGACTTCGCGCCGATGGTGGAGAGGATGACGACGCCCATGCCGTTGAGGGTGGTGCCCTCGGTGCCGCCCGAGGCCTCGTAGACGTCGAGCTGCTGGCGGGCCCAGTCGCTGGTGCCGGGTTCGTAGTCTGCGGAGAGGGGCATGAGACGGGCAACCGGCGGGCTCGCCGGTCTATTCCTCGGGTCGCTGCCGGGCGTCGCTCGCTGATGGTCGGCGTCGCTCGGTGAGCGCGATCCGTGCGAAAATCTCTGGGCGGGATTTCTCGCGCACGGCAGATCGGGAGGCTCGGAAGACGATGGCAGGCGGTACGGCAACGAAGTGCCCGGTGTGCGGGAAATCGATCGCGGTGGGCCTGGTGTCGCAGACGATGGTGCAGCACGCCGACAAGAACGGGCAGCGTTGCGCCGGCACCGGCCAGCCGCCCGTGGTGAAGGAGCCGCGCGCCGCCTCGGGCTCGTCGAGCCCGCGCGCACCACGCGCGTCGGCGGCGAAGAAGCCCGCCACCAGCCCGGCCACAAAGGGCGGCATGACGGTGCGCACGGTGGCCGTCGACCCCGAGGTGCTGCGCGAGCGCCAGGAGCGCGCCGAGCGGCTGCGCCAGGAGCGCGCCGAGGCCGCCAGGGCCCGCAACGACATCGGTCTGTCGTACTTCGACGAGCCCGGTTCCTGAGCTCGTGGGCCCGCAGCAGTTCGACTCCGTCGACGCCTACGTCGCCTCGTTCGCGACCGACGTGCGCGAGGTGCTCGAGTCGATGCGCTGCACCGTGCTCGGCGCCGCCCCCGAGGCCGCGGAGTCGATCAGCTACCACATGCCCACGTACTCGCTCGGCGACCGGCCTCTGGTGTTCTTCGCCGGCTGGAAGACCCACGTCGCCCTCTACGCCGTGCCGCACTTCGACGACGAGGCGCTCGAGACCGAGGTCGCCCCGTTCCGCGCCGCCAAAGACACGGTGAAGTTCCCGGTGCGGAAGCCGGTTCCCTACGAGCTCGTCGGCCGCATCGTCTCCGAGCTCGTGCACGTCAGGGCCTAAGGTGCCGACGACGTCGGCCGGCGGTCGACGGGCGGTGGCCGCGCCCTATCTGGTGAGTGCGCGTAGCAGGCACCTCGCCGAGCTCGCCCTCGAGTGCCTGCCCGAGCGCGTCGACGGCTATCTCGAGCCGTTCCTCGATTCCGGGTCGGTGGCCCTTGCCGTGCTGCGCGAGCATCCGGATGCCGCGGTGACCCTTTGCTCACCGCACGCCGACCTCGTGCTGGCCTGGGAGGCGGCGCGCGACGAGCCCGAAGCACTCATCTCCGCCCTCGCCTTCCACGCCGAGCGTCACAGCGAGCCCTACTTCCGTGCGGAGCTCGACAGCGACCCGAGCGACCCGGTGCAGCGGGCGGCGCGCTTCGCCTACCTGCGCGGCACGGCCGACCTCGACGGGGGTGGGCGGATGCGCTCCGACTTCGCCGGCGCCCGACCGGCCCGCGAGCGGCTGGCTCTCGACCCCGCCGGCATCCGTTCCCTCTCGGTGCTGCTGCGGCGCAGCGACGTCACCATCGAGGTGCGCCGGCCGTTCGAGACGTTGCAGCTCGTGCGCGACGACGACCTCGTGCTGTTCGACCCTCCGTTCGGGGCGGCGGAGGCCTCGGTGCGGGAGGTGCGGAGCCTGCTGAACGGGGCGGTCGCCCGGGGCGCCCTGGTGCTCGCGCCCACGCCCGGCTGGGAGGGCGAGGTGCCGGTCGACCCGGAGCTCTACCGCGGCTGGGCGGGCATGGCCCCCGCGAACGACCGTGCCGACGACGAGCGGCTCTGGGCCGGCGGGACGCTGCAGCGGAGGCTGCGGGCGCAGCGCGCGGAAGGCCGGTGACCCGCCGCGGAGAAGACATCCGAAAAAAGATGTCGAGCGATGTCGATCGACGGTCTCGTCGTTCGACGCGATAGTAGAAGGGCCACGACAGGCACCTCACGACGCAAGGAGAACACCGTGAAGTACATGCTCATCATGCGCACCACCGCCGAGGCGCTCGACGCGTCGAAAGACCTCGACTTCGAGCAGATCATCAACGCGATGGGGGCCTACAACGAGTCGATGATCGAGGCCGGTGTGCTCATCGGCGGAGACGGCCTCACCGACGCGGCCGAGGGGTTCGTCGTCGACTTCAGCACCGAGACCCCGGTCGTCACCGACGGCCCCTACGGCGAGGTGCACGAACTGTTCAACGGCTTCTGGCTGCTGCAGGTGTCGTCGCGCGACGAGGCGAGGGAGTGGGCGCTGCGCGCGCCCCTCGGCCCCGGCAGCAAGTTGGAGGTGCGCCGGGTCTCCGACGAGAGCGACTTCGAGGAGTTCTCCGACAACGAGTACATCCAGAAGGAGAAGGAGTGGCGGGCCGCCGAGGGCGCGGCGGGTTCGGCGGGCGCGGAAGGCGTCTGAACCGATGAGCGCCGACCTCGACGAGGTGCGCCGCCGCCTCGAGGCGGTCTGGCGCATCGAGAGCGCCCGCATCGTCGCCAGCCTGGCCAAGGCGACGGGTGACCTCGGCACCGCAGAAGACCTCGCGCAGGAGGCGGTGGCCGAGGCGCTCGTGGCCTGGCAGACCTCGGGGGTGCCGCAGAACCCGGGCGCCTGGCTGACCGCGGTGGCCAAGCGTCGCGCCATCGACGCCTGGCGCCGGCGGTCGCGGCTCGACGAGCGGCACCGCGTGCTCGCGCACGAGCTCGACGAGGCGGCCGACCCCGGCTGGGAGCCGATCGACGACGACGTGCTGCGGCTGGTGTTCACCGCCTGCCACCCCGTGCTCGCCCGCGAGGCGCAGGTGGCGCTCACCCTCCGGGTGGTGGCCGGGCTCACCAGCGAGGAGATCGCGCGCCTGTTCCTGGTGCCGGTGGCGACCGTGCAGCAGCGCATCGTGCGGGCGAAGAAGACCCTCGCCGCGGCCAAGGTGCCGTGCGAGACCCCCGAGCCCGCCGCCTGGAAGGAACGGCTCTCGGCGGTGCTCGGCGTGGTCTACCTCGTCTTCACCGAGGGCTACGCCGCGACGAGCGGGGAGCGCTGGATGCGGCCCGAACTCGCGAACGAGGCGCTCCGCCTCGGCAGGATGCTGCAGAGCCTCATGCCGCGAGAAGCCGAGGCCCACGCCCTGGTCGCCCTGATGGAGCTGCAGGCCTCCCGCTTCGCGGCGCGCACCGGCCCGCAGGGCGCGCCCGTGCTGCTCGCCGACCAAGACCGCACCCGTTGGGACCGCGCGCAGATCGCGCGCGGGGTTGCCGCGCTCGCCCGGGCGGATGCGCTCGGCCGCGGTCGCGGCAGTTACGCCCTGCAGGCGGCCATCGCGGAACGGCACGCCACGGCGCCGAGCGTCGAGGCCACCGACTGGGAGGCGATCGTGGTGCTGTACGAGGCGCTCGGGCGGCTCGCGCCCAACCCGGTGGTCGAGCTGAACCGCGCGGTGGCGGTGGCGCAGGCGGTGGGGCCCGCATCCGCTCTCGTCATCGTCGACCGGCTCGAGCAGGAGGGGGCGCTGCGCGGAAGCCACCTCATCCCGAGCGTGCGCGGCGAGCTGCTCGCGCGGCTCGGGCGCGACCGGGAGGCGCGCGCCGAGCTCACCACCGCCGCCGCGCTCACCGCGAACGAGCGCGAGCGGGAGGTGCTGCTGGCCAAGGCGGCAGCGCTCGGGGAGCAGCCGCTGGGCTAGGGTTCTCTCGTGCGAGAAAGGTCGAGTCGATGGTGAGAAAGACCGAGTGGCAGCGCGCCGACGCCCGTTCCCGCCTCGCCGCCGCCGGGCGCATCGCCCTCGCGGCCGGAGGCGCCGTGACCCCGCAGCTCATCGCCGACGTCTGCGAGCAGGCCGGCATCCACCCCGAGTCGTTCCGCGCCCTCTTCGCGACCGACGACGAGTTCCTCGACGCCGTGCAGGAGCGGCTCGCCGAGGAGTGCGCCGAACGCCTGCGGGCGGGGCTCGGCGGGCTCGCGGGTCTCGACGACGAGGAGCTTCTCGGCCGGGCGGCCGTGGCGCTCGCGCAGGCGCGGCCGATCGACCGGGGTGCGGTGATCATCCGCGCCGAGCGCAGGCTGCGGGCACTGCGCTCGGCGAACGCGGCCGAATCGCTGCTCGCCGCCGAGCGGCGGCACCTGGAGACCCTGTCGGCGGTGGTGATCGAGCTGATCGACGAACTCGACCGCGACCCGAGCTGGCCGCCCGCGCTCGCGGCCCGGCTCATCCTCGAGAGCTACGAGAGCTCATTCGAGGGGTGGGTGTTCGCCGGGCACGACGAGAGCGACTTCGACACCTCCTCGTACGTCACCCGCACCCTGCCCACCCTGCTCGCCCGCATGACGAGCCCGCGCGGCGGGCGCGCCGTCGCCGTCGCCTGAGCGGTGGTGGGTGCCGTCGTGGGGCGCGACCGGATCGAGGTGCGACCGGCGACGGTGTTCGCCGACGTGGCGACGATGGTGGGGCCCAAGCGCCCCGATGCGAACGTGTGCTGGTGCCTCAGCTACCGCATCCCGTCGAAGGAGAACCTCGCGCTGAGCGGGCCCGCCCGGGGCGAGCGGGTGCGTGAGCTGCTGCAGCTCGAACCGCCGCCCGGGGTGCTCGCCTACGACGCCGACGGTGAGGTGGTCGGCTGGGCTGCCGTGCACCCGCGGGCCGACACGACTTTCGCGCGCAACCGGCGCATCCCGCACGTCGATGACGAGGCGGTGTGGTCGGTGTGGTGCATCAGGGTGCGGCCCGGCCACCGCGGGCAGGGCACCTCGCACCGGCTGCTGGCGGGCGCCGTGGAGTTCGCGCGCGCGAACGGCGCCCCGGCGATCGAGGGGTACCCCGTCGACAACGCGGGCGCGAAGGTCGATCTCACGATGGCGTACGTGGGAACGAGGAGCCTGTTCGAGAAGGCAGGGTTCGAGAAGGCCGCCGACACCACCTCGGTGCTCAATGGCTTTCCGCGGGTGGTCATGCGGTTGAGACTCGATCGCGCGTGACGCTCAGCGTCGGCGGCGGGCGCTCGGCGGGGGCGTCTGGCGCAACCGGATGAGGCGCTGGGAACCGTCTTCACCGAGCTCGGCCACCTCGTCGCGCGAGGCGAGGAAGTCACCGAAGGAACGGAAGCCGAGCGGCTTCTCGCTGAACGACGGATCCATGCGGCGCATCTGGTTCTTCACGTTGCCGGTGTTCAGCCACTCGTCGTCGTCGCCCTTGGCGTGCCCCACCTGCAGGGCGCGCACGAGCAGTTCGGTGGCGGTCTGCTGAGGGTCGACCTGCTCGGCGGGCTCCGGCTCGTCGTAGCCCGCGTCGTCGAGGTGCGAGAAGGTCGGGGTGGTCGCCGCGCGGCGGCCGCGGGTGGCGGGCTTCTTCTCGGGTGCGGCGGTGTCGCCGTCGGCGCCTCCCGCTGCCCGCGCCTGCGACGCGGCGCCGTCGGCCTCGGTTCCGCCGGCCCCGGCTGCGGCTCCGGCTCCCGCGTCGGTCTTGCGCCCACCCGCCCGGCCGCCTCCGGTCGCGCCGCCCGCTCGCGCGACGGAACCCGCCGCATCCTTCACCCCGGGCAGGGAGTCGTAGTGCTCGAACTCATCGCAGGCGGCGGCTAGCGACGTGCTCGACGAGCCGGCGACCCCGATGCCCACCACGTAGCGGCCGAGCCGCTTCGACTTCTGCGCGAGCGCGATGTAGTCGGAATCGCCGGCGACGATGATGACGTGGGTGAGGTCGGGAAGGCGGAACAGGTCTTCGACCACGTCGACGGCGAGACGGATGTCTGCCCCGTTCTTCGTGCCTCGGGTGGTCGTGGTGAACAGCTGAGTGAGGTCGACGGCCCGCGACATCAGCTGCCGCTGGTAGCTGGCGTTGACGGGCACAGACCAGTCGGCGTAGGCCCGGTTCACCACGATGGTGCCGAACGAGGCGGCGAAGTCGACGACGGCGTCGAAGTCGACGGTCGCCGCGGCGAGGCGGGCGGCGATCTCGGGGTCGGCGCCCTGGCGGGTGCGGTCGAAGTCGCGGATGCCGTCGCGCTGGAACGCCTGCCGGCCGTGCAGCTGCTGGTAGCGCGAGATGACGATGTTGTCGAAGTCGATGTAGAGGCCGACCCTGGAGTCGCTCGGTTCGGTCATGGTGTGCTGCTCCGTTCGGCGGGCCGCCGCGACGGTCCTTCATGCTGCGAGCCGTCAGGATATCAGCCGGATGCGGGGGTCACCCGGGTGCTGCCCTCGCCGCCCCGGCCCTCGCGCGTCGGCAGGAGCGCGGGCACCAGCCGCACGAAGACGACCATGCCCACGAGCTCGACCAGCGTCTGCGTCACGACGGCGAGCGGGGCGAGGCCGAGCTCCGCGGGGAGGGCCAGTGCGAGCGGCAGCACCACCAGCGAGTTGCGGGTGGCCCCGCTGAACACGACTGCGCGCCGGCCCGGCTGGTCGAGCCCGGCCCCGCGTGAGACCAGCAGCCCGACGCCGAGCATCAGCACGAGGAAGGCGGCGTAGAGCGGAACGAGTCGCACGAGGGCGGCGGCGTTCCGCCCCACCTCGGCGAGCTGCGAGGCGACGACCACGGCGAGCACGAGCGCCATGAGCGGCACCATGGCCGCGGCGGCGCCACCCTCGATCGCCGCCCCCGCTCGCGCGACCCGCGGCGCGGAGCGTCTCCTCGTCGCGGCCTGCACGAGTGCCGCCGCGGCGAGCGGGGCGGCGACCAGCACCAGGAACGCCTCGACGAAGGGTCCGTGCTCGATGACGCCCACCGCCTCGGGCCCCGCGAACAGGAGGAGGTACAGCGGCAGGAGCACGATCTGCAGCAGCATGAGCAGGGGAGTGGCGGCGAGCAGGCGCGCTCTCGCGCCGCCCGCGAGCCCGGTGAAGACGATGACGTAGTCGACGCAGGGCGTGAGCAGCACCAGCAGGAGGCCGATGAGCAGCCCGGAGTCGTCGGCGACCGCACGCGACAGCGGCACGACCACGAGCGGCACGGCGACGAAGTTCACGGCGACGACCGTCAGCAGGAACCGCACGTCGCGCACCGCTCGCCCGAGCTCGCCCAGCGGCACCGCGAGGAAGGTCGCGAACAGGAGGAGGGCGAGCAGCGGCGTGATCGCGGCACCGAGCGGAACCGACGCCCCGGGCGCGAGCAGCCCGGCGACCGCGCCTGCGGCCAGGGCGGCGAGGTAGATCGGCACCTGCCGGGCGTCCCACCACCGCACCACTGTCGCCATCCCACCACGCTAGCGGTCGTCGGCGCCACCCCTGTGCCCGGGGCGGTCGCCCGGGAGTACGGTCGCAAGAGCACGACGGGAAGGACGGTCGGGAACCATGGGCGACGGGCGCGAGGAACAGGATGCGGTGCCGGGCGACGGCAGGGACGAGACGCCCAACGAGCGCTACGACCGCAACTGGTCGGAGCTGCTGCAGGAGTTCCGGGTGCTCCAGACGGGCACCCAGATCCTCGCTGGCTTCCTGCTCACCCTTCCCTTCCAGCAGCGCTTCACGGAGCTCACCGCCTTCGACCGCGGGCTCTACCTCACCCTCGTCGTCATGGCCACCTGTCTCACGCTGCTGGCCCTGGCGCCCGTCGTGCTGCACCGGCTCCTGTTCCGGCGCAAGGCGAAGAAGCAGCTGGTGCAGGCGTCGAACGTCATCCTGCTCGCCTGTCTCGCCGTCGCCTCGCTGCTGTTCATCGGCATCGTGTTGTTCGTGTTCGACTTCGTGGCCTCGCCCGACGTCGCCGTCTGGGCCGCGGTCGGCGTGCTCGCCTTTATCGTGGTGATCTGGGTCGCCGCGCCTCTCCTGCTCCGTGCCGTGCGACGAGCCGCCTCCCTCGACGACAGCGAACCTCCCGCGCAGGGCGGCGGGTGAGGCGGCGGGTGAGTGCTGCCGGAATCGGGGTCGGGACAGGCGATCCGGCGCTAGATTCTCCCGGACATGACTGGATCGGCTGGGGGCGGCGGCGCGGGGGCGCAGACCGAGCTCGACGACCTCGTCGACCGCTCCGCCTGGGACGAGGTGGTCGCCGCGCTCGACGAGCGCTGGGCCGAGCTGCTCTCCGACGACCCGAATGCGGTCAAGCGTGCCGTGAGCGCCCTGCCCGCACCCGTTCTCGAGGCGCACCCGCGCTGGGCGCTCGCGGCGAACTACGTGAGCCGGTACGTCTCGAACGGGCAGACGCCCACCACCATCTTCCGCGGCACCTCGCCGACCCCCGAGCCGCAGAGCCTCCTCGACGTGCTCGCGCAGCTCACCAGCAAGGTCGCCGAGCGGCGGGCGCGCGGTCGCTACACGGAGGCGACGGCGGCCGCCGCCGAGGCTCGCCTGCTGGTCGACGAGGCCGACGACGACACCCGCGCCACCCTGCAGCAGGCGCTGCCCGAGATCGTCTTCCAGTGGGCGATGGCCTGGGAGTACGACGGTGACACCGATCGGGCCACCCGCGAGTACACCGAGAGCTACGACGCCGCCGTGGCCGTCGAGCACACCATCGCGATCGCGTCGACCGCCGGGGCACTGGCCTGGATCCACGCTCTCGCGGGCCGCAACATCCAGGCCAGGAACTGGCTCGACCGCCTTCCCGACGTCGGCTCGGAGTGGTGGGAGAACCGCGCATCCGTCACCGCCCGCTTCGCACGCGTGCACCTGCTGCTCGACGAGCTGAGGCTCGACGACGCCAGGCGGGAGCTCGCCGCCGTCGACCTCACGGGCGTGCCGGAGCGGTGGCCGGCGCAGAAATACCTGGCGGCGCTCGTCGAAGACGACCCGGCGCGCTGCCTCGTGCTGCTCACGCAGATCGACTCCTCGGCCGCCACGCTGCCCCACCAGGCGACGACGACGGGAGCGTGGGCACCGCTCGTGGCGATAGCGCGGTCGGTGCTGCTCGGCCGGCTCGACAACTGGGCCGCCTCGCGGGAGGCGCTCGAGTCGCTCGACATCGACGGTCGCGGCGCCGACGACTTCGGAGCCCGCCAGATCCGGCTGTGGCGGGCGGCGGCGCTGCTGGTCGCGGGTGACGCGGCTCAGGCGAGACGGCGGGCCACGGCGCTCGTCGGCATCTCCACGACCTCGCCCCGGCTGCTCATCGGCGCGCTCGGCGTGGCGGCCGTGGCGGCGCACCGTCTGGGCGACCCGGAATCGGCGGCCAAGCAGCTGCGCATGGCGATCAAGCTCGCCAACCAGCACCGTCTGTACCTGTCGCTCACGGTTGTTCCGATCGACGACCTGACCGAGCTGCTCGAGCAGACCGATGCCCGCCTGCCCGAGACCGTCTTCTCAGCCCTGAGCGCCGACGTCGCGGGCCCGGGGGCCGATCCGTTCCTCGAACTCACGCCACGCGAACTGGCGGTGGTGCGCAGCGTCATCGGCTCGGCATCGCTCGACGACGCCGCCGCCGAGCTGTTCGTGTCGCGCAACACGGTCAAGACGCAGCTGCGCAACGCCTACCGCAAGCTCGGCGTGACGTCGAAAGCCGCCCTCGAGGAGCTCGCCGTGCGACACGGCTACACCCCCGAGGGCGACTGACTCAGGCCTCGACGTCGCCGCGCCACGCACCCGTCGCGTCGCCGCGGCTCTCGATGAACTCCTTGAAGTTCCTGAGGTCCTTCTTCACGGCGTGCGTGCCGGCACCGAGCAGCGAGCCCGCCTTCTCGAGGAAGCCCTCCGGCTCCCAGTCGAGCTGAACGGTCACCCGCGAGGTGGTGTCGTCGAGCTTGTGGAAGGTGACCACGCCCGCGTGCTCGGTGTCGCCGCCGCGGCTGGTCCAGGCGACGCGCTCGTCGGGGTGCTGCTCGGTGATCTCGGCGTCGAACTCGCGCTCCACACCGCCGACCTTGACCTTCCAGTGCGTGTGCGTGTCGTCCTGCTGGGTGATCGACTCCACCTCGTCGAGGAACTTCGGGAAGCTCTCGAACTGGGTCCACTGGTCGTACGCCACCGTCACGGGAACGGCGACGTCGATGCTCTCGATGATCTGGGCCATCTGCTTGATCCTCACTGTCGATCTGATCTCTTCGTGCTCTCGAGCCAACGCGGCACCCGGATGCCCTCCAAGGCCTTGACATCGAACTCACAGCACCCGAAGGGCCTTGACCTGGAGTGCGCTCCAGCTTGCACGATGGGGGCATGACGATCATCCCGCTGCCCACCTTCGACATCGACGTGCCCGCATCCGGCCTCTCCATCGGCGAGGTCGCCCGCCTCACCGGCCTCAGCATCGACACCCTCCGCTATTACGAGCGCGAGGGCCTGCTGCTCGACCCCGCGCCGCGCGACCCCGGCGGCCGGCGGCGGTACGGCGCCTCCGACCTCGACTGGATCGCCGGGCTCATCATGCTGCGGGAGACCGGCATGGGGATCGCCGAGGTGCGGCGCATGGCCGAACTCAGCCGGAGCTCCGGCACGGAGCCGGCGCGACTGGTGGTTCTCGAGCGCCATCGCGAGGAGGTTCTCGCCGCCCTCGAGCGCACCCGCGCGCATCTCGCCGCGCTCGACTCCAAGATCGCCGCCTACCGCCTCGCCGACTTCCCCCGCACCGCGCTCGGCGACGGCCTTCGGGTCTCGGCCATCGGGCTCGGAGCGATGGGCATGAGCGCGTTCTACGGGGCGAGCGACGAGCAGGAGTCGACCGCGACCCTGCGGCGCGCCGTCGATCTCGGCGTGACCTTCCTCGACACCGCGGAGGCGTACGGGCCGTTCGAGAACGAGAAGCTCATCGCGAGAGCCCTCGGTGACCGCCGCGACGAGGTGGTGCTCGCCACGAAGGCGTCGAGCGAGACCGACGACGACGGCACCGTGCACGGCCGCAACGGCACCCCGGCCTACATCAAGCGGGCCGCCGAGCGGTCGCTGCGGCACCTCGGCACCGACGTGATCGACCTCTACTACCTGCACCGGGTCGACCCTAAGGTGCCCATCGAGGAGAGCGTCGGGGCGATGTCGGAGCTCGTCGCCGAGGGCAAGGTGCGGCACATCGGCCTGTCGGAGGCGTCGGAGGCGACCATCAGGCGGGCGCACGCCGTGCATCCGCTCGCCGCCGTGCAGTCGGAGTTCTCGCTGTTCTCGCGCGACGTGCTGCACAACGGCGAGAAGGCCGTGATGGACGAGCTGGGCATCGGGCTGGTGGCCTTCTCGCCGCTCGGGCGCGGGCTGCTCACGGGGAGCATCCGCTCGGCGTCAGACCTCGATGCGACGGATGCGCGGTTCGGCCTCCCGAGGTTCCAGGGCGAGGCGATCGCGGCGAACGCGGCGCTCGCCGACCGGGTCGCGGCCGTGGCGGCGGAGCGCGGCGCGACCGCGGCGCAGGTCGCCCTGGCGTGGGTGAGGGCCCACGGGGCGGTGCCGATCCCCGGCACCCGTCGCCGGGCGCGGCTCGAGGAGAACGCGGCGGCTGCGGCACTCGAGCTCACCGAGGCGGAGCTGGAGCGGCTCGCCGAGGCGCTGCCCGAGTCGGAGATCGTGGGCACGCGGGACGCCGGGCCGGTGGTGCCGGGCACCGACCGCTGAGCGGGGGAGCGGCGGTGGCCGGCGCGGCGGGCGACCGACCGCGGCACCCGGCCAGGGTTGGAGCCCGCGGCCCAAGCCCCGTGCCCGCGGTCGGTGGACCGAGCCCGCGGCCCGCGGCCCGCGCGGTTCTCAGGTGCGGTCGACGACGTTCTCGAGGGGGCCGCCGGCTCGGAGGGCCTCGAGGTTGCGGGCGATCAGGGCGGCGGCGCCACGGGGGCGGTTGCCCGCCGCGTGCGGGGTGAGCAGGAGGTTCGGCGTCGACCACAGGGGCGAGTCGGCGGGCAGCGGCTCCTGCTGCATCACGTCGAGGGCGGCGGCGCGCAGACGGCCCGAGGTGAGGGCGTCGACGAGGGCCTGCTCGTCGACGGTGGCCCCACGGCCGACGTTCACGAACACGGCGCCGGGCTTCATCGCGTCGAGGAGCGGCGCGCCGAAGGCCTTCTCGGTCTGAGGCGTCGCCGGCAGCAGCGAGATGAGCACGTCGACGCCGGCGAGGTGGGCGTGGAGCCCCGCGTCGTCGACCACCTCGTAGCCGAAACGGGTTCCCGCGCTCGACGCGACGCCGGTGACCTGCGCGCCCAGCAGCTCGAACATCGGGGCCAGCGTGCGGGCGATGGAGCCGAAGCCCCAGATGCAGACGTGGGCGCCGGCCAGCGTGTAGAGGTGCTCGGTCGCGGGGTCGCGCTGAGCCTCGAGGAACTCCTCGTCCCAGACAGCGTCGCGCTGCGCATCCCGCATCAGGTCGAGGCGTCGCACCAGAGCGAGCACCAGCGCGAGGGTGTGCTCGGCGACCGTCTCGTCGTGCAGGGAGCGGCCCGAGGTGACCACGACGTCGGGGGAGAAGCCGGCGGCGAGCACCGCATCCGGGCCCGCGGCCAACGTCTGCACGAGCTTCAGGTCGCCGAGGTGACGGGCGGCGTCGGCGAGGTTATCGGCCGTGTTGCGCCAGGCCACCAGCACCTCGGCGTCGCGGTGCTCGGCAGGGATGGCGACCGAGGGGTCGTAGACGACCGCGGTGTCGGACTCCCCGATCTTGAGGGCGCTGAGGTCGGTGGTGTCGGGGAGGAGGATCTTCATGCCTCCATTCTGGCCGCCCGGCGCGGTCGACGCCCGGCGGCGGTGCCGGAGGGCTGTCAACCCCCGTGCCGACGGGCGGTGCGTCCGTAGGGTGCGAAGAGACACCCCGATGGAGGACAGACATGCCAGAAGCAGAGCAGCAGACCCCGCCCGGTTCCGAGCAGGAGCTCGAGCAGAAGCCCGACCACGGGGAGGACAGCTACGTCGGCAGCGGCAGACTCGCCGGCAAGGTCGCACTCATCACGGGCGGCGACAGCGGCATCGGCAAGGCGGTCGCGATCGCCTACGCGCGCGAAGGAGCCGACGTGGCCATCTCCTACCTCTCCGAGCACGAGGATGCGGCCGAGACCTGCGCACTCGTGGAGGCGGCGGGCCGGAAGGTCCTGAGCATCCCCGGTGACATAGCCGACCCGGCGCACTGCCGGTCGATCGTCGAGCAGACGGTGGCGGAGTTCGGGCGCATCGACGTGCTCGTCAACAACGCGGCGTTCCAGATGGATCGGCCGACGATCGAAGACATCCCCGACGAGGAATGGGACTACACGTGGGCGGTGAACGTGAGCGCCTACTTCCATCTGGTGAAGGCGGCGCTGCCGCACATCCCGGCGGGCGGATCGATCATCGGCTCGACCTCGGTGCAGTCGGACAAGCCGTCGCCGAACCTGCTCCCGTACGCCGCGACCAAGGCGGCGGTGGCGAGCATCAGCGCGTCGCTCGCGCAGATGCTGGCGGAGCGGGGCATCCGGGCGAACAGCGTGGCGCCGGGGCCGATCTGGACGCCGCTCATCCCGGCGACCATGGAGCCCGACAAGGTCGAGAGCTTCGGCTCGCAGTCGCCGCTCGGCCGCCCGGGCCAGCCCGCCGAGCTCGCGCCCGTCTACGTCATGCTCGCCTCCGACGAGGCCAGCTACGTCTCGGGCGCCCGCATCGCCGTCACCGGCGGCACGCCCATCCTCTGAGCCGGGCAGGGGCCGGGCGCTGCGCACGCCCGGCCCGCTTGGCCCGCCCGTGGCGCGGCTGCTAACGCGTCGACGAACCCCGGGTGGGCGCATCCGTCTTCGACGAGGTGGCGCGGCGCACGAGGTAGAGCACCACGCCCAGCACGACGAAGGCGCCGCCGAACGCCCAGACGAGCGGCTCCTGCTGGGTGAGCAGCAGGATGCACGAGAGTACGCCGAGCACGGGAACCCAGGTCCACACCCTGAAGTGCTCGTGCTCGACCCGCTGCCTGCGCAGCACGAGCACCGCCACGTTCGTGCTGATGAACACGAACAGCAGCAGCAGCACGACCGCCGAGGCGAGGGTCTCGAGATCGCCGACGAGCGTGAGCAGCATCGCGATGACGGTGGTGGCGACGATGGCCACCCACGGTGTGCGCCGCTTCGGCAGCACCCTCGACAGCACCGGCGGCAGCAGTCCCTGCTCCGCCATGCCGTAGGTCACGCGGCTCGTCATGATCATGGTGAGCAGCGCGCCGTTCGCCACCGCCACGAGCGCGATGAGGCTGAACAGCCAGTCGGGCACCGGGAATCCGGTGGCCGCGACCACCGCGAGCAACGGCCCCGAGGACTCGGTGAGGTCCTCGGCGGGCAGGGCGATGGCGGATGCGAGACCCACCAGCACATACACCGCACCCGCCGTGACGAGCGCCCCCAGCAGGGCGCGCGGGTACACCCGCGAGGGGTCGCGCACCTCCTCGGCGACGTTGGCCGAGGTCTCGAAGCCCACGAAGGAGTAGTAGGCGATGATCGCTCCGCCGAGCACCGCCAGGGCGGGGGACGAATCGGCGGGGAACTCGGTCACCCGTGAGACGTCGCCCCCGCCGCCGCCCAGCATGGCCGCCACGGCGACGACGACGATCACGAGGCCGGAGACCTCGATGACGGTCATCACCACGTTGCTCTTGACCGACTCGCTGATGCCGCGGGCGTTGAGCGCGGCGACCAGCACGAGGAAGACCATGGCCGCCGGGATCGGCGGAACCGGCAGGAAGGTCTGCAGGTACTCCCCGGTGAAGGCCAGGGCGAGCCCTGCGGCGCTCACCACCCCGGCGGCGAGCATGCAGAAGCCGACGAGGAACGAGATGATCGGCGGCTTGAAGGCCCGCTGCGCGAACACGGCCGCTCCGCCCGCCTTGGGGTACTTCGTGACGAGCTCGGCGTACGACCCGGCGGTGAGGAGCGCCAGGAGCAGGGCCAGCAGCAGCGGAGCCCACAGCGCCCCGCCGACCTCTCCGGCCAGCACCCCCATCAGCGCGTAGATGCCGGCGCCGAGCACGTCGCCGAGGATGAACAGGAACAGGAGCGGACCGGTGATGCGACGCTTGAGCTTCGTCTCGCCGGCCCGCGCATCCGTCTGGGATGTCACGATGAGCCTCCGTTGTGCGCGACCCGCGTTCGGGCCGCGTCGCTCGCGACCGTAGGCGCGCACCCGCCCGCCGCCGAGGGGCTGGACAACCGGCGCGCGCGGCCGTACGCGCGCGCGGACACTCTCGACGCACCCGGGCGTCGACGGGGCCATCATGGCGGGCGACTCTTGATAGGCAAGTCGATACTTGCCTATAGTGGGCTCGTGGCCGACGTGTTCAAGGCTCTCGCCGACGAAACTCGGCGCGCGCTGCTCGACGAACTGCTGCTCCACGACGAGCAGACGCTGTTCGAGCTGTGCTCCCGGCTGGCCATGAGCCACGGCATCTCACCCAGCCGCCAGGCCGTCTCGCAGCACCTCGAGGTGCTCGAGTCCGCGGGGCTGGTGCACCGGGAGCGCCGGGGCAAGTACACCTTCCACACCATCGACACCGCACCGCTCGCGCAGATCGCCGAGCGCTGGCCGGTGCGAGAGAGCAGAGAGAAGCAGTCATGAAACTCCAGACCGTGAGCGTCTTCGTCGACGACCAGCAGCGCGCCGTCGAGTTCTACACCGAGCGTCTCGGCTTCGCGGTGGCGGCCGACGTGCCCCTGGGGGAGCACCGCTGGCTCACCGTCGTCGACCCCGAGCTGCCGGGCGGCACCCAGCTCTCGCTCGAGCCGAAGGGGCACCCCGCGGTCGGCCCGTTCACCGAGGCGCTGGCGGCCGACGGCATCCCCTTCCTGCAGCTCGGCGTCGACGACGTGCAGGCCGAGTACGAGCGCCTGGTGGGCCTCGGAGTCACCTTCACCCAGCCGCCCACGGCCATGGGCCCGGTCATCGTCGCGGTGCTCGACGACGGCTGCGGCAACCTGCTCCAGCTCGCCCAGTTCGTGAGTTGAGCGGGCGGTAGCCGCCGTAGGCGCGCGAGCCGAGGGGCACCGCGCGGGCGGCTCGGTTCGAAAACGCAAACGTCGCGCCGACCGCGCCCGTCCAGGCGGAGGTCGGCGCGACGTTTGCGTTTTCGAACAGCCCGCTGCTGGCGGCGCCGGTGCCGGTGCTCAGGGGCAGCGGTGGAGCGTCTCCACGGCCGGGGAGAGGCTCGCCGGTCCGCCGAGCAGCGTGACCTTCGTGACGCCCCACCCGTGCAGCGCGTCGATCGTCGTCGACGGAACGCAGTCGCCGGGCACGACGAGGAGCGGCGCCGACTTCGTCGCCGCGAGCACACCCCCCGCGAGGGCGTCGGGGAAGTTCACGCCCGTGGCGAGGAACGCCTCGCTCGCGGAGTCGAACGCCGCGAGGTTGACCGTGGCCGAGGCGGCGTAGCGGTCGGCGCCGCCGAGGCGGCTCACCTTCGACGCGCCGTACTCGGCCTTCAGCTGCGACTCGATCGCCGCCGAGACCGAGTTCGGCCCCCCGGTGATAGCGACCCGGGTGACCCCGAGCCGATCGAGCAGCGCCAGCGTCTCGGCGTCGACGGCGGATGCGGTGCCCGGGATGAGCAGCACCGGTGCGCCCTCGCTCGCCGCGGCACTCGTCGCGCTGAGCGCGTCGGGGAAGGTCGCGCCCGTGGCAATGAACGCGGTGCTCGCGGAGTCGAAGGCGGTCTCGACGATCGCTCGCGAGGAGGCGTAGCGGTCGGCTCCGCTTCGTCGCTCCACGCTCGGCGCGAGCGTGCGAAGCTGCTTCAGGACGCTCTCCGAGACCGAGTTCGGGCCACCCACCACGACGATGCGCTCGGGCGACAGCTCGGTGATCGCCTGCTTCACCGCAGCCGGGAGCTCGTTCGGTGCGGTGAGCAGCAGCGGACCGCCGGCTTCGGCAGCCGCCGCGCCGGCCCCGAGAGCATCCGGATAGCTCGCCCCGGTGGCGACGTAGACGACGTCGGCGGTGCCGGGGAAGGCGGCGCGGGCGATGTCGACGGCGCTCGAGTAGCGGTCGGGCGCGGCGATGCGCTCGGATTCGCCGACGATGAGCTCGGTCGTGAGCAGCAGGTAGCCGACGCTCGACGCGCCGGCCCACACCCGGGAGCTGCCGAGCGCGGCGTCGGCCGGAACGGCGACCCGGCCCGACACGGTGCCACCCGCATCGGCGGTGAGGGTGCCGAGTGCGCGAGCCGGAGCCGACGCCGAGTGCAGGGCCACGGTGACCGTCTCACCCGCCTCGAAGCCTGACGCCGAGACGGCGAGCGAGCCTCCCGGCACCGCGAGACCGTCGGTGTCGAGCTCGAGCGCTGCGATGCCGTTGATCGGCTCGCCCTCGCCCGAGACGAGCAGGTAGCCGCTCTCCGCCCCGGCGGCGACGAGGTCGACCACGTCGGTGGTCGCCCAGCCGTCGGGGAGCGCGACCTCGGCGGTGATGGCGCCCTCGCCGTCGGCGGTGACGGCCACCGGTGCCGCAGCCACGGCGGAGACGTCGCCGTCGCCGCGATAACGGGTCGCATTCACGAGGCTCACCGTGACCGTCTCACCCGGTGCGAATCCGAGCGCGTTCACCACCACCTCGCTGCCGAGGGCGGCACTGCCCGGGGTGTACCAGGTCCACGCGGTGGGGCTGTGGTAGATCGTCGGGGGTGGGGTCGGGCTCACCGTGAGGGGGAGGGCGACCGTGGTCTCCCCGCAGTCGACGGTGAGAGTGCCGCTGACCGGGCCGTCCTGACCGATCGGCAGCGGGTTCTGGTCGCGGTCGACGAAGGCGTAGTCGTGATACACCCAGTACCCCTCACCGAAACCGCTCCGCTCGAGCGGGGTGGTTCCGGTCTCGCTCACGAAGGCGGCATCGCCCGGCGTCGGGCACGTGCCGTCGCCCACGAAGGCCAGCGGCACCCGGCCGCCCGGCTCCACCCACGGCGACGAGAGGTACACCCCCGACGGCACCGGCGCCGTGACCGCTGCCGCAGCCGGAAGCGCCGTCACGAGACCGCCGCCGACGAGGAGCGCGGTGACCGCTGTCGACGCGAGCACCCTCCCGATCGAACGGATGCTCGGTGAGGGGGCTCGAACGGCGCCGTTCACGGTCACTCCTTGTGTGCTGCGGGTCGGCGTGCCCGACCGGCGGCGCCCGATCCGAGTATTCCAACGACCCGGCCCCGCCCTCTGCCCCCTGTTGAGGGGTGCTGCGGTGAGCGGAGCCGACCGCGCCCGGCGGCGCCCCGCGGTGCCGAGCAGCGCTCCGCTGGGCGAAACCCCGTGGTCGCGGTCTCGAGCCTCGGGAAGCGGGGGTGGAGCCGCTAGATTGAGCGCGGCGGAGGAAGGGAGGCGGCATGACCGGCATGTTCAGGTGGGTCTACGAAGTCTCGGGCCCGATCGACGGCGCACAGCAGGCGGTCGACGAGGTGCTGACGAGCGAGCAGTACGTGGTCGAGAAGCGCTCGGCCGGCGAGTGGCACGCCACCCTCGGCACCGAACCGAGCTTCCTGCAGAAGATGTTCACGAACGCCGACGAGCCGGTCATCCTGACCGTGACGTTCACCCAGACCGGCGGCGGCGTCGAGGTCGAGCTCAAGCGCCCGACGCTCTACGGCGTGAGCGGCACGGGCCATGGCGAGGTCGCACTCGCCCACCTCGACAAGAAGTACCGGGCCACCGCTCGAGCCGTTCACGAGCGCCTCGACGGCGCCGGCATCCTGCTCAGCTCGCGCGAATAGCGTCGCTCAGCCGGTCGGGACGGCGCCGCGCTCCGACAGGGGGCGGATGCGTGCCGACAGACCGCGCACGCGGCGGGCGATCGTCGCGAAGGCGCTGTCGAACGCCTCCGGGGTGCCGGCGGTGGCGGGGTCGGGGATCGACCAGTGCAGGTCGTCGCGACCCACCAGCTGCTCGTGGGCGCTGTCGCACACGGTCACCACGAAGTCGTGGGGGTCGAGCACCTCGTCGACGTGCTGCGGCCGCTTGCCCTCGTCGATGCGCACACCGTGACGCGCGGCGACGGCCACCGCCCCCGGGTTCACCGAGTCGCTAGGAAGAACTCCCGCCGAGACCGCCGGGATGGGGCTGGTGTCGCGCCAGATGGCCTCGGCCAGCTGCGAGCGCGCGGAGTTCGCGGTGCACACGAACACGACTCGGCCGGGCGCATCGATATCGCTCGGCATGAGGGTGTCGAAGACCTCGTCGTGCAGCGTGATGTAACTGCGGCGCCGATCGAACTCCGAGCGGATGCGCGTGACGATAGCCGCCTTCTCCAGCACCTTGAGGTGGTGGGCGACGAGGTTCGAGCGTAGCTTCAGGAGGAGCTCGATCTCCGACGACGACAGGTCGCCGAGGGTGAGCAGGTCGACGATGCGCAGGCGGTTCGGCTCCGCGAGGGCGGCGAACACCGCGGCACGTCTCTTCAACTCCGCGGGCATCGGACCCCTCCGAAAAATTCGCTCAATCGCTCTTGACTCAATCATGGTAGGCAGGATCTCGACCGACCAGACGAGGTCGACGGTCTTCAGCGGATTGTCAGCCGGCGGTCACCGCGGCGAAGCTCTCGCCGCGACCAACCCGAGTTTGAGGAGCACCCCATGGGTATCGGAACCGGAATCGCTCTCTTCGTGATCGGCGCCATCCTGGCGTTCGCGGTCAATGTCGATCTGGGCGGCGTCGTCAATCTCGCCCTCATCGGGTACATCCTGATGGCCGCCGGCGTCGTCGTCTTCCTCATCAGCCTCGTGATGGTGTTCCGCCGCCGCCAGTCGGTGGCCACCACGCGTTCGGCGGTCGACCCCGCGAGCGGCGAGCAGGTGACCCGCAGCACCCGCGAGTCCGACGGCCCCTTGGTCTGATCGGTGTCGATCGCTCTTCCCGAGAGCTCCCCGACCACCGGCGAGCTGCTCGACGGCCGCTACCTCCTCGACTCGCGCATCGGGTCGGGAGGGATGGGCGTGGTGTATCGCGCCCGCGACGAGACGCTCGGCCGCACCGTCGCCGTGAAGGTCTTCCGCGAGTCGGCGGTCGAAGACGCGCGCACCACCACCGAGATGCGCTTCCTCGCCTCGCTCAACCACGCGGCGCTCGTGACGCTGTACGACGCGCAGATGGCGGGTGACCGACCGCACTACCTCGTGATGGAGTGCGTCGAGGGCCCGACGCTGCGCCAGCGTCTCGAGCGCGGTGCGCTCGGCCGCAAGGAGGCCGCCACCATGGCGCGCGACCTGGCCGAGGCCCTGCACGTCGTGCACCAGTCCGGCATCGTGCATCGCGACATCAAGCCGTCGAACGTGCTGCTGCGGCCCTCCCACCTGCCGGGGGAGGAGTACCGGGCGAAGCTCGCCGACTTCGGCATCGCCCTGCTCGTCGACGCCACGCGGCTCACCGCCCCCGGCACCCTCATCGGTACCGCGGCGTACCTCAGCCCCGAGCAGGTGCGCGGGGCTGCGGCGACCCCCGCATCCGACGTGTACTCGCTCGGGCTGGTGCTGCTCGAAGCGCTGACCGGAGAGCGCGCCTTCCCGCAGACGGCGACCCACGAGACCGCCCTGGCGCGGCTGAGCCGGGACCCGGTGGTTCCCGGGTCGCTCGGCTACGGGTGGAAGTCGCTGCTGTCGGCGATGACGGCGCGCGAGCCCTCTGCACGCCCGTCGGCGCTCGACGTGGTGGTCGCTGCGGGCGAACTCATGAGCGGGGTGGAGAGCGACCCGACCGCGACCGGGGCGATCGACCTCGACGCGACGATGGTGCTCGCCGATCCGACGGCGCACCAGCCGATCGCGCGCGTCGAACCGGTCGCGGCGGTGCCTGCGCCGGAACCCACGGCGGTGCCGTCGACCCACGTGTCGGAGACTGCGCCCAAGGGTCGCAAGCGCTGGGTGACGATGACCCTCGCCGCCTCGGCGCTGGTGTTCCTGGCGGTGGTGGGCGTCTCGCTCGCGGCTCTGGGGGCGTCGTCGGCGCCCTCGGCCCCCGCACAGGTGGAGGGGACCGAGCCCGCACAGCAGCCGGACGCGGTCGTGCCCGTCGATGACGTGCAGCCGGCCGACACGGAACCCGTCGTCGAAGACGCCCCTGCCGACGACACCCCCGCCGAGGTCGTCGTGCCCGAAGACACCCAGCCGGTGGTCGACGCGCCCGTCGACTCCGGAGACACCGGGCCTGGTGCCGGCGATGGCGGCGCGAACGAGAACAAGGGCCCGGGCAACAACAACGGCAACGGGAACGGTGGCGGCAACGGGAACGGCAACAGCGGCCCCGGCAACAACAACGGCAACGGCAACGGCAACGGCAAGAAATAGGACTTCCGCCCACCAGGCGGCAGGGCGGCCCCCGAGGCCGTCGTATCAATAAAGGAGATGCACCATGAACATCCTGCTCATCATCATCGCGGTCATCGCGATCGTCCTCCTGTTCACGGGAGGTTTCGTCTCCTCGCTGAACTTCCTGCTCTGGGTGGGGCTCATCCTGCTCGTGCTGGCGGTGATCGTCTTCCTGGTGCGACTGCTCACCGGAAACCGCCGCGTCTGACCGACGGGCGAGAGGGTTCCACATGGCACGCGCACAGCACTCCGAGACGATCCACGCGCCGATCGCCGCCGTCTACCAGCAATGGCTCGACGTCGAGGCGTTCCCGCGGTTCGTGCTGGCAGTGCGTGAGGTCTCCGTCACGGCGGAGCTCTACAGCCACTGGACCCTCTCGCTCGCAGGTATCGAGCGCGAGTTCGACATCGAGATCGTCGAACAGGCGCCCGAACGACGCGTCTCCTGGCGCAGCATCACGGGCGAACCCGCCCATACCGCCGGCGCCGACTTCACCGAAGACGCCGACGACCGCACCACCGTCACCGTCACCCTCGAGTGGACCCCCGACGGCCCGGCCGAACGCAGCGCCGCGCTGCTGAAGGCCGACACCCACGCCCTGCGCACGGCCCTCCGCGGCTTCAAGCGCTACGTCGAGCAGCACGGCGGCCCCTCCGGCCACTCCCACGTCGTCGTGCAGCCCCTGGACGCCGACCCCTCGGCGAACTGACCCGGCGGTCGATCCACCCCCCGCCGCATCCACCCCCGCGCCGGTCGGTGAGACATCGGTCTCTGCGCCCGTCTCAGCCCGCGCTGCCGTCCGTCAGCTGCATCGGACACTCGCCCGCCGCGTCTGCGATCAGCTCGAAGTGCCAGGGCTCGTTCGTATACACCTGGCAGAGGCCGAACTCGCCGCCGAAGCGGTTGAGCCAGTCCATCGCGTCGGCGGTCTCGAGATCGACCGCCTCGCCCGTCACGTGCTTCGAGTCGTCGCCGCGCTTCACCCAGCGTGCGGCCTCAGACTCGCTGCCGTACTTCTGCACGGCGAGGCGGAACAGTTCCTGCTGGTAACGGAGACTCCGCCAGCCGTCGACGAAGGTGAACTGCAGCCCGCGGTCGGCCAGGGCGGCGGCCTCGGCACGCTCGAGCGCGTCGCGCAGTTCGGGCGCCAGCCCGGTCATGGCCGCGACGTCGTCGCCGAGCGACACCGACTCGCCGAACGGCACCACCCCGTCGTCGGCCCCGAGCTCGCCGTCGGCGACGCCCTGCCCCGGCTGCGCCTCGACCAGGGGAGCGGATGCGGGCCCCGGCCCCGCGGTCACCGTGCCACTACAGGAGGCCAGCAGCACCGCGACACCGAGGGCGACCGCCGCAAGCGCGGTGCGCCGGGCGGGTCGGCTGGAAGAACGGGGATGGAGCGGGAACATGGGGATCCTTTCGGTCCCTTCCAGCCTCGCCACCGGGCCGCCCGCGGGGATCGGCACGAGGTGCCGACCCACCCGACCGAGGTCCCGGCCGCCTCCACCTCGAGGGCCGGCGAGCGGGGGACCCGGCTAGACCAGCTCGTGCCGGTGCGCGAACACCACGAGCTGCACCCGGTCGCGCAGTCCGAGCTTGCGCAGCACCGCTCCCACGTGCGTCTTCACCGTCGACTCGCTGGTGTACAGGCGCGCCGCCACCTCGCTGTTCGACGCGCCGCGGGCGACCGCGTCGAACACCTCCCGCTCCTTGTCGGTGAGCGTGTCGAACTCGGGCGGTGGGGGAGCCGACTCCCGGAACCCGCTCACCAGCAGCGTCGACAGCGCCTGAGGGGCCAGCACCGCATTGCCGGCGTGCACGGTGCGGATGGCGTCGATCAGCATCGCAGGGGTCGCATCCTTCACCAGGAAGCCGCTCGCCCCGTGCCGGATCGCGGTCGCTGCGCGGTCGTCGAGATCGAAGGTGGTGAGCACGAGAACCCGCACCGGCGTCGAGCGTGCCGCCGTGGCCTCGGGGAGGAAGATGCGACGCGTCGCCTCCACGCCGTCGAGTTCGGGCATCCGGATGTCCATCAGCACCACGTCGGGCTCGAGCGCGGTAACGCGCTCGACCGCCTCGAACCCGTCGCCGGCGGTGCCGACCACCTCGAGGCCGTCCTGTGCGTCGACGATGACGCGCATCCCTTCTCGGAACAGCTCCTGGTCGTCGACGAGGAGCACACGGATCGGCGCGCTCACACCCGCACCGCCGGATAGGGGGCGCCCGCGCGCAGCGGCAGCACGGCGGTGACGACGAACGACCCGTCGACCCCGGTCGACACCAGCAGCGACCCACCGACCGACTCGACCCTGCGGCGCATGCCGGGCAGGCCCTCGCCTCCCGGGTGGCCGGCGTCGCCGGGTGCCGGCGCGTCGCCTGGCTGGTTGGTGACCGTGAGCCGCAGCAGGTCGCCCCACTCGCGGTGCACCGCCACCACGGAGTCGCGGCGCCCGTGCTTCAGCGCGTTGGTGAGCATCTCCTGCAGCACCCGGAACGCGACGGTCGCGAGCTCAGGCGGGAGCGGGCGCACCACCCCCGTGTCGGCCACCACGATCGACAGCCCGCTCTCGCGGGTGGACGAGATGAGCGCGTCGAGATCGGTCGGATGGCCCGTCGTGCCGTCGGGCGAGGAGAGCACGGCGCGCACCTCCTGAAGGGAGGATCGCGCCGACCGCGCGATCGTGGCCATCGTGGCCTTCAGCGCCTCCGGCTTCGAGTCGTCGAGGAACTGCGCCGACTCGGCCTGGGCGAGGATGACGGTGAGCGAGTGCCCCACCACGTCGTGCACGTCTCGGGCGAGCCGCGCCTGGTTCTCGCGCAGGGTCGCGATCTCGGCCATGCGCTCGCGCTCGACCGCGGCCCGCGCCGCGGCGCTCTCCGCCTCGGCCTGCGACCGCTGCGAGCGACGGGCGGCACCCCAGTAGCGCGTGACCAGGCCCGCGAGCCAGGGCAGCGCGAGCACGCTCAGGATGAGCGGCAGCACGAACACCGGCCAGGCGATGCCCGCATCGACGAGCGGCACGATGAGGTTGCGGGCGATGCGCGTCTGCCAGAGCGTGTAGGCGAGGGAGTTGATGTAGAGGAACGAGATGACGGCGGCGATCGGGATGGAGATGCCCGACACCCAGAGCAGCACCGTCGACCCCCAGCGGGCGATGCCGAAGGCCACGCCGACCACGGCGATCTGCACCAGCAGCACGTCGGTCGTGGTCGCCGCCTGCAGGATGAGCAGGGCCCAGAGCACGCCGAACGACAGCCACGGGGCGCGGCGCATCGCCGCGACGGCCGTCGCGGTTCCCAGCACCGCCACCGCCTGCACAAGCGCGGGTCCCGAGCCGTAGCCCGAGAGGTTCGTCGACACCGCCTCGATGCCGCCGACGACGAGCACCCCGACCGCCACGAGCAGTTCGGGAGCCCGGGCGAGGTGGCTCGGCTGCACTCTCATCGTCACATTATCTCCGTCCGGCATTGCTCACCGCCGGGTGCGAGGCGAGCGCCTCAGTGATCACCAGGTCGACGAGCGCGGGGTAGCCGACACCGGCGGCGGCGAACATGCGCGGCACCTGCGAGTGAGGGGTGAACCCGGGCGTGGTGTTGATCTCGTTGAGCAGCACCCCGTCGGGGGTCACGAAGAAGTCGAGCCGCGCGATGCCGGCGCAGCCGATCGCGTCGTAGGCGAGCAGGGCGGCGCGCTCGAGCGCTGCCTGCTCGCCGTTCTCGAGCGGCGCCGGAACGATGAACCGCGCCTCGCCGCCGTACTTCGTCTCGTAGTCGAACACGCCGTCGACCACGATCTCGAGCGGCGGCGGGATGATCACCTGGCCGTCGGCGCGCCTCAGCACGGCGACGTCGATCTCGCGCGCGCTCACGTACGGCTCGATCAGCACGCGCTCGTCGACGGCGAAGGCGGTGGTGAGCGCCGAGGCGAATTCCTGCGCGGTGGCGGCGGCCGAGACGCCCACGCTAGAACCCGCCGACACCGGCTTCACCACCACGGGCCCGCCGTCGAAGCTCCGGATGCGCGACTCGGCGGTCGTACGCTCCAGCACCTCGCCGGGGGCCGTCGCGACCCCGGCCGCTGCGGCGAGCAGCTTCGTGGCGTGCTTGTCGAGGCCCACGGCGCCGGCCGCCACCCCCGATCCGGCATACGGCACGCCGACCAGCTCGCAGAGCGCGGCGAGTGAACCGTCTTCACCGTGGCGGCCGTGCACGGCGGGGATGACGACGTCGACGCGCTGCAGCAGGTCGAGCGCCGCGGGGAAGCCGATCGGCGCGGAGGCGCGGTGGTCTGTGGGGTCGTACCAGCATCCGTCTCGGCCGATGGTGAGAGGCACCGGGCGGTAGCGGTCGGGGTCGAGGGCGGCGACGACGGCCGCCGCCGACGCGAGGGAGACCTCGTGCTCGGCGTTGCGGCCGCCGCCGACCACGGCGACGCGGAGGCGGCTCATGAGGCGGCTCCGATCGGGCCGGTCTCGACGACGGGGGTCCGGGGCGGCCCGCCGGGGGAGCCGGCGGCGGGCCCGCGCGGCGCGGGTCGGCCGTGCACGACGTCGCGTCGCAGCCGGGAGCCGAGGCGGGTGACGAGCTCGTGCTCGATGGTGTCCGACCAGGTGGCCCAGTCGCGCAGGGTCGGTTCGCCGCCGCTGCCGCTGGCTCCGCCGTCGCCGCCGTCGCCTGGGCCGAAGACAGTGACGGTGTCGCCGACCGCCGCCGTGGCGCCGACGCTCGTTCCCGTGCGCGGGGAGTCGCCCAGGTCGACGACGAACTGATCCATCGAGATGCGGCCCACCACGGGCGCCCGGCGGCCGCGCACGAGCACCTCGGCGCTGCCCGAAGCGGCCCGGGGGAGTCCGTCGGCGTAGCCGAGGCCGACCAGCCCGAGTCGCGTGGGCCGCTCGCTCCGCCATTCCTGCCCGTAGCCGACGGGGGTGTTGGCGGGCACGTCGCGGATTCCCACGAGCGGTGCGGTGAGGGTCATCGGCTGCCGCAGACGCGTGGTGCGGGAGAGGTCGATGCCCACGAGTCCCGCGCCCACCCGCGCGGCGGTGAACCGGGTCGAGGGCAAGGTGAGCACGGCCGAAGTGGCGGCGAGGTGCAGCAGGGTCGGCCGGAGGCCGCTGTGCGCGGCGATGTCGGCACCCCACTCGAACAATGCCCGGCCCAGGGTGTTGCTGGGGGCGAGCGGAGCATCCGCTTCGCTGAGGTGGCCCATGAGGCCGACGACGCGCACGTCGCCGCGCAGCTCGGCCGCGCGCGCTGCGACGCAGAGGTTCACCAGGTCGACCGGGGCGACACCGTCGCGGGCGAGCCCCGTGTCGAGGTGCAGGTGCACCCGCGCCAGGCCGCGGGTCGCCGCGGCGAGCTCGAGCTGGCGCAGACCCGGCACCGCGAGATCGATCTGCTGGTCGACCGCGTGCTGGAAGAGCTCGGGGTCGGGCTCGTTGAGCCAGCTGAGCAGGGGAGCCGTGATGCCGGCCTCACGCAGGGCGAAGGCCTCGTCGAGGCGGGCGACTCCGAGCATCCCCGCCCCCGCGGCGAGCGCCGCCCGGGCCACGGCGACGGCCCCGTGGCCGTAGCCGTCGGCCTTCACGACGGCGATGAGGAGCCCCGCCGACCGCTCGCGGAACAGCCGCGTGTTCTGCGCCACGGCGTCGAGGTCGATGCTGAGCCGGGCTCCCGTCGGATGCGTCATACCTCGACGCTAGGAACCCCACCGTGCCCTCCGCCTCCGTCGCAGGTGCCGTTCGGCTGCCCGCAGGGTGGAGGGCGGCGCGGGTCAGTGCTCGCTCTTGATGGTGAAGTAGGAGCCGCGGATGGTGCCGGCGAGCTTCGACTTCTGGCGGGCGAACTTGAAGCGCTCGGCGAGTTCGGCGGGAACCTCCATGCCGTCGGAGAGCTTGAAGCCGACAGCGCGCTTTCCGGCGTCATCGAGGGTGTACATGACGTTGATCGACAGGCCGCTCTCGTAGAACAGGTAGGCCATGCGGATGCCCGCCACCTCGAACTCCGTCGCCTCGAGCACCGGCGACTCGATGACGATGTCGCGTTCGCTCTTCAGGATGTCGGTGACCCACGCCACCGTGTCGGGCGCCTCGGCCGCCGGGTGCACCACGAAGGTGTGGTCGTACTTGTTCTTGAAGTAGCGCGCCTCGTTCGCCCGAAGCCCGGCGAGCGCGTCGGCCACCGGCGACGACTCGAGCCCGGTGGTGGAGACAGTGGTGAAGTCGACGGTGTACGACATTCTGGCGGTTCCCTCCGCATCCCTCGCCCGCATCCGCGAGCCTTCGACCCATTACAGCACGCCGCGCCCCGCGTCGGCGCGGTACTGAGGCGGGTGGCGGAGCGGGGCGGGTATGGCGCGTGGAACGGATGATGTCAACGCCCTGTGGATGGAGCGTGCAACGGATAGGGTCGTGCTCCGGCGGCCGTGGTGGGCGCCGTGTCGAGAGGAACAGGATCCATGCCGTTTCGAAGCAGAGCCACCCTCGAACTCTGGTTGCGGGAGTTCGAGGGTCAGGGGCACGACATCACGGGCGCCATCGAGGTGATCGTGCAGAACGGCTTCGACGAGGGTGACACCGGCCTCGTCGTGGTGCGACTGCGGTACGTGCCGATCGACGTCTACATGGCGCCGCTCGCCCCGGGCGACCCGCGTTGGGCGACCACCTTCACGCGGCGCGACTCCGAGGTGTCGCTCACCGCCGTCGAGCTCAGAGGGCTCGCCGACGAACTCGCCCTCGCCGCCGAGGTCTGCGAGTTCCTCGAGGCCGCGTCGGCCGAGCACATCCGCACCCACTGAGACGAGCGACGCTTCTCGCGAGCACGCTGGTGCGACTTAGGGCTGACGACGGGGGAGAGTGTTCGATCCGTCGGCCTACGACCTGAGCGCTCGGCCGTCCGATGCGGCGTCGGGGGAGTAGTCGACTCCGAACTCAAGGCTCCAGAGAATGGCGTCTTCGGTGGGGTCGGTGTGGCTGTCGTCGAGGGGTCTGCCGGTGTGCTGCATGTCGTTCGTCCTCCTGGGTGTGGAGTGGGGTGGCATCGACCTTCCCATACATCTGCACCGATCGTGATCCGCATTCCGTCGTCGTCATCCGATGCGCGAGCGAGATGCGGCGTCAGGCGAGGCGTGCGGCCGACCGTCGCTACCCCGGCAGCTCCCACAGCTCGAGGGGCAGGCCTTCGGGGTCGTGGAGGCGCACGAAGCGCCCGTAGTCGGTCTCCCAGTCGGCGCGGCGCTCGACCTCGATGCCGGCCGCTTCGAGCCGTTCGACGAGGGCGTCGAGCTCGGTGACGCGGAGGTTCAGCATGAACGACTGCTCGGCCGGGAAGTAGTCGCTGTCGGCGGGGAACGGCGCGAACACGGTCATCCCAGCCTCCTGGTTCCACACCGCCTCACCGCCCGACTCGATGCCGAGATGCTCGCGATACCAGGCGGCCCGGGCCTCCGGATCGCGACTGCGGAAGAACACCCCACCGATTCCCGTGACCGTCATGCCGCCATCTTAGACAGCCGGCAGCCGGCCCGAGGAGAGAGGAAGACCGAATATCACATCGTTCTTCCGCCATGCCAGACAGCGGTCGAAGTCGACACTACTGAACTTTTCAGACACGTGTCGAAATTCGATCCGGATCTCAGTAGTCGGGATCTTGTCCCATCGGTGAGCCTCTTTTATCTTTGTGAAGTCAGCCCTGTTGGGGGGGTGTCGACACCGGGGTTCGGGGTCATCGTTTTCGTGCTGCACAGGCGTCACTGCTGTGCCGGACGGCTGACGCACGCCTGGCCGCCTCTTCTGCACTGCGAGAACCATGAGCTCCATCGTCAGCCTCCTCCGGCGTCACCGCCCCAGGAGAACGAAGGCGTCGCTGCGGGTCGCCGTGACCGGAGCAGTCGCCGTCGTGCTGGTGGGCACCTTGCTCTCACCGGGCGCGGTGCAGCCGTCGGCCGCCTCACCGTCCGTCCCGCCGCACGACGAGGTGGTCGGCACCGCCGTCGCACCCGAGCCCGAGACCGGCACCGAACCTGAGACCGGCACCGAACCCGAGACCGGCACCGAACCCGAGACCGGCACCGAACCCGAGACCGGCACCGAGCCCGCGCCCGGCACGGAGCCCGACGCCGAACCCGAGACCGGTGTCGAGCCGGGGGGAGAGGCCGCCCCCGAGACGGATGCGGTGCCCGCCCCCGAGACCGACCCGACCGATTCGCCCTCCGACCAGCCCGACTCCGACCTGCCCACGACCGCACCGCCCACCCCTCCTGCCGACACGCCCGCGCCCGCCGAACCCACCGAGACCGACGCCCCGGTGCCGCCCGTCGAGCCCTCCGCGAACGACCCGCCCGAAGCATCCGCGCGCCAGTCCGACGACCTCTCGACCTTTGCCGCCGGTACCGCCGAAGCCCCTGTGCAGGTCTTCATCGAGACCTTCGAACAGGGCGTCGCCACCACCCCCGTGCGGGTCGACCAGTACGCCACGAACCGCTACACCGGCTCGGCGTTCTGGCTCAACGTGAACAACTGCAACGGCGTCGTGGTGAACTACAACGCCACCTTCCCCGCCACCCCCTTCTGCACCCTCGGCGAAGCCACCGCCGCCCGCTTCAAGGTCGCCCGCATGGCCGACGTGCTGGGCCAGGTGCAGACCAACGCCGCAGCCGGCGCCGTGAACCCCGGCGGCGCGACCGACACCACGCCGGTGAACGGGTCGACCGCCACCACTCGCGCGAACCACTCGGTGACCGCGATGACGAGCGCCGCCCAGGGCACCCAGGCCGCCAACCAGGTGGTGCTCGAGTCGGTGGCCGCCGTCGGCGTGACACCCACCCCGTCGACGGCTCGCTACTACTCGATGTCGATCGACGTCTCCGAAGACTCCTGCGCTCTGCGCCCGGGCGGTCTCAACAACAACTCCCGGCTCGACCTCAGTCTGGTCACGGGCACGACGGCGCGGCCGCTCACCGCCGCTCCGATCGTCGCTTGCAACGTCACCAACGGCCGGTACACCTCGAACGTCTTCCCGGCAGACAACCAGACCGACCCCTGGGGCACCGGCAGCCCCTCCACCCGTGCCGGCCGCTTCTTCACCGACACCGCGGTGCTGCTCACGCCGGCCGAGGCCGCGTCGGCCCGGGTGCGGCTGGTGAACCAGAAGTCGGAGACCGCGGGCAACGACTTCTCCTTCGACAACCTCCGTCTGCTCGACGCCACCCCGAGCCTCGACCAGCAGTTCAGCCCCACCACCGTCGCCGCCGGCGTGCCGTCGACCCTCACGTTCACCGTCACGAACACCTCCGAGCTCGCCGCCAAGAGCGACTGGAGCTTCACCGAGACCCTGCCGAGCGGCCTCGTCGTCGCCGCCACCCCGGCCGTCGGCGGCACCTGCGTGAACTCCACGGGCACCGCCTACGCGGTCACCGCCGCCGCCGGGGCGAGCACGATCGCCGTGGTCGGCGGCGACCTCGCCGCGGGCGCCACGAGCTGCACCGTGACGGTGAACGTGGTGTCGAGCACCGGGGGCACCTACACCGCGGGCCCCTCCACCGTCAGCACCGTGCTGAACGCCCCCGAGACCGCGAGCCTCACCGTCGAGCCGCCCACCACCGTCACCGTGCGCACGAACGTGGTGAGCCGGGCGCAGCCCGCCGACCAGTTCCGTCTCGCGCTCCTCTCGGGGTCGACCGAGGTGGCGAGCGCCACCACGACGGGCTCGGCGCTCGGCGTGCAGACCCAGCAGGTGGGCCCCGTCTCGGTCACCCGGGGCGCCACGTACACGGTCGCCGAGTCGGTGGTGACGTCGGCCCAGCTGCGCACCTACACCTCCACCTACGAGTGCACGCGGGGCACGACGGTGATCGCCCGGGGCACCTCCGTCTCCGGCTCCCTCACCATCCCCGACGAGGCGGGGGTGAGCATCGTCTGCACCTTCACGAACACGGCGCAGGCGGTGCCGAGCCTCTACTGCGACGGCGCCTACCTCTACGGTGTGCGGTCGGATGGCGCGCTCACGCAGACCAACGTCCTCAGCTCGCCCTCGGCCATTACCGCCACGGTCATCGCCGCGGGCCCGGCGGGCGTGACCAACACGAACTCCCTCGCCATCGACGTCGAGGGCCGCACCGCCTACGCCATCACCCGCAGCAGCGCGACGAACACCAACACGGCGACGGGCGTCATCATCTACAGCATCTCCGCGTCGGGTACCCTCTCGGCGACGCGCACCGCCTTCGCCACGGCGCAGTCACTCGGCGTGCCCGCCTCCATCACGATGGGCGCCTTCGACCCCGTGGCTCGCGCCTACGTGGTGGGCACCACCAGCGTGGTCAACAACGTCGGCCGCATCAACCTCTGGCGCTTCAACGGGGCCACGGCGAACCCGATCTTCACGCTGCTCGGCTACGTGAACACCGGCGCGAACTCGGCCGGCAACGGCGACATGGCGTTCGACGCGAAGGGCAACCTGCACATCCTCCGCAGCGACGGCACGGATGCGCAGTTCTTCAGCGTGGCCGGCCCGGTTCTCGCGGCGGCACCCGCCGGCAGCGAGATCGCCGCCACCGCGTCGACGCAGCGCACCCTGAGCGGCATCGGCGCCGGCCCCCTGAACGGCCTCGCCTTCTCGCCGCGGGGCACCGCCTTCGTCGGCACCGGCACCAACGGTTACCAGTTCGACCCCACCACCTGGACGGCGATCGCCGGAACCCCGACGGTCATCCTCGGCACCGACGCCGTGCCGAGCACCGACCTCGCCACCTGCGCGTCGCCCTCCACCTTCTCGCTCAGCAAGTCGGTGCTCAGCCGGGTGACAGGTCAGGCGCACAACTTCCGGGTGGCGGCGTCGGTCGGCGGCTCGGAGGTCGCGTCGGCGCTCACGGGAACCACCGGCACCACGGCGAGCGTCGGCCCGGTTCCGCTTCCCGTCAACACCATCGTCACCATCTCGGAGCTGCTGCAGACGACGCTGGGCACGACCACCGCGGTGCCGGCCACCTACACGGTCATCTACGAGTGCTGGGCCGACGGGGTGCGCCTCGTGTCGAGCCGCATGGACTCGACGCGCACCGCCACCGTCACCATCCCGAACCAGGTGAGCGTGGGGGTCGCCTGCACCATCTACAACACGGCCCAACCCGTGGCCGAGGTGACGGTGAGGAAGAGCCTCGTCGACGGCCTGGGCGCCAACCCGCAGCCGGGCGCCGGGTGGACGGTGGGGGCGGCCGTGACCTCCGCCGGCGCGGGCACCGTCGTGCTCCCCATCGACCCGTCGAGCACCGGCACCGCGGCCGGGCGCTCGGAGGGCGTCACGGGGGCCACCGGTTCGGCCTCGTTCTTCGTCATCTTCAGCTCGGCGACGGGCGCCGCGAACCTCTCGGTGCTCGAACGCCAGCTCACCGGGTTCAGGCTCGACAGCCTGAGCTGCACGGTGACCCGCGGCACGGCGGTGAGCACGACGACGGATGCGAGTGCTGCGCTCGACTCGAGCGGTTACGCCGTGCGCGCGGTGACCGGCACGATCGCCCCTGGCAACACCGTCGACTGCACCTTCACCAACCGCGCCGTTGCGACGCTCAGCCTGGTGAAGACGGTCTCGTACGGAACGGCCGCACCGTCGTCGTGGCAGCTGCAGGCCACCCGCAGCACGACCGCTGCGCTCGCCGGCCCCACCGGCGCGGGCGGCAGCGGCACCCTGAGTGCCGTGCAGGTCTCGGCCGAGACGCCGTACCGGCTGAGCGAAACGGGTGGCCCCGCCACCTACGTGCAGGTCGGGGAGTGGGCCTGCGTCACCGCGACCGGCGGCACCGTTCCCGTGTCGGCGGCGGGCGACGTGTCACTCGCCCGCGGAACCGCCGTCACCTGCACCGTGACGAACGCCACAGCATCCGTCACCCTGCTGAAGAACGTGCAGAACCCCTCGACGGGTTTCCAGCCCTCGACCTGGAACCTCACCGCCACCCCCGCCACCCTCGCGGGGCTGACGGCGAGGACCGTCGCGGGTGCCGACTACCTGCCTGCCGGCAACCCGGCCAGCACCTTCGACGTGCGCCCCGGGCACAGCTACACGCTGAGCGAAGCGCTGGCCCAGTCGGGAACCCGCCTCGCCTACCGCCAGGTGCGGCTGGAACTGCGGCAGGCCGACGGGTCGTGGGCGCCGGTGACGAACGCCACCGTCACCGCGCCCGCCGCCGGCCAGACCGCGATCTACCGCTTCGTGAACGCGCCCGTCGCCCCCACCGCCCTGCCCCTCACGGGCGGACCGAGCACCGACGCGTACCTCGTCTCGGGGTTCGCCGTGCTCGCCCTCGCACTCGCCCTTGCCGTCTGGCACAGGCGTCGCCGAGCACGAAGGAGCACCGCCTGAAGCGCCTCATCGTGACCGGACCCATGTTCCACCAACCAGCAGTGTCATCACCCCTCTTCACCGAACGGAGAAACCTCATGTCCTCACCCGCATTCAGGCGGATCACCGCCGCGATCGGGGCCGTCGTGCTTGCCGCCGGCGCGGCGATCGTATCCGTCGCGCCTGCCCAAGCCGTCATCCTCCCCGGAAACATCGACTCCACGCAGCAGCGCACGCTCACCGTGCACAAGTTCGCCCTCGGCCCGGGCAACGGGGCGGTGGCCGGAACCGGCCAGCAGCTGCCCTCCACCACCAACCTCGGCACCCCGCTGCCGGGTGCGGTGTTCACCGCGACGCAGGTGGCCGGCGTCGACCTCACCACGCCGGAAGGCTGGACGATCGCCACCAACCTCACGCCGGCGACGGCGGCGAACCGGCTGAGCACCACGTCGTTCACCTCGACCCCGTCGGCCGCCAACGGCACGGCGAACTTCACGGTCGACCCGGCGACGTACCCGACCGGCATGCCGATCGGTCTGTACTACGTGCAGGAGACCGTGCTCCCGGCCGACGCCACCAACCCGACCGCGCCGTTCCTGGTGTCGCTGCCGCTGCCCACGGGCCCCGTCGGCGCCCCGGCGAACCAGTGGATCTACGACGTGCACGTCTACCCGAAGAACGCGGTCACCGAGCTGACGAAGACGCGGGTTCCCGCACCGGCGAACTCCGCCGAGGCGCGCAACCCCGACCTCATCCGTTGGGCCATCGCGTCGAGCATCCCGACCCTCGCCGCCGGTGACACCATCACGAACTTCTCGCTCGCCGACTCGGTGCCCACCGATCTCGAGTTTGTGGAGACGCCGCCCGCCGGTGTGTCGCCGACGACCGTGACGGTCACGAGCGCCGCGGGAATCGCGCAGAACTTCGTGCTCGGCACCGACTACACCATCACCACGACGGCGTCGACCTCGACGCTCACCTTCACCCCGGGCGGTCTGACGCGCCTCACCACCCTGCAGGGCGGCGTGGTGTCGTTCAACGTGCTCACCCGCGCGGTGACCATCCCGGCCAACGGCCTCATCGTCAACAGCGCCACCGCCACCATCAACGGCGCGACCGAGACCGTGACGGGCACCACCCCGATCGGCCAGCTGACGGTGCTCGCCTACGAGAGCAACAACGGCAGCCCGCGCGTGCCGCTGGCCGGCGCCGTCTACCAGGTGTACCTCACCCAGAACGACGCCAACCTGCAGCAGAACCCGATCTTCATCGCGGGTCAGCAGAACTGGACCACGGGCGCCAACGGTCTGGTCGTCATCCCGATCGTCACGCCGGGCAACTACTACGTGCGTGAGATCACCCCGCCGGCCGGCTTCAACCTGCCGCAGTCGAACCCGATCCAGGCCGTCGTGGTCGCGGGCCCGACTTCGACGGTGCCGCCTGTGCAGAACTACGTGGAGTTCAACCACACCCAGGTGTCGGGAGCGAACTTCCTGCTGCCGCTCACCGGTGGTGACGGCGGGCTCTGGTTCGGTCTCGGGGGTGGAGCGCTGCTCGTGCTCGCCCTGGGCTCCGCGGTCGTCGTCTCGCGCAAGCGGGCAGCCGCGGCGCGCGAGCTCGCGTAGCTAGGCTGAGGACATGACAGCGGAGGTGGGGCGTCGTGACGGCGTCCCACCTCCGCCGCGTGCGGGAGAAGACGTCGTCACCCGGAGAGCACTCCGGCGGAGCCGGCGCTGGCGCCTGCCGAAGGTGCCGCTCGCCATCGCCGTGGTGACCGTCATCGGGGCGGGTCTGCTCCTATTCCCCACGATCGTCTCCTGGTTCAGCCAGTACGAGCAGTCGCAGCGCATCACCGAGCTGAGCGACGACGTGGCCGACCTCAGCGTCGAGACCCTCCGCCAGCGACTCGACGAGGCGCGCGCCTACAACGCCCAGCTCACCGGCGACGGTGCCAACGTCGCCGCGGACGAACGCCTCCCGCTGGCCGAGCAGCCGGAGCAGGGCGGCGACTACGCCGCCATCCTGCACGCCGACGAGAACGGTCTGATGGCGCGGCTGAAGATCCCCTCCATCGCCGTCGACCTGCCCATCTACCACGGCACGAGCGACGACGTGCTCGACCACGGCGTGGGCCACCTCGAGGGCACCGCCGTGCCCGTCGGCGGGCGCACCACGCACTCGATCCTCACGGCCCACCGGGGCCTCGCGACCTCCGAGCTGTTCACCCACCTCGACCGCGTCGCGCTCGACGACACCTTCACTATCGAGGTGTTCGGGGAGGTGCTGACCTACCGGGTCGTCGACACCCGGGTCGTCGAACCCACCCAGACGGAGACGCTCGTGCCCGTGGTCGGCGAAGACCTCATCACGCTGGTCACCTGCACGCCCCTCGGGGTCAACAGCCATCGCATCCTGGTGACCGGGGAGCGGGTCATCCCGACCCCGCAGAGCGATCTCGACGGCGCGGGCGAGCGCCCCGAGATCCCGACCTTCCCGTGGTGGGCGCTCATCGCCGCCGGGGTGCTCGCCGTGGCGTCGCTCTACGTCTGGTGGTCGGGCCGCCCTCCGGCGCCGCGCCCGACCTCGGGTCGGCCGGGCACGGAGGGAGCGGCCGACTCAGTGGAAGGGGCAGCGTGACGGCGGACCGGATGCGCGCACACGGCCCCCTGAGGCGGGCTTCGTGGGCAGGCGGCGGCGGTTCACCCGCAGCCCCTCGTCGAGCACGGTGACCCGCGGGTCGCTCAGTGCGGCGACCGCGGAGGCGAGGCCGGCGATGGCGAGCTTCTCGCCGGGGCAGCGGTGGCCGGTGGGCACCTCCGCCCCGCCGTGGGGGATGAAGACCGGGATGGCCTCGTAGTCGTCGACGCCGACGAACCGCTCGGGGTCGAACGCGGTGGCGGCCTCCCACGAGCTCTCGTCGGTGTTCGTGCCGAGGATGTCGAGCAGGAGGCGCCCGCCGCGCGGCAGCCGCTGCCCGTCGACCTCGAGGTCGGCGAGCGCCCAGCCCGGCAGCAGCGGCACGAACGGCGCCGTGCGCCGGATCTCCTGCGCGAACGCGGTGGCGAGCGGCCCGCCCACCAGGGCGCCGCGCTCGGCAGTCTCGTGGGCGATGCGCTCGCGCCACTCGGGTCGGTCGTGCAGCTCCTTGGCCGCGAAGGCGACGAAGCGGGCGACCGCGATCAGCGGCCGGACGCTGTTCTGCAGCTCGACGCCCGCGAGACGCGCCTCGAGGAGGTCGCCTCGGCGATCGCGGTGCCATGCCCAGGCGTGCAGCGCGGTGCCCTCCGCGGGGTGCAGGGCGCCGGTGCGCACGGCCTCGACGAGGTGCTTCGCGTGCGTGTCCGACCACAGCCGGTTGCCGTAGGCCAGCAGGTACTCGGGGGAGTACGGCGCTCCGAAGCCGTCGACGATCTGGGCGAGCCGCGTCGCCCAGCGGGTCTTCGCGGCCGGCGTTCCCGGCAGGCCCGCCCAGCGCATCCCGGCCCGGCCGAACACACCCACCGCCGCGTCGTAGGCACTGCGGTCGCCGCCGCGCTCCCAGTCGTCGAGCTCGACCCGCCACTCCGTCTCGAACAGCGGGGTCAGCCTTGCGACCTGCTCGTCTTCGTAGGCGACGTCGACGAAGGTCGCCTTGCGGTGCCGGTGCTCGTCGCCGTCGAGGCTGTGCACCGACCCGCGGCCGAACAGCGTCTCCTGCACGAGGGCCGGCATGGCGCCGTGGCGGGCGACGCGTGACTCGTCGTAGAACAGCTCGACCGCGTCGGCGCCGCGCACCAGGAGGGCGTCGTCCCCGAGCAGACGCATGGGTGCAGCGCGTGCTCCGGGGCGCACCCGCGACCACACGCGCGAGCCGAGGCCGTAGCCGTGGAGCATCAGCCGCACGGAGTCGTCGAGGAGGGGACGGCTCATCGCTTGTAGGCTCCCGGGCGGGGCGGGAAGGTCATGCGGCGCCTCGCGGAGTCGGTGAGCTCGGTACCCCCGCCGCCTGCTGCCGCTCCGCCGTCGCCGCTGGCGTCGCCCGGCGCGCCCGTCGTCACGTCGTCGAGCGTGAGCAGCCCGTCGGGGTCGCGGTGGTCGCGCTCGCCGTTCAGGCGGGCGCCCAGCTGGGCCTTGTCGTCGTCTCGTGCCATGTCTCACGGCTCCTTTCGCGAGCCCACGACCGTGGGTGCCGGGGCTGCTGACCAGCCCACTCCCGCATCCGTGCACCGCAAGGGGACTGCCAGGGCACTCCCGGTTCTGCTAAAGGACGGGAGGAGCCGACTAGGGGGCCCGATGCCCGATGGCCGAGCTCAGCGCGTGCAGGAAACGGATGCCCGACTCGCGTTCGGCCTCACCCATCCGCTTCAGCACACCGACGAAATCGGTGCCGGGGCCGCGTGCCGACTCCACCAGCGACGCGCCCTCCTGGGTGGGGTGCAGGGACAGCGCTCGGCGGTCGGAGGGGCTCACCGCGCGGGTGACGAGTCCCCGTCGTTCGAGGCGGTCGATGAGCACCGTGATCGACGCGCTGGTGATGCCGATGCCGGCCGCGAGCGACTTGGGGCTCACTCCTTCGCCGGCCCGCGAGGCGTCGACGATGTGCTCGAGCGCCTGTTCGTCGTTCGCCGAGAGACCCGTGCGCTCGGTGATCTCGCGGCGCCGCTGCACCTCGGCGTTCCAGAGTTCGGTGAGGGCGTCGACGAGGTCGTCTGCGGAGTGCTGGAGTGAGGAGTTCACTGGGCTGCTTTCTCGTCGTTGCGTCAAGTGAACACCCGAGTCGCCTCGGCCGCCGCCCCGAATCGCGTTCGAGACCCGATCGACACCTTTTGGCCCCGCGCGGCGCCCGCCTGGCGCCCGCCCGGCGCTCGCCAGGATGGCGCGTTGCTCAGGCGGGCGGGCACGTGACGGTGAACGAGGAGATCGCGTCGACCTGGGGTGCGCCCGACATGTCGTAGTCGCCGATCGCCGGGGCGGCGGGGTCGCGGGGAAGAACGGATGCTCGTCCTTCGGCCCCGACGACGGTGTAGGTCGTCGACCCGTCCGAGCCCTCTTCGGCTTGCACCGATCCCTCACCCGAGAACTGGGCGACCAGGTCGTCGCCGACGACCCAGCTGTAGACGTCGGGACCGCCGTCGGTCGCGAAGGTCGCACCCAGGCCGGGGGCGGGCGACGTGTTCGCGACGGTCGCCAGATCGCCGGAGCAGGAGAGCAGGCCCCCGGGCTCGAAGGTGCCGATCAGGGTGGTCGCGGTGCCGTCGAGCTCGAACTCGATGGCGGCGACGGGGCCGGTGCCCTCCTCCCACGGCACCTCGGCTGCCGGGCTCTGCTCGCTCGGCGCCGTTTCTTCGGTAGCGGGTGCGCCCGCGTTCGCAGAGCATCCGCTCAGGGCGATGGAGACGGAGACGGCGAAGGCGCAGGCGAGAACGGACAGGGGACGGGCGACGATCGTGCGGTTCACCCCGCCGACCCTATCCGGGGCGCCCGGTCGGCGCCCGCCGCTCCTCCCGCGGTCAGAGCACGACGACGAGCTTCTTCGCCGAGACTCCGGCGCGCAGGCGGTCGAGGGCCGTCTGGATCGACTCGAGCCCCTCGCCGACCACCTCGGCCTCCGGAGCGGGGCGGTGCGTGCCGTCGGCGAGCGCTCGGGGCAGGTGGTCGTGCCACAGCATCCGGCCCACCTCGTTCGTCATGAGCGCGCTGCCCCACACGAAGCGGGCGCTGATGCCGTGCCGCCGCGCGGTGAGCTGGGTGAGGGCGGTCGAGGCGCCCAGGCGCGTCATCGTGAGCGCGGCGGTGACGCTGGGGCCGCCGCGCCGGGGGAGTGACGCGAACGAGACGGCCGGGCTCGCGAGGGCGACCCGACGGGCGCCCGTCGCCGCGGCGAGGGCGACAGCGGCTGCGCCCGACCCGGTGCCCACGGCCAGCACGCCCACGACCTCGTCGCCCCGCAACGCCTCGCTCAGCCGGTCGACGGCCGTGCTGTCGCGATAGTCGACGACGAGATCGGCGCCAAGGTCGCGCATCCGCTCGTGATTGCGCGGTGAGGCCGTGGTCACGACCCGGTGGCCGGATGCGACGGCCAGCTGGATCGCATTGCTCCCGACGCTCGTCGACCCGCCCCAGACCACGACGGTGCCCCGGCCGCCCACCGGTGCGGGTGTCGGGTGTGGGAGAGCGAGGTGATCGCGCTGGAACAGGGCGGTCGCCGCCGTGGAGACGGCGAGCGGGAGCACGACGGCGTCGTGGAAGGCCAGCGTGTCGGGGAGGGGCGCGGTGAGGCCCTCGCGCACGACCACGAACGACTGGAACCCTCCTTCGGCGCGGTGCCTCGTGCCGCGCTCCATGCCCACGGCGTAGGCGACGACGCGGTCGCCGGGAGCGAACCGCGTGACGTCGGGGCCCACCGCGGCCACCTCACCCGCGACGTCTTCGCCGAGCACGGCGGGGTAGGGGAGCCAGCGGTACATGAGGTTCCCCGTCCACTGCTTGACGTCGTCGAGCGGGTTCACGGCCACCGCGCGGGTGCGCACGAGCAATTCGCCCGGGCCCGGCACGGGCATCTCGGCGGGGCCGACCACGACGTCGGAGCGGGCCTCGGGCAGCCAGGCGGCGGAGTTCGTCGACACGGGGATTCCTTCCACGGATGCTCTGATGACATCTCGTGCCATCACGATAGCACTGATGACACGTCGTGCCATCGGCTATGGTTGAGCCATGCCTCGCTGGGCCCCCGACGCCGCTCTGCGCCTCGAGCGCGCCGCCATGGAGCTGTTCGCCGAGAAGGGTTACGAGCAGACCACGGTGCCCGAGATCGCCTCTCGCGCCGGCCTCACCACACGCACCTTCTTCCGGCACTTCGCCGACAAGCGCGACGTGCTCTTCCTGCGCGAACGCGAACTGCCCACGGTCGTCGCCGGGGTGCTCGAGGGCGCGCCGACGGGTCTCGCGCCGATGGCACTCGCCCTGTACGGGCTCGAGACGGTGGCGAGCGGCGACCTCGAAGACTGGAAGCGCGACGTGCGCGCCCGCCGCGCCGTCGTCGACTCGGAGCCCAAGCTGCGCGAGCGCGAACGCCTGAAGTCGGCGGTGCTGACCGACGCGATCGACCGGGCGCTGCGCACCCGAGGCGCTTCGCCCGAGGAGGCGGCGCTGACGGCGGCGGTCGCCGCCGCGCTCTTCGACACGTCGCTCGCGCTCTGGCTGGCGGGCGGCGACGACGTTCCGCTCATCGACGTGCTGCGGCGTCAGCGGGCGCTGCTCGGGCGGCTCGTCATCCCCGGCTCCTAAAGCCGGGCCCCGCCCGCCCTGTCACGGCGACGTGCCGCTGCTCCATCGCTCCTCCGCGGCGCGCAGAAGGAGTTCGGCGGTCTCGAGGGAGCCGTGGAGGCGGGCTGCCGCGTAGGCCGCGCGTGCGCCGGTGAGCCGCGAGGTCCAGACGGCGGCATTGGTGGCGAGCCTGGCGGCAGCGAGGGGGAGCACCACCGCGTCTTCCTCGGCGGAGATCGGGTAGCTCTCCGCCCACCCACGCAGGACGGTCGAGACGGCAGCGACCGGGTCGTCGGTATTGCGCGCCGCGTAGGCGGCAGCGATCACCGGCTCGGAGATGCGGATGCTCGTGAGCATGTCGCCGAAATCGAGGATGCCCGTGATCTCGTGCGGGGAGGAGCGGTCGACGAGCAGATTGGAGTCGTGCAGATCGTGGTGCACCACCGCGCGGGGGATCGCACCCAGGCGTGGCTCGACCTCTGCCTGCATCAGGTCGATCACGCGTTCCGCCACGCGCTCCAGCCGCTCGGCCGGAGCGGAGAGCGGTGGTGCGCTCTGCGACAGCATTCGGCGCGCTCGGATGCGCTCCATCGAACGCTCGATCGTCGTGGCCGCGGCCGTGATCTCCCAATCGTGACCGACGAGGCCTGTGGGTGCCTGCTCACGGCCGAGCGCCGTCTGTAGCCGGGCGGCCGTGCGCCCCACGCTCCGCAGCAGCTCCTTGCTGAACGGCACCTCCTCCAGGGGTGCGCCGGTCAGCCACTCCGAGACCTGCACCAGAACCGATCGACTCCTCGTGGCACCCTCGGCGGTGAGGGAATCAGCCCGCGACCGCTTCGGGCGGGCCACGGGTAGGCCCTGCCTCGACAGTCGGTCGACCACCTCGTGCTGCCACCGGGCCGCCGCGCCCGTCGGGTCGTCGGCCCAGAAGACTTTGACGGCCAGGGAGCCCCCGTCGCGCTCGTCGACCCGGCACACCGCGGAACTCTCTGCGCCCAGGGGTGTGACGCGGGCGCCGCGCACGCCGTAGAGGTCTTCGACAAGATCACCGACCTCGGCCGCGGTGAGGTTCACGGCTTCGTGAGACGCCACCGTCTGCTCCGGTGGGAGCGCGCTCTGCTGCGGTGTGAGTGATGAGGAGGCCACGTTCGTCAGGGTATCGGATATTGGTCACCAATCGCTATGATTGGTGACCAATACGAGGAGGATGCGGTGGCGGCAGCGAGAACGATGCACATGGTGAACAGCTACGACCCGTCTGCCGGGGTGCCCTTGGGGCCCCAGACGGCGGCCTTGATCGCACGACGCCAGAAGGTGCTCGGAGCCCCTTACCGCTTGTTCTACCAGCGGCCGGTCGAGCTGAGCCGGGGCGAAGGAGCGCTGCTCTTCGACCCCGAAGGTGCCGACTATCTCGACGCTTACAACAACGTGCCGGCCGTCGGCCACTCCAATGCGCGGGTGCAGGAGGCGGTCGCAGCACAGCTCGGCAGGCTGAACACGCACACCCGTTACCTCACCGACTCGGTCGTCGACTACAGCGAGCGGCTGCTCGATCTCTTCCCCGACCACCTCGAGCAGGTCATCTACGCCTGCACCGGCAGCGAGGCGGTCGACCTGGCGCTGCGCGTCGCCGCGCACGTGACGGGTGCGCACGGCGTCGTCATCACCTCGAACGCCTACCACGGCACCACCCAGGCATCGGCGGCGATCTCTCCGAGCCTCGGCCCCCACAACGTGCTGCCCCCGCATGTGGTCACCGTCATGGCACCCGACCCTCTGCGCGATCCGAGCGGCGAGGGTGAGGCGGCCGCCCTGTTCGCGAGTCGGGTGGGGGAGGGCATCGCCGAGCTCGAGCGACGGGGCATCCGGTTCTCGGCCCTCATCGTCGATTCGGTGCTGTCGAGCGACGGCCTGGTCACCCACCCGGCCGGAGTGCTCGCTCCTGCGGTCGAGGTGGCCCGACGGCACGGCGGTCTCTACATCGCCGATGAGGTGCAACCCGGCTTCGGCAGGCTCGGCTCGGCGTGGTGGGGCTTCGCGCGTCACGGGGTCGAACCCGACCTGGTGGTGCTCGGCAAACCGATGGGCAACGGCATCCCCATCTCGGCGGTGGTCGGTCGCTCCCGCATCTTCGACGCCTTCGGGCGCGACGTGCGCTACTTCAACACCTTCGGCGGCAACCCCGTGAGCATCGCCGCGGCGCAGGCCGTGCTCGACGAGATCGACCAGCGCGATCTGCGCGGGAACGCCGAGCTCAGCGGCTCCGCGCTGAAGCAGGGTCTCGACGAGCTCGCGCGACAGGACGCGCGCCTCGGTCAGGTGCGCGGGGAGGGCTTGTTCCTCGCCGTCGAGCTGGTCGACCCCGACGTCGGCAACGGCCACGACCCCCACCCGGCGCTCGCCAACGCCATCGTCAACGGGTTGCGGGGCAAGCGTGTGCTGGTCAGCGCATCCGGCCGCTACGACAACGTGCTGAAGATCCGCCCGCCGCTCGTGTTCGAGCCGCAGCACGCCGCCCGGCTGCTCACGGCGCTGGACGAGGTGCTCGACGAACTGCCGCACTGATGTGGCTCACCGGCTCCACGGCGCTCACACCTCGAAGCCGCGATACTCCAGCGCGAGGATGAACGCCGCCGCATCGCGCGGCACCGACAGGTCGTGCTCGGTGAGCTCCCGGATGCGGTTCAGCCGGTTCACCACGGTGTTGCGGTGGCAGAACAGGGTCTTCGCCGTGTCACCCACCGACCCGGTGCGGAGATAGACCCGCGCCGTCTCGACGTGCACCTCGCGCTCGGCCTCGGGCAGCTCGAGCAGCGCGCTCAGCACCTCGTCGGCGAACATCTCGCCGATACGGCCCATCCCCGACACGAGCACCCGCGGCCAGCCCAGAGTCATGCCGTAGGAGCCCGAGGCGGTGTGCGGCCGCACGTCGGCGAGCGCGCGCCCGAACTCGATGGCGGCGGGGAGCTGGGAGACACCGTGCGCCACGGGGCTCACCGAACAATCGAGCTGGTTGACCGCGCGGATCGCGGCGAAGTCGCGAGACTCGTCGGTGACGACGACGAGCAGCACGGCCACCTCGTCGAAGCGGTGCGAGATGGCGCGGATGCCCTGGCGTTCGAGCTGCTGCCCCAGCCGGAGCACTTCGCCGTCGCGCCCCGGACGCGCGTGCACGACCCTGAACTGGGCGCCGGGGTCGACCCCGAGCGAGGCGCTCAGTCGTCGCACCGCGTCACGATCGCCGCCGCCGCTCAGCATGAGCAGTCGGAACAGGTCGTCGCGCAGTTGGGCCGAATTGCGGCCGCGCGCGTTCGCCTCGTCGAGGTAGGAGGCCTGCACGTCTTCGACGTAGAGGTCGAGTGTCTTCCAGAACTCGGCGGAGTAGGTGAGGAAGAGCTCGTCGGCGGGAAGGTTGTGGGCCATGATGTAGCGCCACAGCACGCTGAAGTTGAGCCGCACCGCCCGGCTCAGCGCGTTGAACGGAACACCCTGCCTGGCGCGCTTGCGGCCGAGCTGGATGGGGAAGTCGACGAGGTCGGCCGGCATGCTCGCGTGCAGCAGGGTGCGGATGAGGTATTCCACCGCACGATGATTGCTCTCGCGCAGGTCGACCTCCCCGACGATCGCCGACTCGTAGCCCTGCAGATTGTGGAACTCGCGGATGAACTCGTCGACGAGCACGCTCGGGTCTTCGAGCAGGGGGAGGAGCGTCGGGCGCAACGCCTCCGCCATTCCGCGGCCCGTCTCGGTGTCGAGTTCATTGTGCAAGTGCATATCGTGCCTTCGGTAAATCGCACGGATGGTCTATTGATGCCCTCCGCAGCTGGATTCTATTCTCATCGAATACTCGCGTGACGAGCAGAGACGATAAGGAGAACCCGTGGACCTCACTGTGGGAAACGTGATCGATGGCGTCGTGCGCCCGATTGGGCAACTGACCACCGATCTCGTGAACCCCGCCACGGGGGAGCGGGTCGGTTCGGCGACGCTCAGCCGCTCGGCGGAGGTCGATGAGGCCATGGAGGCCGCCGCCGCCGCGTGGCAGAGCTGGCGCCGCACGACCCCGCGCGAGCGCCAGGAGCGTCTCCTGCACCTAGCCTCGCTGATCGAGGAGAACATCGACCGCATCCTCGAGGCCGAGGTGCTGCTCACCGGCAAGCCCCGGCAGGCCACGCTCGACTTCGAGCTCCGTCGCGCGGTCGACAACATCCGCTTCTTCGCCGGCGCCCTCCGGGTCGTGCCGGGAGCCGCTCAGAACGAGTACGCGGTGGGTCTCACCTCCTCGATCCGCCGTGAGCCCATCGGCGTGATCGCCCAGATCACTCCCTGGAACTTCCCGTTCATGATGGCCGTGTGGAAGATCGTGCCGGCGATCGCCGCGGGCAACACGGTCGTGCTGAAGCCGGCCGAGACCACCCCGACCTCATCGGTCATCCTCGCCGAGCTGGCCCACATCGCCCTGCCGTCCGGTGTCATGAACGTCGTGCTCGGCGACCGCGACACCGGCCGGCTGATGGTGGAGCACAACCGACCCGCCATGGTGTCGCTCACCGGAAGCACCCGCGCCGGGTCGGACGTGATGCGCTCTGCGGCACCCACCGTGAAGCGGCTCCACCTGGAACTCGGGGGCAAGGCGCCTGCCGTCGTGTTCGCCGACGCCGACATCGACTACGCTGCTCGCCAGATCGCCGAGGGTGCGTTCTGGAACGGCGGCCAGTCGTGCACCGCCGAGGCGCGTGTGCTCGTCGATGCCACGGTCAAAGATCGTTTCGTCGACGCCCTGCTCGCGGCCACGAAGCAGCTGCGCACCGGCGGCCCCGACGACACCACCGCCTTCTACGGCCCGGTGGCGAGCCAGACCCAACTCGACCGCGTGCTGCGATTCTTCGAACGGCTGCCGAGGCACGCCCGCATCCTCACCGGGGGCACGAGTTCGGGGCCTGGCTTCTTCGTCGACCCGACGGTGATCGACGGTGTGAACGACGACGACGAGATCGTGCGCGAGGAGGTGTTCGGGCCGGTGCTCACCGTGCAGAGCTTCACCAGCGAGGAAGAGGCGGTGCGGCTGGCCAACTCCACGCCCTACGGCCTCGCCGCGAGCGTGTGGACCGCAGACCAGGGCCGCTCGGCCCGTCTGTCGATCGAGATCGATGCCGGAACGGTCTGGGTCAACTGCACCCAGAACATCCCCTCCGAGACCCCTCATGGCGGATTCAAGTCGTCGGGGGTGGGGAAGGACCTGTCGGTCTACTCGCTCGACGACTACTCCAACATCAAGCACGTGCTGACCGCACACCGCTGAACCCCGACGCCTCCCGACCGAGAGAAGGACCTCCCGATGAGCACCACGAGCTACTCCGCCATCCTGTTCGACGACGCCGAGACCGGGCCCGTCGTCACCGAGGTGACGGTGCGCGAACCCGCTGGCCGCGAGGTGCTGGTGCGCATGGAAGCCTCCGGCCTCTGCCACTCCGATCTGCACGTGGTGCTCGGCGAGTGGCCGTTCGACTACCGCATCGTGCTCGGCCACGAGGGCGCCGGTCGCGTGGAGGCGGTCGGCCCCGACGTCGACGACCTCGCGGTCGGCCAGCGCGTGATCGTGAACTGGTACGCCTCCTGCGGCAGCTGCCGGGAGTGCGACGCGGGCAAGCCGTATCTCTGCGTGAGCACCTCGGCCATCGACAACGTGCTGCCCGACGGCACGACGCCGATCACTGCACCCGACGGCATCGAGGTACGGCCGCTGCTCGGTGTCGGCACGCACGCCGAGTACTCGCTGATGACCCGCGAAGCCGTGGTGCCGGTGCCCGACGAGGTGCCCGCCGACGTGGCGGCGATCATCGGCTGCGCCGTGACCACCGGCGTCGGCGCCGTGCTGAACACCGCACAGGTGCAGGCCGGCCAATCGGCAGTCGTGGTGGGGGCCGGAGGCGTCGGACAGTCGATCATCATGGGCTTGAAGCTCGCGGGCGCGCATCCGATCGTCGCCGTCGACCTCAGCGACGACCGGCTCGAGGCGGCGCGGGAGTTCGGTGCCACCGCCGTGTTCCGCGGCGACGACCCCGAGCTGAACTTGAAGGTCGCCGAGCTCACCGAGGGCGGAGCCGACTTCGCCTTCGACGCCATCGGGCACCCGAGCACCTCGGCGAACCTGCCGAACCTCATCCGCAACGGCGGCGCCGCCGTCATCGTCGGCATGCCCGCGCGCGACGCCGAGGTCCCCTTCCTCACCTGGCCCCTGGTGGCGGCGAACAAGCGCATCCTCGGCTGCAACTACGGCTCGTCGAACCCCGCAGTCGACTTCCCCAAGATCGCCGGGCTGTACCTCGCCGGCAAGCTCCCGCTCGATCGTCTGATCGACGGTCACATCCCTCTCGGCGACTATCCCGCCGAGATCCGCGCCCTCGCACAGGCCAAGGGGCGCAAGAAGGTCGTCGACTACTCGCTCTGACCCGAGCCCGAGAGCCGTCGCGACCTTCGCGGAACACCCGTAACACCTCATCACCCTGCACCACAGAAGATCGATCCCGCGCACGCCCGTGCCCGGGCAGACCGGCGCGCCCGGCGCAGCCGAACGACCCCTGGAGAATCACATGCAGATCAGAAGAATCCTCGCCGCGACCACCGCGGTCGCCCTGCTGGGCACCCTCGCCGCGTGCAGCTCGTCGTCTGACGCGGAGGGGGGTTCCTCCACCGACGCGGGCGGCAAGGGGGCCGTCGCGATGAGCTTCGCCGGCATGGACATCACCATCTGGAACGACGAGCTGAAGTTCATGCGGCCGATCGTCGAAGACGCCGGCTACGAGTTCCTCACCGACGACCCGCAGTGGCAGGTGCAGAAGCAGGTGAACGACTGGGACAGCTGGATCACCCGCGGCGACGTGAAGGCGATCATGGGCTTCCCGGTGCAGACCGACGCGATCGTACCCGTCACCCAGCGAGCGCAGGAGGCGGGCATCCCCGTGCTCGCCTACGCGGCCCCTTGGGAAGGTGTCACCGCGGGCGTGCTCGTCGACGGCTACGCCGACGGTGTGACCGTGGGTGAGGCCGCCGGCGAGTGGATCAACGAGAACTACGCCGATGCCGCCGAGGTGCCGGTGGGCATCGTCGCCGACATGACGAGCGACTTCGGCAAGCAGAAGGCCGACGGTCTGAAAGACGGGCTGGAGCAGACCGCGAAGAACGTGAAGGTCTACAACCTCCCCGGCGTCTCGCGCGACGAGGGCTACGCCGCGGCGACCGCGCAGCTCACCGCCCACCCCGACACCAAGGTGTGGCTCGGCACGAGCAACGACAACATGACCGGTGCCTACCAAGCGCTGCTCGACTCGGGCGTGGCGAAAGACGACCCCGGCTACGCGGTCGGGTCGCCCGACGCGACGAACGAGACCCTCGACATCATCGGCATCCCCGACAGCATCTGGCGCATCGGCTTCATCGTCTCGGCCAAGGAGCTGGGCGAGGCGAACGCGAACATGCTCGTCGCGGCGGCGAACGGAGACGACGTGAAGGACGTGACGATCTCGGCCCAGCGGGTGACGCCGGAGAACATCGACGGCTTCTACGTGAAGTAGTCGACTCCCCACGTGACAGCCCCGGTCGCCACCATCCCAGAGGACACCCGATGACCCCACCACCCGACACCGCCCGGCTCGCCTTCGACGAGGTCGAGGTGAGATTCGGCCCCGTCACCGTGCTGAGCGAGATCTCGGTGGAGTTCGGGGCGGGCGAGATCATCGGCCTGCTCGGCCACAACGGCGCGGGCAAATCGACCCTCATCAACGTGGCGACCGGGGCCCTGCGCTCCTACGGGGGGCGGATCGTCGTCGACGGCACGCCCCTCGCCGCCGGCAGCACCCCCAAGTCGATCGCCGCCGAGGGGGTCGCCGTCATCCACCAGGAGCCGGCGCTCGCGCCCAACCTCAGCGTGCTCGACAATCTGCACCTCGCCCGAGACAGTGCCAAGACCGGCCGCAAGGAGCGCCAGGCGGCGGCCCGCGCCGCCCTCGACTCGCTGGGCGCCGAGCAGATCGCACTCGACCAACCGGTGGAGACGCTCTCCCTCGGCGAGCGGCAGATGGTCGACCTCGCCCGTTCGGTGATGCTCGGCGACATCAAGGTGCTCTTCCTCGATGAGCCCACGGCGGCGCTCGGTGAGGCCGAGACCCGGAGCCTCCACGAGATCATCCGCCGGCTCGCCGCCCAGGGCACCACCATCGTCTACGTCTCACACCGACTGCCCGACATCATCGACGTCTGCACGCGCATCGTGGCGCTGCGCGAGGGCCGCCTCACCCTCGACGCCCCCGTCGGCAGCTTCACCAACGAGTCGCTGTCGGCCGCTCTCGCGGGCGACAAGTCCCTCCTCGACGACGAGGTGCGTCAGCCGGTCACCGGGCCGGTGCTGCTGTCGGTCTCGCACGAGGTCGAGCTCGAGTTCCGCCCGGGCGAGATCGTCGGCCTGTTCGGCATGGCGGCCGGCACACAGTTCGGCGTGCTGCAGACCCTCTACGGAATCGGCGCCACGCGCGGAGCCGCCCGCCTCCGGGAATCGGCCATCGCCGTGAGCGGCCCTCGCGGAGCCATCCGGCAGGGCGTGCACCTCGTGCCGGGCGATCGCGAACGCGACGGCCTGGTGGCCGGCATGAGCGCCTTCGACAATGTCTTCCTGCCCTGGCTGCACGACTCGAAGCTCTCGTCGAAGCGCACCAGGGAACAGCTCTACGACTCCCTGCGTGAGGCCCTCGCCATCCAGGGCCCCGACGGCCGAGCCCCCATCTCCACCTTCAGCGGCGGTAATCGCCAGAAGCACCTGCTGGCGCGGTGGATCTTCCCCAAGCGCCCCGCCGTGCTGTTGCTCGAGCAGCCGACGCAGGGCGTCGACGTCGGCGCCAAGGCCGACATCCGCCGCTGCCTCCGGGAGGTCGCGGCGGAAGGCACGACCATCGTGGTCGCCTCGGCCGAGACCGACGAGATCGCCTCGCTCTGCGACCGCGCCTATGTGCTGAGCGGCTCCCGCTCGCGCAGCGTGGCGAAGTCGCCGCAGTTCCAGTCCGAGCTCCTCAGCACCCTCTTCGACATCACCGCCCGTTAGGACCAGCATGTTCACCAAAGAACGCTTCACCGTCTTGCTCGCTCAGAACGGCATCTTCGTCGCGCTGATCGCGCTGATCGCCTTCTTCGGCATCGTGAACCCGCGGTTCCTGTCGTGGCAGAACGGCCAGTCGATCCTGCAGCAGATCTCCGACCTCGGGCTCGTCGCGCTGCCGCTCGCGCTCATCATCATGGCCGGCTCGATCGACCTCTCCGTCGGCTCCGTCGCCTCCGTCTCGGCGATCATCGCCGCCTCCACCATGAACGCCACCGGCAACTGGCCGCTCGGCTTCGCCGCGGGGCTGCTCTTCGGCGTGTTCGCCGGGGCGATCAACGGCGCGCTCATCGCCTTCCTCAAACTCAACCCGTTGGTCGTCACCCTCGGCTTCCTCAGCGTGTGGGGCGGGCTCGCGCTGTTCCTGGTCGACGGCGCCACCGTGGCCGGCCTGCCGGAGGGCTTCCGGGCCCTCGGCTCGTTCAAGGTGGTCGGAGTGCCGATCCAGATCATCATCCTCATCGTCGTCATCGTCCTGTGCTGGTTCCTGCTGAACAAGCGGCCGTTCGGCCGGGAGCTGCTCGCCGTGGGCGGCAACGAGCGGGCGTCCTTCCTCATGGGCGTGAAGGTGAAGACGGTGCGCATGCGCCTGTTCATGCTCTCCGGCTTCTTCGCCGCCCTCGCCGGCATCATGCTCGCGGCGAAGCTGCAGGCCGCCGCTCCCACCGCCGGCCTCGGCATGGAGGTGCAGGCGCTCACCGTGGTGCTGCTCGGCGGCGTGGCGTTCGAGGGCGGCATCGGTCGCATCAGCGGTGTCGTGCTGGGCCTGCTCTTCGTCGGGGTGCTGCGGAACGGGCTCATCATCGCCGGCGTCTCGCAGTTCCTGCAGACCATCCTCATCGGTCTCACCCTGGTGGTCGCGGTGGCGCTCGACAGCAGCATCCAGCGGCTCGTGCGCAGCAACTGGAACCGCATCGTGAAGAAGCGTCAGGCAGTCGCGTGAAGCTCGACGTCGTGATGCGGAACGGCCGCATCCACACCGGAGACCGCGCGCGCCCCGAGGCGCACACCATCGGCATCCTGAACGGCCGGGTCGTCGGCTTCGACGACGAGCTCCACGGGATGCACGGAATCGTCGAGCACGACCTCGACGGGCAGAACGTGGTGCCCGGGTTCCACGACGCGCACCAGCATCTCAGCTACCTCGGGCTCCGCCAGCTGCAGCTCGACGCCCACCACTCGAAGGTGCGCACGCTCGACGAGCTTTACGCCGCCATCGAGCGGCTGGCGAGCACCCTCGGCCCCGACGAGTGGATCCTCGGCGGCGGCTTCGACCAGACCCGCCTCGGCGCGTTCCCGCACATCGACGGTCTCGACCGTGCAGCGGGCGGGCGACCGCTCTGGCTCACCCACACCTCGGAGCACATGGGCGTGGTGAACTCGGAGGGTCTGCGCCGGGTGGGATTCGCCGATGGCTCGGAGCTTCCCGAGGTTCCCGGCGGCATAGTCGACCGCGACGCCTCGGGCCGCTTCACGGGCCTGCTCCAGGAGCAGGCCAAAGACCTCGTCGCGTCGCACCTCAAGCCGCCGCCCGCGGAGTACCTCATCCGTGCCCTCGAGGCCGGCACCACCCTCGGGCTCTCGCAGGGCCTGACCAGCATCACCGAGCCCGGCATCGGCAGCGTCACCGGACTCGGCAACGGCCCCGCCGACCTGCACTGGTTCCAATCGGCGAAGGAGCAGGGGCGTCTGGGCCTTCGGGTCTGCGTCATGCCCTACATCACCCAGGTGCACGACCTCGGCATGATCGAACCCGGGCTGCGGGGTCAGGGCCTCGACCTCGGGCTGCGCTCGGGCTTCGGCGACGAGTTCCTGCACATCGGCGCCGTGAAGGTGCTCTCCGACGGAGCCCTGTTCGGGAGGTCGGCGGCGATGTCGTGCGACTTCCACGACACCCCGGGCAACCGCGGACTCTTCCAGTTCGACCCGGGCGAACTGCGGGAGACCGTGATCGGCCTGAACCGGGCCGGCTGGCAGGTGGCGATGCACGCCGTCGGCGACCTCGCCGTGGCCGAGGCGATCGAGACGTACGCGCTCGCGGCACTCGACCATCCGAGAGCGGATGCCCGTCACCGCATCGAGCACTGCACCGTCACGAGTCCCGCCGACGTCGCCCGCATCGCCGAGCTCGGCATCGTGCCGGTGCCGCAGGGCACCCACCTCTCCGAGGGCGGGGAGAGCATCCTCGCCGGTCTCGGGCCCGAGCTCGCGCACTCGGCCTACCGCATGCGCAGCTTCGTCGACGCCGGCGTGGTGCTGCCGGGCAGTACCGACGCCCCCGTCGTCGGCGGCGCGCCCATCCGCTCGATCCACGACATGGTGAACCGGATGGCGCCGTCGGGCGTCGTCGTCGGCCCCGACGAGCGCCTCACCGTCGAGCAGGCGGTGCGGGCCTACACCCACGGCTCGGCCTACGCCGACCATCGCGAGCACGAGAAGGGGACGCTGTCGCTGGGCAAGCTCGCCGACCTGGTGGTGCTCTCCGACGACATCTTCAGCGTGCCGGCCGACCGCATCTGCGATGTCGAGGTGGGCGCGACGATCGTCGGCGGCGAGGTGCGGTTCGACGCGGGAGCGCTCCGCTCGGGGGTGCTGCAGCCGAGCTGAGCGGGCTCCCGATACGATTGCCGAGAGGTGCGGTCGAGCACGATCGGAGGCGCGCCATGGTGACACCGTCGTCGATCGCCGGAGACCTGCGCGACGACATCCTGGAGATGCGGGTCGACCAAGACCAGCCCCTGCGCGAGATCGCGATCGCGGAGCGCTTCGGGGCCTCGCGCCGCTCGGTGCGGGAGGCGTTGCTCGCCCTCGCCCAGGAGGGCGTCGTCGTGCACGAACGGCACCGCGGGGCCCGGGTGCGGCGCTTCACGACCGACGACGTGCGCGACCTCTATGCGGCCCGCACCGTGCTCGAGGAGGCCGGAGCGCGTGCCTGCCCGGCTGCGCCCGACGCTGCGATCGACGCGGTGCAGCTGGCCCTCGCCGAGCTGCGCCGGGCGGCGGAGGAGGGGCAGGACACCTCTCGGCACGCCGCGGCCGACACCGCCTTCCATGCGGCGGTGATCGCCCTGGCGGGGAGTCCCCGGCTCGACGGCTTCTTCCTCGGCATCCGCACCGAGATGACCTACGCCATCAGGCTGCTGCAGCGCCGCGAGGTGGCGAGTGGATGGGGCGACGCCGAAGCCCTCCACGACCACGAGCTGATCGCCTCCGCCGTCGCGGAGCGCGACGCCGACCGTGCGGTGACGGCCGTGCTCGATCACATCCGGGTCAACGAAGAGCGGCTCCGGCGCATCGCCAACGACATCGCCTGACTAGAGTGGGCGTGTGATGCCCGGCCCGCCGGGACGGGAGGTCGGATGCGCATCCTGCTGGTCGAAGACGAGCTCGAGATGCAGGGGCTGCTCGTCGACGGGCTCCGGCGCGAGCTGGGCACATGACCACACGCAGGCATCGCCCACCGTTCCTCGCTCTCACCGTGCTCGGGATGCTCACCGCCGCAGCGCTCTGCGGCTGCACGTCGGCCCCGCCGCCCGAGTCGTCGGCCTTCGCAGGCGTGCCGCTGGTGCCCGAGGAGGGCGTCTACCTAGGGGCCTTCCACGGCGAGGAGGCCCCCGCCGCCGCTTCTTCGCCACTCCCGGCCATCGACCTCACCTACGTCGGCTGGGCGGACGCGTGGGCGACCGATCCCTTTCTCGCCGACGACCGCGACCGCGGCCAGATCTCCCTGGTGAACTGGGAGCCGTTCGACGTCGACTTCGCCGACATCGTCGCTGGGCGGTACGACGACATGCTCACGCAGCGCGGTGCCGAGGCCGCCCGGCTTCCCGGCCCCGTCTTCGTCGACTTCGCCGCCGAGATGAACGAGGAGGAGGGGTGGGGCGGGCACGACCCCGAGCTCTACGTCGCTGCCTATCGTCACGTGCACGACCTGGTCTCGGCCGAGGCCGACGGGAAGGTGGTGTGGGTGTGGGCGCCGAACAACGTCGACAGCGACGGCGCACCGCCCGCGCTCGACTACTACCCGGGCGACGACTACGTCGACTGGACCGGCATGGACGGGTACAACTGGGGCACGAGCGAGCCGGGGTTCGCGTGGCAGAGCTTCGAGGAGGTCTTCGCCGACCTGTACGACGAGCTGCACACGCTGGGCAAGCCCATCATCGTCGCCGAGACCGCGTCGGCCGAGGAGGGCGGGTCGAAAGCGAACTGGATCCGCTCGATCCCCGACACCCTGCGCGAGCGTTTCCCCGACATCAAGGCCGTGGTCTGGTTCGACATCGACAAGGAGCGTGACTGGCGCATCCGTTCCTCCGAGGAGTCGGCCGCTGCCTTCGAGACGCTCGCAGCGGAGTCGATCGTCGCGGGGTGACGCGGCCGGGCGGCGTGCCCGGTCGGCGGCGTCGCGCCAGGATGGACGGATGAGCGACAACGCCTTCGCGATCGGTACGACGGTACGGTTCCACGAGATCGAGTCGGCGCGGGGGCCGGGGGAGGCTCAGGATGCGATGCTCGCCGCCCTGGCCGCCGACGGTTTCCGGGTGTCGCCCGACACCTTCGGCGACGGCGCGTGGTCGCTGCGGTACGCGGAGATCGGCGACGACGGCAGGTCGAACTGGAGCGACTGGGCCCTCGAGGTGGTGCCGCTGCTCTCGCTCGTGGGAGTGCGACGGCATTTCGCGCGGTGCGCCGTGCCGGTGGTGGTGACGCCCACCGCCGCCGGGTCGCGCCTGCTGGTCTCGACGGTGTGGGGCTTCCACGGCGACGGCGGCACGGTGGGGCTCGTCGCCCGCCGCGTCGGGCAAGCGGCCGAAGCCGCCGCCGCGGTGCTCGGGGGCGAGCTGCGGTCGCAGCGCACCCCCGTCGACGCCTCGGCGCCGCTCGACCGCAAGAGCTTCGAGCGGCTCACCGACTGGCGAAAGCGGTGAGCACTCGAGCATCCTGAGCCGCCCCGCGACTCAGTTCTGCGCCCCGCGACTCAGTTCTGAGGGAACCCGAGGTTGATGCCGCCGTGCGACGGGTCGAGCCAGCGCGAGGTGACTGCCTTCTCCTGGGTGAAGAAGTCGAACCCCTGCATGCCGTAGGCCTTCGAATCGCCGAACAGCGACTTCTTCCAGCCGCCGAACGAGTGGTACGCCACCGGCACGGGGATGGGCACGTTGATGCCGATCATCCCGACCTGCACCTCGTTCTGGAAGCGGCGTGCCGCCCCGCCGTCGTTGGTGAAGATCGCGGTGCCGTTGCCGAACATGCCGGAGTCGATGAGCGCCAGACCCTCCTCGTAGCTCGCGACGCGCACGATCGAGAGCACCGGGCCGAAGATCTCCTCGGTGTAGGCGCGCGACGACGTGGGCACCGCGTCGAGCAGCGTGGGGCCGAGCCAGAAGCCGTCAGCCTCGCCGTCGACCTCGATGCCGCGACCGTCGACGACCACGCGGGCGCCGTCCTGCTCGGCGATGTCGATGTAGGAGGCGACCTTGTCGCGGTGCACCTCGGTGATGAGCGGGCCCATGTCGGTGCCGCGACGCCCGTCTCCGATGCGGAGCGTGCGCATCCGTTCGCTGATCTTCTCGACCAGCGCGTCGGCGACGGGTTCGACGGCGAGCACGACCGAGATGGCCATGCAGCGCTCGCCCGCCGAGCCGAAACCGGCGTTGATGGCGGAGTCGGCGACCAGGTCGAGGTCGGCGTCGGGCAGCACCAGCATGTGGTTCTTCGCGCCACCGAGCGCCTGCACGCGCTTGCCGTTCTTCGAGGCGGTCTCGTAGATGTACTGGGCGATGGGAGTCGACCCGACGAACGAGATCGACGCCACGTCAGGATGCTCGAGCAGGCCGTCGACGGCCACCTTGTCTCCGTTCAGCACCGTGAAGACACCGTCGGGGAGCCCCGCCTCCTTCCACAGTGCGGCGAGCCAGAGGGCCGCGCTCGGGTCTTTCTCGCTCGGCTTCAGCACCACCGTGTTGCCGGCGGCGATGGCGATGGGGAAGAACCACATCGGCACCATGGCCGGGAAGTTGAACGGTGAGATGATGCCCACCACGCCGAGCGGCTGCTTCAGCGAGTACACGTCGACCCCGGTCGACACGTTCTCGGAGTACGCCCCCTTCAGCAGGTGCGGGAACCCGGTCGCCAGTTCGACCACCTCGAGACCGCGCGCGATCTCGCCGCCCGCGTCGGAGAGCACCTTGCCGTGCTCGCTCGTGATGATCTCGGCGAGTTCGCCCTTGCGCTCGTTGAGCAGTTCGCGGAAGCGGAACAGCACCGTCTGCCGCTTGGCCAGGCTGGTGTCGCGCCAGGCCGGGAAGGCGGCCTTCGCGCTGGCGACGGCACGGGCGACGTCGGCGGTGTCGGCGAGCACGACGTTCGCCGTGACGACGCCGCGGGCCGGGTCGTACACGGGAGCGGTGCGGTCGCCGGCCCCGGGGTCGTGGGCGCCGTCGATCCAGTGCGGGATGGTGCGGGGGGAGTCGGTCATGGGTTCGTTCCTCGGTATCGGCATCGGTATCGGTCTCGGGGAGGGGGTGACGGTGGGGCGGGCGATGGTCTCGGGGAGGGGCTGTCAGGAGAGGGTGGAGAGCGCCGCGTCGAGGGCGGCGACGCCCCGGCGCACCTCGTCGGGGGTGACGACGGCAGGAGGCACGACGTGGATGCGGTTGTCCTGCACGAACGGCAGCACGCCGTTCTCGAGCAGCGCGGCCTTGACCGCCCCCATCGAGGCGGCGGCCAGCGGTTCACGGGTGTCGCGGTCGGCCACCAGCTCGACCGCCCAGAACACGCCGCTGCCGCGCACCTCGCCGACGACATCATGCGTCTCGGCGAGAGTATGCAGGGCGGGGCCGAGGTGATCGGAGCCGATACGGGCGGCGTTGCCGACGACATCCTCCGCGCGCATGGCGTCGATCGTCGCGACGATGGAGGCCGAGGCGAGCGGGTGCCCCGAGTAGGTGAGCCCGCCCGGGAAGACGCGCTCGTCGAAGAACCGTGCGACGCGGTCGGAGATGATGACGCCGCCTACCGGCACGTAGCCCGAGTTGACACCCTTGGCGAAGGTGATGAGGTCGGGCACGACGTCGTAGGCGTCGAGCGCGAACCAGTGGCCGGTGCGCCCGAAGCCCGCCATCACCTCGTCGAGGATGAGCAGGATGCCGTAGCGGTCGGCGATGGCCCGCACGCCTTCGAGGTAACCGGGAGGCGGCATCAGGATGCCGGCGGTGCCGGGCACGGTCTCGAGCAGGATGGCCGCGATCGAGTCGGGCCCTTCGGCCTGCACGGTGCGCTCGAGGTGGCGGAGGGCGCGCGCGCTCTCCTCCTCCGGGGTCTGCGCCCAGAACTCGGAGCGGTAGAGGTAGGGGCCGAAGACGTGCACGTGCCCGCGCGAATACTCGTTCGGGATGCGCCGCCAGTCGCCCGTGGCGACGACCGCCGCGCCGGTGTTGCCGTGGTAGCTGCGGTAGAGCGACACCACCTTGTCGCGGCCGGTCACCTGCCTGGCCATGCGGATGGCGTTCTCGTTGGCGTCGGCACCGCCGTTGGTGAAGAAGACCTTCTCGAAGCCCTCGGGGGCGAGCTCGGTGATGCGCTTGGCCGCCTCGTTGCGGGTGGCGTTGGCGTGGGCGGGCGCAACGGTCGTGAGGAGGCTCGCCTGTTCCGTGATCGCCTCGACGACGCGCGGATGCTGGTGACCGATGTTGACGTTCACCAGCTGGCTCGAGAAATCGAGGTACTCACGGCCGTCGTGGTCCCACACGGTCGAGCCGAGGCCCCCGGCGATGACGAACGGGCTCAGGGCACCCTGGGCCGACCAGGAGTGGAAGACGTGGGCGCGGTCGGCGGCGCGGACGTCGTCGTTGCTGCGCGGGCCGTCGGTGGCGACGCGGGGCGGGGAGGTGAGGGTCACGGGCGGCCTTTCGATCGGTTGATCCGATCTTGGCGGCTGCTACCCGTCGGGGTGCTCGCCAGAGTGTCGAGCCTTTTCGCTCCGACTCGACATTTCAGCCACTATTGGTCGCCGATGAGCTCCAGGGCCGACCAGATCTCCGCCCGCACGGCGAAGTCGCCCAGGTTGACCCCGAGCATCCGTTCGACCGTCTCCACCCGGCTCTTCACGGTGTGCCGGTGCACGTGCAGGGCTCGCGCTGCCGGATCCCACGCGCCGTGGTTCTCGAGCCACACCCGCACCGTCTCGAGCAGCACGGTGCGCTCCGGTTCGCGCACCTGCAGCACGGGGGCGAGCAGGGTGCGCGCGACACTCTCGCCACCGGCGACGCGGAGCAGTCCGTGCAAGCCGCGCTCGGCGAGGCTCTCGTAGTCGACGACGGGGTCGCTGGGGCTCGCCGCACGCGCGGCGTGCGCCGCCTCGGAGACCCCGACCCGCAGATCGGCCCACGACACGCGGCTCGAGGTGCCGGCCGTCATGCCGTGCCGCGCGATGAGGGAGCGGAGCTCGGGCGGGGTGGTCGCGCCGGCGACGAGCAGCACGTCGCCGTTGCGTTCGGCGTAGAAGAAGCCGCGGTCGTTCCGCACCGCTTCGAGCTCGAGCTCGTCGAGCGCCGAGGGGCTGAGGCCGTCGCCCGCGATCAGCGTGACGACGATCGGCTCGGCCGGCAGGCTGCCCCAGACCGACGCGGCGGTGCGGCTCGCCACCTCCCACTCGCCGGCCATGAGGAGTTCCAGAAGGCCGGTGCGCAGCTGGCGGCGCGCAGCATCCAGTTCGCGTCGTTGCTCCAGCACGATGCTGGCGATCCCGATGACGCTCTCGACGACCTCGTGGCCCGCAGGGTCGAGCGGGCCGGAGGTTCCGACCGCCAGCACACCGCGCAGCCGCCCGCGCTGCCCGATGGTCTGCAGAGATATGCCGACATCGGAATGGATGATGCTGAGGCCCGCCCGGGTGCCCTTCATGAGGGTCTCGTACGCCGCCGCCTCGACGGCCGGTCGCACGTCTGCGGGTGGCCCCGACAGCCCCGGAACGTGAAGCGGTGCCCCGGTCGAGTCGAAGAGCGCGACCCAGCAGTCGAGCTGGGCCGAGAGCTCGATGAGGATGGCGCCGAGCCCGTCGGACGACAGGGCCGCGCGCGCGATCGACCGGTGCGCGTCGAGCGACCACTGCACGCGCGCCCGGCTCTCGGCGGCGAGCTCGCTCGCGACGAACCTGATGATCGAGATGAAGAGGGTCTCCCGCTCGATCTCGATGAGGGCCAGACCCTGCTCGGCGCACGCGTCGATGAGGGCGGGGGGTATGGCGGGGTGGATGACGCGGATGGCGAAGCCGAGGGCGTGGATGTCGCGCTCCACGAGCCGGCGCACGTACTCAGCGGCGAACCGCTCGTCGACGCCCGCGAACTGCGCGCCGTCGGTCAGTAGCAGCTGCCCCGACTCGAGCCAGGGCGTCGGATCGGCCAGATCGGAGCTGTGCGCCCACGACAGCGACACCTCGCTCGCGTCCCGCGCCCCGTCGGGCACGACCAACCGGGCACGGAACTCCGGATGCTGGAGCAACGACTGCAGACGGGCGGGCACCCTGCATTTCTACAACATCGAGCGCCCGACCTCGGCGGTCCCGGCTTCACCGGGCGCGTTCACCGGTCGCCGCGGAGGGTCAGCGCGAGGCGCGGGCAGAGCGCCACGGCGTCGCGAGCGGCCGGCATCTCCTCGGGCGGGACAGGGACGTCGGTTCGAGCACCGGCCGGTGCGGCGGCCAGGGGATAGCCGTCGTCGTCGGCCCGCAGGAGCGCGGGGAGCAGTTCGAGGCAGGCTCCCCGGGCCTGGCATCGCGTCCAGTCGATGTGGAGGGTGGCCGCAGGTCGCCGACGGGAGAGCGCGGGTGAGGTCGCTTCTGCGCGGGTCATGAGCGGGCCCTTTCGCAGCAGATGCCCGCCCGGTGCCGCTCCAGCTCGCCGGAGAAGACCTGGAGCGCCGAGCGCGCGAGAGCAACGGTGCCATCGGGGTGATGGCAGGCACCGCGGCCGGGAATCGTCTCGAGGAGATGCCCGATCGCGCCCGGGTCGCGCTCGCGACCGGAGGCGTAGGCGGAGAACCGCTGTGCAAGCCGGGGGAGGCCGAGCACGCACGGCCCGCACTGTCCGGCGCTCTCGGCCGCGAGGTAGTCGAGGATGGACGCGTTGACCCTGAGCCCGCAGCTCGCGGTTCCCAGCACCAGGACGACGCCGGCACCGGCCGCGACAGCATCGGTGCCCTCGGCCGGCCGGGCGGTGAGCCGCCGGTTCAGTTCGTGGGCCGGAACCCAGCGCCCGTGATAACCGCCGACCAGCACGGCCTGGACGCGTGAGTGGTCTGCGCCGACCGACGCCAGCACCTCGGCGATCGGGAGGCCGCCGGGCACCTCCACGACCCGGTCGGAGACACCGTCGCCGCTCACGCTGACCAGACGCGTACCGGGATCGTCGAGAGTGCCGCTGCCGCGGAACCAGACGGCACCGTACCGGGCGATGAGCGCGATGTGTGCGAGCGTCTCCACGTTGAACAGGAGGGTAGGCCGACGGCCCGCCCCGCGCTCGGTGAGATGCACGGGATGGTCGCTCGGGACAGCGGATGCTCCGGCCAGGCCGGACACCACGGCCGTCGCCTCACCCGCGACGAACCGGTCTTCAGCCACCCGCACCTCGATGTGCCGACCGTCGGTGCGATCGAGGAGGGCTCGTCGAAGCGACTCGGCCCCGTCTCGATGAGCCACGATCACGAGTCGCGCGCGGGGGTTCAGCGCTGCGGCCAGGAGCACGAGGCCGTCGACGACGAGATGGGGTGCGTGCCGCAGCAGGGTGGCGTCTTTGCGGCTGAGGGGTTCCCCTTCCGAACCGTTCCCGATGATCGTGCCGGGAGGGCCGGCGAGCGAGTCGACTTTCCTCGACACGGGGAAGGCACCGCCGCCGCGGCCGGTGAGCCCGGAGGCGCGGAGCTCGGCGACGAGACCCGATGCCGCCGGCACCGGTCCGAACCGGGCGGTGTGAGCGGCCGACCCGGCATCCGGCCCCGCGGCGAAGAGTCGAGACGGCAGCGCGCCGGCCGGGGTCACGGGGAGCGCTGTGGGCGGCACGGCGTTCGTGGTGGTCATCCGTGCATCCTCTCGGTCACTCGTTCGGCACGTTCGATCGGCGTCGAGCGGAAGCGGGTCGACGCGACCCGCCAGATCAGCGCGGCGACCACGGAGACGGCGGTCAGCACCGCCAGCGCGTCGAACCACAGGCTGCCGCCGTCGGTGCCGTTGCCGAGGGAGTGCAGGAGCGCGACCGGCCACATCAGGTAGACCGACCAGTGCACCAGCCGGAACACCCGCGCCGGCAGCCGGTGCCGGAGCAACGCCGTGATGACGACCGCGACGACGAGGTCGGATGCGACGGTGCCGAGCCCCTGCCAGAACGGCTGAACGGAGCCGAGGAACGGGATGACGATGTCGATCAGGGAGAGCTTCGCATAGCTGTCTCCGAGAAGCGTCAGCACGTGGAGCACGAGGAAGACCGCTGCGAGCAGCGAGACGTTGCGGTGCAGGAGCACGATTCCGAACCGGGGCAGGCCGGGCAACGGCTTGCCCGCCCGGGTGAGGATGCCGAGCAGCACGGATGCCGTGAACAGCACCAGCGACAGCACCCCGCTCATGCGACCGATCGCCCAGAGCACCTCAGACACGGGCTGCCTCCTTGTGGGTGGGCCACGCGCCGGTGGTGCTGACGGTGTACTGCTGATCGACGAATCGCGCCGGCACGTCGCGAGCGGCGAGCCAGGGGAGAGCCTCGTGGCCGAGGATCACGGCGGCGGTGGAATAGGCGTTCGCCTCGACACAGCTCACCGCGGCGCAGGTGACGGTGCGCCAGGGACTCTGCACCGGCTGCAACGACCGGGGGTCGAGGATGTGGTTCACGAGCTCGGCCCCGACCCGGTGGCGCCGGTGCTGCGTGCTCGAGGTGGCGATCGCCGCACCCGCCGTGAGAGCCACGCGTTCGGCGGGATCACCGGCCCGGTCTTGAACCGAGACCTGCCAACCGCCGTCCGGGTGCTCCACTGTCGAGGCGAGGTCGCCGCCGATGCCGACGAGGGCTCCGGCGTCGGGGCCGAGCGTTCGCGTGATCGCTCTGACGACCTGCTCGCAGGCGGAGGCCTTGCCGATCGCGCCGAGATCGAACCCGGTGCCGGGAGGCGCCGTGAGCACGCCGTCCTCCAGCGTGACGTCAGCCCAGCGGACGGGACGGGAGAGCGATGTCGGCACGCCGAGCGGTGGGCCGTCGAGCCGGGAGAGCTGGTGGCCGAGGGTCGGGTCGACGAGTCCGTCGGTCAGCTCGGCCGCGGCGAGCGCGTCGCCGAGGAGCTCGGCCAGCTGCGGGGACACTCGGGTGGAGGAGGCGCCCGACCGGGTGAACAGGGAGAGCTCCGAGTCGGGACGGTAGCGGCTGCAGGCGGCGTCGACCGACGCCATCACCTCGACGCAGAGGCGGGTCGCCTCGTCGAGCAGGGCGGGGGCGGTGACGGTCAGCTCCACGTCGGTGCTCCAGGCCCGCCAGCGGGCGGTCGCTGTCGCGGTCATCTCACGACCCCCGCGTCGTTCCGTGGCTTGTGCTGCCGCGCGAGGGCGAGACCAGCCCGCCCGAGCCCGACGACGACCCGCTCGAGCCCGACGACGACCCGGTCGAGCCGGACGACGAGCCCGACGATGAGCCGCTCGAACTCGACGACGACCCGCTGCCGGAGGAGGCCGGCGCCTCCGCTGCCGAGGCTTTCGACGCGGTCGTGTCGTGCCAGAGTGCGGCGGCGCCCACCCCTCCGCCGACGATGGTGGATGCGGCGAGCACACCGGTCAGCACCCGGGCGGCGCGGCGGCCTCTGTCGCGAGCGTTCATGGGTCACTCCTTTCGGTCGGTGACACCAGCATCCGCTCGGTTTCTTCCAGGATTCTTCCAACGGGCACCCAGCGGGTCACGGGCGCGGCAGTGTCGCCTCCACCACCCCACCGGGGAGTTCCTTCACGACCCGGGCCGAACCGCCGTAGCGGTTCACCACGTCGGCCACCAGCGCGAGGCCCAGCCCGTAATGGGCGGGGCCGGCGCCGGGCGTGCGGTCGGACGCGAAGCGTTCGAACGGCCGATCGCCGTCTCGGAAGCCCTGCCCGTCGTCGGCGACCCGGATGCGGACGGTCTTCGCCTCCTGACCCACCTCGACGGTCACCGAGGAACGGGCGTGATCGAGGGCGTTGGAGATGAGGGAGAAGAGCACCCGGCGAAGCGGTGCCTCCGCCGCGGCGGCCACGGCAGCCGCCGACGTGTGGAGGGTGAGCTCGATCCCCGCCGCCTCGGCCTCCGCGCCCGCTGCCGTCACCACCTCCCGCGCGATCGCCGATACGTCGACGGCGCCGACGGATGCGGGCCGGTCGTCGGCGGCGATCAGCAGGTCTTCGAGAATGGCGGTGAGGCCCGCCGCGTCGGCGACCACCGCATCCGCTTCCGACTGCAGCCGGGCGGGGGAGGTGTCGCCCTGGATGCGGCGGCGGAGCAGCTGCACCCGTGTGCTCAGCAGTGTGAGCGGAGTACGGAGCTCGTGGCTGGCGTCGGCGACGAATCGACGCTGCTTGGCCAGAGCATCGGTCAGCGGCCGCATCGCCCTCCGCGACAGCAGGTACCCGCCTGCGGCAGCAGCCACCACGCCCACGGCCCCGGCTCCGACGAGCGACCAGGCGAGCCTGCCGAGCTCTTCGTTCGACTCGTGCTGGTCGATGGCGACCTGCACGAGGGTGTTCTCGTCGAGGCGGGTGCGCACCGCGTAGCTGCGCCCGTCGGCGGAGACCGTCGAGTCGACCACCTGTGCCCCCTGCTGAACTCGCTCCAAGGCCGCGGTGTCGGGCAGGCCCTCGGGGAGCGGTTTCGACGACTGGGCGCGACCGCTGCGCACCGTGATCACCCAGGTGTCGGCCGGGGCCTCGTCACCTCGCAGGTCTTGCCCGCTGATCGAGAGCGCGCGGTCGGTCGACTCCGCGACCGACGCGCTGACGAGAGCGTAGGCCAGAACGCCCACGACAGCGATGATGACGGCGATCACAGCGGAGAACTGCAGCGCGAGCCGCCGGGCGGTTCGTCGCAGGGCGAGGTCTTCGGCCGTCACGGTGCACCGAGCCGGTAGCCGATGCCGCGCACCGTGTCGACCACCCCGCGGCCGAGCTTGCGACGCAGGTAGTGCACGTAGGTGTCGACCACGCCGAGTTCTTCCGCCACGGGGAAGGCCAGCCGCAGCAGGGTCGCCCTCTCGAACACCTGGCTTCGGTCTCTGGCCAGCACTTCGAGCAGCGTCGACTCGCGTTCGGAGAGCGCGACGGTCTCGCCCGAGCCCCGCACCACCAGCCGGGTGGACGGGGTGAACACGCCCCCGTCGCAGAGGGGCAACGTGGCCGCCGTCGTCTCGTGGCGCCGCAGCAGGGCGCGCACCCGGGCGAGGAGCTCGTCGATGTCGAAGGGCTTGCTGAGGTAGTCCTCGGCCCCGCTGTCGAGCCCCTCCACCCGGTCGGCCGGGTTGCCGAGGGCGGAGAGCACCAGAACGGGAACGCCCACCCCAAAGCGCCGCCACCGGGTGAGCACGTCGAGACCCTCGAGGAGCGGAAGGCCGCGATCGAGCACGATGGCATCGAAGTCCTGCGTCAGCGCCAGATGCAGCGCCCGCTGGCCGTCGTGCGCGAGGGTCACCGCGTACCCCTCCTCGGCGAAGAGCTCGTCGAGCATCGCCGACAGGGAGCGGTCGTCTTCGACGATCAGGATGCGCGGGCCGTCCGACATGGCGAGAAGTCTAGAGCCGGGCGCTGTCAGACCGCGCTGTGCGCGCATCCGTCTCGCTGTCTAAGAATCTTGGAAGAATCTGCCGAGACGATGAGCGACATGTTCGACACCTTCTTCGGTCTGCCGCTGCACCCGTTCATCGTCCACGCCACCGAAGTGATCGTGCCGGCCGCCGCCGTGCTCGTCGTGCTCACCGCGGTGTGGCCGAGGTGCCGGCGATGGGCGGGCTACCTTCCGCTCGCATTGGCGCTGGTCGCGCTCATCCTGGTTCCGATCTCGACCGAATCGGGCGAGCGGCTGGAGGGCAGGGTGGGGGAGAACGACCTGATCGAACGCCACGCCGAACTCGCCGACGGACTGCTGCCCTGGGTGATCGGGCTGGTCGTCGTGGCGGGGCTGCTGCTGGCATGGACACTGTTCGAGAAGCGGTCGACTCGCGCGCAGGCGGAGACGGCCGACGTGGCGCAGCCGGCCAGGCGACGCCTGCGGTGGATTCCCGCGGCACTCATCGTGCTGGCGCTGGTCGCGGCGTCGGGTACGACCGTGCAGGCCGTGCTGATCGGCCACAGCGGGGCGACCGCGGTCTGGCAGGAGGACATGGGCACACCGCCGTCGTCCGACTCAAACGAGTAGGGGCCGGGTCGGCGGTCAGCCGGTGGGGGTGCCCGTCGACACGGAGAACCGCTCCGGCCGGGTCGAGGCGCGGGCGGCATTCTCCAGCGAATCCGTTCCCGTGTCGAGATAGCCGAACGACCGCATGTGCTGCTGGTAGAGCCGGTCGCGCTCGGCGGCATCGCCGTACTTCGTCCAGGCCTTGCTGGTCGGGTCGTCGTTGTAGGGGGAGTGGAGCACGGGCTCGTGCCCCGTCACTCCCGCGAGCCCTCGCGACGCATCGCCGTCGGTGCCGATGACGGTGGCGCCGAATGACGGGGTGCGCGGGTCGATGCGGGCCACGCGCCCCAGGAAGGCCTTGTCGTCGGTGGCCGCCTCGCCCGCGTAGACGTGGGCGGCGCTCAGAGCACCGGCGGTGCCGACGCGATACTCCACGCCCGCCGAGCCGAGCATGACGAAGGAGAACACGTCGAGCTCGCTTCCCGCCAGCGCGTTCGCCGCCGTCGTGGTGCCGTAGGAGTGCGCGATCACGCTGACGGTGTCGAGCCCCGTCCCCTTCCGTGCCGCCCTCAACGCGGCGATGTCGGAGCTCAACCGGGGCGCGCCGCGCGCGGCGTACGACCCCACGGTCGCGTCGAGGCCGGGCGGGGGTACCTCGTAGCCGATCCACGCGATCACGGCCCGGTCGGCCGGGGCGTCGGCGCGGCCCTGCGCGCGGAAGATGTTCTCCGCGGCCACCGTCCACAGCTGCATGTCGGTGCTGTAGGTGCCCATACCGGGCACGGCGAAGGTGACCTGATACGCGGTGTCGAGGTCGCCCACGGCGACGGAGGCGAGCGGCGGCACGTCTTCGGTGAGCTGCACGAGGTGGCGCTCCGGGTCGCGGGTGCCCTTGACCGCACCGTGGATCGCGGAGAGCGCGGCGAACAGCAGCGCCGCCTCCGTGTCGTCCGGATGCGCGGCCACCGTCTTGCCCGCGGCATCGAGCCGGTCGTCGAGACGTGCGCGGTTCGCCTCGTCGCGCGACGCGTAGTCGATGCCGTGCAGGTTGCCGAGCACCGCGGGGTCGGATGCGATCAACGCCGATCGCGCATCCTCGTCCAGATCGGCCCACCACTCGGCGATGTCGTCGGGATGCTCGTTGAGCACCGTGAGCAGCACGCCTTCGTGTGCGTCGAGGAAGTCGTCGACCTCGTCGTCGGGCAGGCTCAGAAAGGTCGCCAGATCGGGGTCGACGGGCTGCGCGTCGATGCCGGGACCGGCGACGACGGCCACACAACCGACGGCCAGCCCCACGATCGCGGCGATCACCCGCCTCCAGCGCCAGCGCCCCATCCGCCCCTCCTGCGTCCATTCAACCAGCGCGCGGGGGCGCCTCCCGACCACTCCATCGTGCCCGTTCCGGCCCTGGTGCCGCCGCCTGCTGACGCCTAGGCTCGGCGGCATGACCGACCAGACCATGCTCACCCGCTTCGAGACGGGCCGCGGCTTCATCGCCGCCCTCGACCAGAGCGGCGGCAGCACGCCGAAGGCCCTGCAGCTCTACGGCATCGAGCCCTCCGAGTACTCGGGCGACGAGCAGATGTTCGACCTCATCCATGCCGAGCGCCTGCGCATCATGACCGATCCCGCGTTCACCTCGGAGCGCATCCTCGCCGCCATCCTGTTCGAAGACACCCTCGGCCGCGAGGTGGAGGGCAGGGGAGTGGCGGACTGGTTGTGGAACACGAAGGGCATCGTGCCCTTCCTCAAGATCGACAAGGGCCTGCGCGACGAAGCCGACGGCGTGCAGCTCATGCGCGACATCCCCGAGCTCGACGCCCTGCTCGGCCGGGCGAAGGATGCGGGTGTGCTCGGCACGAAGGAGCGCTCGGTCATCCACGCCGCCGACGAGAGCGGCATCGCGCAGATCGTCGCCCAGCAGTTCGACCTCGCGCACCGGGTGCTCGACGCGGGGCTGCTCCCCATCCTCGAGCCGGAGGTCGACATCCACGCCCCCGACAAGGAGGCGGCCGAGACCCTGCTGAAGGCGACCATCGTCGAGCACCTCGCGGGGCTCGGCGAGCGCAAGGTCGCGGTCAAAATCACCATACCCTCGGTCGACGACTTCTACGCCGACCTCATCGCGCATCCGAACATCGCCCGGGTCGTGGCGCTCTCAGGCGGCTACAGCCGAGCGGATGCTGTTGCACGCCTCGCCCGCAACCACGGCCTCATCGCCAGCTTCAGCCGCGCCCTCCTCGACGGCCTCTCCGCCCACCAGAGCGACGCCGACTTCCACACCACCCTCGACTCGTCGATCACCGCCATCTACGACGCGTCACTCACCTGACCTGACCGACATGGCTCGCGATCGGGTCGAGGTTTGTGACCTTCGCGGTTTCCGAGACATCTCTGAGGTGAGGGGGTGTTCGTGAAGCTGACTCTGGCCGAACTGCCGCGTGCTTATCCGACCCGCTCCGCGAGGGCGACTATGAGGCCCTCGGGGCCGCGGACGTAAGCCATGCGCCAGATGTCTTCGAACTGGCCGAGGCCGCCGACGAGGCCGTAGCCGTCGCGAGCCAGGGATGCGAGCACGGCGTCGAGGTCGTCGACCTCGAACGCGACGCTGCGCAACCCGAGTTCGTTCGCCATCGCGGAGGGTGAACCGGGCTCCGGGTCGGGGCGCACGAATCGCGACAACTCGACTGTCGTGCCACCGCCCGGGGCGGCGAGCATGACGATCTCGGTGCGGGAGTCGGGGATGCCGATGACGGTGTCGAGGAAAGCGCCCTCGATGGGCATTCGGCCCTGAACCTCCAGGCCCAGCCCGACGAAGAAGTCGGTGACGAGGTCGAGGTCACGAACGGTAATGCCGATGTGATCGAACCGCAGGATGCGCGCCATGCGTTCAGGGAGCCGTGGAGGGGGCGGTCGACTTGGTCTGGGGGCGGAGCTCGGGGGCCGCGGGCTTCTCGGGCAGGGCAGCGGCTTCCGGATCCGCCTGGGCCTGAGGCGAGAACGAGGGAGCGACGGGCGCCGCGCCGCGAGCCGTGGAGGAGGTGCCCCGTTCGGCATCCGTCTTGTGCTCCTCGACCACGATCGGGTGCTCGGTGGCGTAGCTGTCCTGGCGGATTCCCGTCACCTGCCACGACACCTTGATGTTCGGCTTGTCGGTGGCGATGTCGAAGCTGCCCTTGGCCACCTCGCGCGCCACCATCACCTGGGCGAAGGCGCCGATGACCGTGAGCTGGTAGCGGAAGTCGCGGTTCAGCGCCTCGAAATAGGAGGGGAGCGTGACCGTGGCCTTGCCCTTCGCATCCGTCGTGACGTTGCCGTTGTAGACGTTCATCATGTCGGGCGACTCGACGAAGGAGTGCGACAGCCACTGGTTCTGAGGGTCCAGCGGGTGGTCGATCTTGAACGACCCGGCCGACTTCGAGAGGGTGCCGGCGACGTGCATCCGGCCGTTGGCCCAGATGGCGTAGCCGTCGGGGCTCGCGGTCTCGCCGAAGACGCCGTAGACCTGGCCGCTCGTGGCCGTCGACTTGCCGTAGGTGCCGTAGGTGGAGCCCTCACCCCAGGTGCCCACGTAGGTGGAGTCGCCGCGCACGCCGGCCGTACCCCCGCCGACGCCGCGCACGCCGTACTGGCCCCCGCTGCCGTAGATGGCACTGCTCGCCGTGTTCGACGTCGAACCGTACACGCCGTAGGTCGAACCCGACGCGAAGACACCGAAACTACCGCTCGCGTAGATGCCGTAGGAGTTCCCGGTCGCGACCGCTCCGTACCCCGCACCGGTGAAGTATCCGCCGTAGCCGCCGCTGGCGGTTCCTTCGCCGTAGACGCCGAAGGTGCCGCCCTTGGCGTAGCACCCGGTGTAGCCGCCGGTGCCGAACAGACCGATGTAGCTCTTCGACTGTCCCTCGACGCCGTAGCCGCTCGGCGCCGAGCCCTGCACCCCGCGGCCGTCGCTGCCCGTCGAGGTGCTCGTACCTTTTACGCCGATGCTGCTGCTGGTCGCGTCGACGCGGGCCGCCGGTGCGGTCACACCGAGCCCCAGTCGGCCCTGCGGCGTCAATCGCATCTTCTCCGAGACGGTCGAGGTGGAGTTGGCCTTCGTCTTGAAGATGAGCGCTGCGCCGGCCGTCGTCGGGCCGAGGAAGTTGCTCGTCGTCACGCCCGAGTTGCCCCCGAGCATCCAGGGGGTGGTGGCGGATGCCGCGGCAGCCGGCTCGGCTGCTCCCGACGTGGCGGCGACGGCGACACCGGCGGCTGCGGTGGCCGCGCCGGCAAAGAGGAGGCGCCGCGGGAACCGCCGCTCCAGCTCGGGTGATTCGAGATCGGATGGGCGCTTCGATGCGGACACGACAGACTCCGGAATGTGAGGGATGTGAGGCAGGGGAGTGGTGCGATGCCCGAGAGTGTAGACCCGCGCACGATCCCACGTACAGAGTCGATCGGGGTTCCTTCGCGGCGTCTACACTTGTCGTGGCGACGGGCCGTGGGGCTCTGTCGCGGCAACCCGGAGGGGGAGTGGGTATGGCTGACCTCGAACGACGCACGGTGCTTCGTGCAGGAGCCTGGAGTGCGCCCGTGATCGCGGTCGCCATCGCGGCACCGACGGCTGCCGCGAGCGTCGCCACGCTCACCTACACCTGGCTGCCCGGCGCCACCCCGCCACCCGCGGTGCCGGGGACGTGGACGACCTTCTCGGTGACCAACTCCAGCGATCAGGCCGTTGCCGTCGAGTTCCGAGCCGTGCGGCAGCAGGGCGATCTGCTCCTCGGATCGGTGACCTACGCCAGCGGCTGGACGGCGGCGACCGTCCCGGTCGGGACCTTCGGGCGTGACACGGTGATCGGGCCGGGTGCCACCGCATCGATGGCCCTCGGCTTCTCGGGCCCGGCCGGCACCACCGCCGGCTTCGTCGCGACCGTGACGCCGTCGTCGGGTCCTGTCCTCACGCCCGTCGTCACCGTGAGCATCCCGGCCTGACAACCCGTGCCGTGGCTCGCCGTCGCCGACCACGGCGCACCGCCGCGCAGCACGGCTTCAGAGAACAGTGCCACGCAGACTGTCGATGGGTTGTTCGTCCCACGTAGTGAAGGGGTCGTCACCGACCTCGGACATCAGCGCCGACCGTGCCGCCGCAGCGGAGTCGAGCGAATCCCACACGGCGATGCCGACGAGCCGTCCGCTGTCGTCGTCGACGATCCCGGTCCACATCAGGCCGGGCTGACTTCGGGCGACGCTGCTGTACCGCGACATCGAGTCGATCACCGCCTGTCGGTGCTCGGGCTTCGGCGAGTGGACGGAGACGACTGCGTACGACATGCTCCATTCCATCACCGCCACGCGCCAGCACTCACCGTCTGTCCATCCCGATCGCTCCGGAGGAGGAGTCGGAGCAGTTATGTGGTGCCCCGGCGGATTCGTGACCGGCGAATTCTGTTCGTTTGGGCGTCCTTTGGGGCAGCTGACAGAGTTGCGGTGACCCCGAAGCCCTCAGTGGTGGTGGCCTTCGTCTTTGTGGTCGTCGTCCTCGAGGAGCATGCCGACTGAGGTGGCGCAAGCATCGCCCTTCCAGGCTTGGATGCCCTCGCGGATCGCAAAGATGACGATCACGAGAGCGGCGATCGGGTCGGCCCACCACCATCCGAAGAGCGTGTTCAGGAGGAGGCCGATGAGGACGGCGGCCGAGAGGTAGGTGCAGATCAGCGTCTGCTTCGAGTCGGCGATTGCTGTCGCGGAGCCGAGTTCGCGTCCGGTGCGTCGTTCCGCGAGCGAGAGGAACGGCATGATGACGACGCTGAGAGCGGTGAGGACAATCCCGACGGTGCTGTGCTCGATGTCGACCGCTTGGGTGAGGGTCAGGATGGCGTTGGCGCCGACGTAGAGGGCGAGAGCGAAGAACGCGAGAGCGATGACGCGGAGGGTGCCCTTCTCCCAGCGCTCGGGGTCTTTGCGGGTGAACTGCCAAGCAACGGCTGCAGCGGAGAGCACTTCGATTGTGGAGTCGAGGCCGAAACCGATCAGGGCTCCGGATGAGGCTGCGGTGCCGGCCGCGATCGCGATGATCGCCTCGATCAGGTTGTAGCCGATCGTGATGGCGACGATCAGGCGGATGCGCTTCTGCAGCACCGCCTTTCGGTCATGGTTTGGGCGTTCGGTTGTGGTGGTCACAGGGTGACCTCGCAGCAGCCGGGGACGGTGCAGGCTTCGTCGTTGCAGGGGGCGGAGGCGTCGACGGCGAGCACGACTCCGACGAGGTTGTTGAGTGCTTTCGCGAGGTGGGCGTCGGCGATCTCGTAACGGTGCTGCCGGCCTTCGGGTTCGGCGACGACGATGCCGCAGTCGCGGAGGCAGGTGAGGTGGTTGGAGACGTTCTGACGGGTGAGTTCGAGCTGCTGGGCGATCTCCGCGGGGTAGGCCGGCTGGTCCAGCAGGAGCATCAGGATGCGCGATCTGGTCGGGTCGGCCATGGCGCGGCCGAGCCTGTTCATGACGTCGAGGCGCGTGCTGATCGTGAGCATGAGCCCATTAATACAGTGTCTGCTGTATTAATCAAGCGGTGCTGGTGCTGGTGCCGGTGTTGGGGGAGGGGCGTCTGGAGACGTAGTCCGCGAATGTGGCTCCGGTGTTCTGACGGTGCTTGTCGGTGACTTGGTAGCTGTAGTTGAGGGAGTCGGCGACGACGGGTGCGGGCAGTTCGAGGACGAGGGCTCGAAGGGAGGCGTTGCGGGCGCCGCGGAGGTCGACCCCGGCGTTGCGGAGCTTGTTCATCAGGGTGCCCTGGTGGAGGTGTTGGCCGGGTCGGCCGCCGGGGAAAAGCCACTGGTTGTCGCGGTGGGCGGATGTTGTCTGATGGGGCAGCGCGGCGAGGTGTTCTCGGATGACACGGTCGAACGGTGACGGAATGGTGAGGACGTCGCCGGTGAACGCGACGATGATCGCCGTTTCGGTGGCCGTGAGCTGGTGCAGCCGCATTTGCGCGATGCGGACGAGTGGCTGCCCATAGAGCAGGAGGAGCAGGGCTGCGGCGCGCTCGTCCGGGTCGAGGGCGTTGGTGGGGGAGAGGAGCCGGGTGATGTGGTCGAGTCGTTGTTGCTGGGTGATGATCGGCTCCGCCTTCGCGACTCGGTAGGGAAACTCGAGCGAGGGGAGGTGGCGGTGGCTGACGGACCAGCGGACGAAGCCGCGGGCAAGACTTCGGGTGGTGGGGCCTATGAGCCAGTCGTCGATGTCGGTCTGGGTGCAGGTCGCGGGGGAGTGGCCGCGGTCTCGGATGTGGCGCAGGAACTCGAGGGCGACGGTCGTTGATTGTTTGGCGGAGAGGAAGGTGCCCTTCTTCAGCTGGCCCGTGGTGGCGAGGTGGTGCATGCGGTTGAGGTGGACCCAGCGGGCGTATTGCCTCAGCAGGCGTGCGTCGTCAGGTTCGGCGCCGGCGAGTTTGCTGTCGAGCCAGGTCTGGAATCGTTCGATGTCGAGGTGGACAGGGTCGAGGAGGCCGTGTTCGACGCAGAGTTCCCGGAGGAACGCGACCTTGCTCGGATGGCTGTGTCCGGTGAAGGTGGCGTGCTCGAGTGGCGCGACGCCGCGGGAGAGATCTCGGATGAGTGCCTTCGTGTGCGGGTTGACGATCAACCAGACCCGGGCGCTGCGGGCGTGCGCCTGCTGCGTCAGAGCGGTGAACAGCGGCAGCATCGTGGGGTTGATGTGCCCGTGGGTGTCGGTGAAGAGGTCAGTGAGGTCGTCGGTGAGGCAGCAGTGGGCGCAGAGTCCGATGCGGACGGGTTCGTCTTCGCGGCCGCAACGGGCGCAGTGGAAGTCTTTGGGGATTCCGGCGCAATCGACGCAGCACGGTTCCTCGGCGAGCAGTCCGGGAAGCAGACGATTGACGTGGCAGCCCGGGCAGGTGCCGTGGAGGCGGGTGGCGCGTTGGTAGCAGCGTCGACAGATGCGCCCCTCAGGCCACGTGGTGGCGAACCGAACCCCCGTGCGGCCGCAGCGGACGCATTCGGCAGGGGAGCGGGGCCGGCTCATTCAGGTCGGTGGACCCGTGCTCGAGCGGGACGGAACGCGTCCTTCGTCGCCGAGGCGTCGACCGTTCCGGTGGCGCGGTCGGGAACGGCCTGGACGGTGATCGGGCAGAGCTCCTCGAAGGTGCAGTCGAGGGTGTCGAGGATCGCGCCGAGCAGTGCCAGGTTCATGCGTTCGGGCGTGCCGCCGACGAGGCGATAGATCTGCGAGTCCGAGAGGTGGATGCCCCGATCGGAGAGGTGCGGGATGAGGTCGGAGATGGTGTTCATTCCTCGGGCGGCCATCAGCTCCCGAAGCCGCCAGCCGTGTTCGATTCGTCGTTGCATGGTCAGGTTTCCTTCGTGGTGAGCTGGGTGGCCATCCGGGCGATCGCGTCATCGACGACGCGGGCGCGGTAATCGGGGGACAGGCCGGTATAGATAGAGGTCGTGGAGGCGTGTTCGTGGCCGACTTGCTGCTGGATGAAGAAGGCGTCGTAACCGTCCTCGACCAGGTGCGTAACGTAAGAGCGGCGCAGCGAATGGAAGTCGAGATCCTCGACCAAGCCCGCCTCGCGGCGGACCTCGTTGAAGGCCCGGCTCACGGAGTCAGCGGCGACCATGCCGCTGCGTTCGCTCGGCCAAAGCGCAGTCGACCCGGGTGGCGCGAACAGCGGCCGGACATCGGTTCTCCATTCGCGTATGCACTCGACGATCCAGTCGAACTCCGGCAGCGTCAGAACCGTGCGGCGCTTCGGGGGAGAGCCGCGCATCGCCTTCCCGAACCGGACATAGATGATCCCGACATCACCGAACTGGCGTGCCCTAGGGTTTGAGGCGAGATCGACGAGATCGAGTTGACGGACCTCGTTGCGGCGCAGACCCCAGGCGTAGGCGGCCTTCATCATCGTCGCGATCCGGAACGCCGGAATCCAGCCCTTCGACCCGGAGCGGCGGATGCGGAGCACCCGGTCGTCCGCGCAATCGAACAGGTCCTGGATCTCGTCGCGGGTGTAAGGCCGCTTTCCGGGGGTGCCGATCGCGGCCTGCGCGTGACGGGCGGTGTTCCACTCGTGGAAGACCTGAGCGGGGTGGTCACCGAACCGGTCCCAGCAGTGCTCGCTCCAGCCGTAAGCCGGATCGGTCAGATACTCCAGGAACATCCGCAACGCGTTCTGGTAACCCAGCAGGGTCGCGTGGGACGCGCCCTTCAAACCGCGGAGCTCGAGGAAGAACTCATCGACCATCGACGCCGTCCACGACCACGGATAGCAGCCAGCGAACGCCAGGAACCGCACCGCGATCGAACGGCGCTTCTCGATCGTCGACGCCGACAGAAGCCGAGTGACCTGCTGTGCAGCCCACCCGTCGAGCATCGCCACCCAGACGCTTTCCTCGGCGTTCAGGATGGCGATACCAGCGCGCAGATGGACAGGAACCGCTCCTGGTTGACCCGGCTCATCCATCCGCATAATATGCGAAATGTTCGCATTAACCGCGAATGTGCGTCAAGCGTGTCAAAGAAACGTCCGATCAGCGGTCATTTACTAACAAGGGCGTCGAAGCGATTTCCATGCAGTCCACTCGTTCTTGGCGTCCAGGCGGGCTCTGGTTCCTTGCAATGTGAGGGAGGTCGAGGGGACCGGCCAGTTCGAATCACGTGCGAAGATGCCGTCTTCGTCTTGACATAATGTGCATTATCGGCGGCTTAGAAAAGAAGGAGTGGGGGTCGTAGCCTCGGGCCATGAGTGCGTTGGTGGTGTCGGTGTTGGTGTCGTTGGATGGGCGGTATCAGGGCCCGGGTGGCGACTTGAGCGTTTTGCCGTTGGAGGATGCGTTCAACGACCACAACCTGCGATTGTTGCGCGGCGCCGACACGATGGTCTACGGCGCGACCTGGTTTCGGCTCAATCTCGAGACCTCGTCGGCCATGGCCGCCGACGAGAACGCCGCTGAGCGGGATCGTGCGATCGCCGACGTAGTGCTGAGAGTCGACAATCTCGTCGTGAGCGACGCCGTCGAGCTCGACGAGCGCGATCCGTGGTTCGACTCCATCCAAGTCGTCAGCCGCTCCGAGGCGGTCGACGAGGTGCGCCGCCGGAAGGAAGAAGGTGAACGGATGCTCATGTTCGGCAGCTCGACGACCTGGCGCCCCTTCCTCGAGGCGGGTCTCGTCGACGAGCTGTTCGTTCTGGTGGACGCCGGGATGGCCGGGTCGGGAACCGCGCTCTACGACGGGCCGACCGTGCAGGGCCTGGCGCTGCTCGACGCCACGGTGCTGCCGGGATCGCAGCTCGTCGCTCTCCACTACGACTGCACGGCCCCCGAGATCTCCGCGGCCGTCTGACCGCGCAGGACGGGCGCAGATGACCGGCTACTCCCCCACGCGCACCGCGCGCGAAGCGGGGGTGCTGAGGTGCTCGACGAGGGGCATGTGGGAGGCGGAGAAACCGGCGCGCCGGTGCAGCAGCACGAAGGCCATGAGGGCGAGGAACCCGGTGAGCAGCTTGTCGAGCACCGACGTGAGGATGTTCGACGAGAAAGCGGCGGCGATCAGCGGCACGCCCGTCGTGACGATCGACTCCGTGACGGTGTCGGAGCCGTGGCCGCTGAGGCCTCCGAACAGGAGAACGCCGAGCGGCGCGCCGACGAGCGAGCACGCCGTGGCGGCGAGCAGGTTGAGCGCGAAGAACCTGACGAAGTCGTCGCCCAGGCGGAAGCGCCGCACCCCGTACCCCCAGACGAGCGCTCCGGCGAGATTCACGAGCGCGAACGGAGCGGCACCGGGCGCCCCGACGGCGAAGCCGAGGAGGTTGCTCGACACCGCGACGAGCGCACCCTGCCACGGCCCGAGCACGATCGAGGCGACCGCCGTGCCCGTCATGTCGAGGTAGATGGGAAGGTGCAGCGCCTGCACGACGACGATCCCGAGCAGGTTGGCGATCGTGCAGCCGAGGAGAAGGGCCGGGATGCTCCACCAGCGCCGCGACGCCGAGGCGGCAACCGCAAGCGGCGCGGGACGCACCACCGGAACGGGATCCGCTGCAACCTCGGGCACCGCCCCCGCCCTCTGCCGCGCTCCCGGTTCCCCGCCCCTCCGCAGCTGCCGCGCCCGCTCGACCCACCCCTCGGCCTCGCCCTGGCTCGCCCCGAGCGCGCACACGATGTCGCGCAGCAGCTCCGGGTCGAGCCGCGTGCGCCCCGGCCGGAAGGCGTCGTACACGGTGCTCCGCGGCGGGAACGCCGCCGACTCCGCCGCCCCGCGCGCGAGGCGCAGCTCCCCCACCCGGCGCCCGATCTCGGCGTACGACATCGGGTTCCGCTCCTTGAGCGCGAGCAGATCGGCGGCGATGCGATCGAGCGAATCGGCCCCCGGCTCGCTCGACGTCGCCTCCCCCTTCACGACCTCAGCCTAGCGGGGGCGCCTCCCGCGCATCCGTCGCCGAGCGAGCCGGATGCGGTGTCACGGTCGGAAGAACGTCGGCGAGCCAAGCCCCTGGAAGAACCACATGCGGTCGCGGGTGTAGTCGTCGCCCGTGACCGCCTCGTACGAGGTCGACGTGCCGAACGGGGCGGCGGGGGTCGGGGTCCACGCCGGGCAGATCATCACCATGCTCCCGGGGTACTCCGGGTGCCACGCGGTGCCGAGCAGGCAGCCGTCGGGGGCCCCGGTCTGCTGCATCACGAAGCGGTTGTTGCCGGTTCCGGTGCCGTAGTCGAAGATCTCGATGCAGTCGCCGCTCTCGGGGCACCAGGTGCCGTTGATCGACTTCCACGAGAACACGTCGGGGATGACCTGGTCGCTCGTCGTCTCGGGAATGACCCCCTGCTGCTCCCCCGGCGCGGGCGCGCCGGGGGCGGCGGGTGCGGCGACCTCCGGGGTCGCCGACGGCGTGGGTGCCTCAGTGGGCGTCGTGGTGGCGGTGGGCGCCGGTGTGCGGGTCGGCGCCGGCGAGACGGATGCTTCGGCCCCCTGCTTCTCGGCCGCCAGCCCCTCCGTACCGCCGGCCGAGCATCCGGTCAGCACCGCGACCGTCAGTGTCGTGATGACCCCGGCGATGGTCGCCGTTCCCCGAACCCGCATGTCGTTCTCTCCCTGGTTCCCGGCGCGCGCATGCTCCGGCGGCCGACTCGTGTGCGACCGCGATCGGGCCGCCGCGTCAAGGCTGGCAGCCGTGTCGAGCCGCGCGGGGCCGGAACGGCGCCTCTCCCCCAGGTGCGCACAAGTCCGCACAGCGGCGTCAGCCGCGCCGCACGGCCTCCAGCACCACCTCGTCGGTGCACCCACGGGCGAAACCCCGGATGCGCCGGTCGATGTCTCGCTGCAGCACCAGGGCGCCGAGGCGCTCGGCCAGCGGTGCCAGCCAGCGCGGCCGGCAGGTGAAGTTGTAGCGCCACACGGCGAGGGTGCTGCCCGGATCGCCCTCGACCGGGTCGAACCGCCACCCGCCGGCGAGCCGCTCGAAGAACCAGGAGCCCTTCGTCATGCGCATGCCCACGTTCGACGGCGGGCGGTAGGAGACGTACTCGCTCACCATGCGCAGGCCGAAGCGCTGCACGGTGAAGGTCCGCACGCCCTTCGCCGGCGCCGTCGCCCCGTCGAGGAAGTACTGCCGACGGATGAACGGATCCCATCGCATCCGGATCTCCCCCGTCGTCTGAGACACCGCGAACGCGATCTCGGGGCTCACCGGCACGACGCAGCGGGACTCGATGACGGGCACCCTCCCACCCTGGCACGGCCGGCCCAGAGCATGGCGGGCATGACGGAGATCTCGCGGCGCACCGCTCTCACGGCTGCCGCCTGACCACCGGCAGGGTGGGGGTGTCGGCCAGTTCTGCGCCGAGGTGCCGCTGCCCGAGGCGCAGCTCGCCGCCGCGACCCAGCGGGCGATCCGCGACGCCGCTCTCGGCGAGGGGCTCCCGTCGGAGACCCCCGCCTGGAAGACCCTGCCGTCGTGGCACATCTTCGGCACCGCCGACAAGGACATCCCCCCGGCGGCCATGCGCTTCATGGCCGAGCGCGCCGGCTCCCTCAAGACCGTCGAGCTCGAGGGGGCGTCGCACTCGAGCATGGTGTCGAATCCGGATGCGGTGGCGGGGCTCATCCTCGAAGCACTGTCGTCGACCGACTGACGCTGCGCGGCGTGCCGGAGCTTCGATCACCAGAGGCTCCGGCCCTGTGCGACGGGCCCCGACCGCAGTAGCGTCGGCCGCATGACCGACGACACCACTGCATCCACCCGCCCCGGCTCCGACGACGACTCGGTGGCGAAGCTCGCCGAGCTGCTCGGAGACTTCCGCTTCGCCATGCTCACCACCATCGATTCCATCGGCAAGCTCACCGCGCATCCGCTCACCGTGCAGGAGACGGAGTTCGACGGCGACCTCTGGTTCCTCGTCTCCCGCAGCTCGTCGGCGGTCGCCGACCTCACGGCCGAGCCGCGCGCCGGCGTCTCCCTCAGCTCGAACGACTCCTGGGTGTCGCTCTCGGGCCGCGCGTGGCTCGTCGACGACACCGCGAAGGTGCGCGAGCTGTGGAGCCCGGTCGTCGAGGCCTGGTTCCAGAACGGGCCCGACGACCCCGACGTGGGGTTGCTGAAGTTCGAGGCCGAGTCGGCCGAGTACTGGAACACTCCGGGCGGCCGAGTCGCCTCGCTGCTCAGCTTCGTGAAGGCCAAGGTCACGGGCGAGCCCTACGAGGGCGAGAACGCGAAGGTCGATCTCTGACGAGGAGACGAGCACGATGCAGCGACCCGCTCCCGAGCAGCGGCCGGCCTCGCGCCGGCGCGCCCTCCCCTCCCCGAGCGCCGGACTGATCGCGGCGGTGGTGCTCGCCGCGATCGGGTATCTCCTGCCGTGGTTCAAGGGCGCGCGCGCCGAGTGGTGGTACTCGGGGTGGCGCTACCTCACGCAGAGCGACGGCGGGTGGACGACGATCACCCTGGTGCTGCTCGCCGCGGCTCTGGTGGCCGCGGTGTGGGCGGGAGAGGGCGACCTGCCCGCCGTGCTCGCACTGACGACGCTGGTCGCCGCCCTCGTCGTCGCCGTGCTGGTGGTGGCCGCGAGCATCGCGGCGATCGGGAGCATCGAGGGGTCGGACAGCGTCGCCGAGCTCGACTTCGGCATCGGCGTGCCCGTCATGGCGGTCGGGTTCGGGCTGGGGGTCGCCACCGGATGCCACGCGATCGCCTCGGCGGTCGCCGCCGACACCGAGGCGCGCATCCGGGCCCGTCTCGGCTGAGCGCGTCGACCCGCGGCCCCGTCTCGGCGGAGCTGCCCCGCCTCGGGGAGGTACCCTGATCGGATGCCGCGCACGTCCCGCCTCACCGAGTGGGTGGCGTTCGCAGTCGTCATGGCGTGGGGGCTCTACCAGTGCTTCTGGAACCTCGCCGGGCCGAACGTCTCGGCCGACGAACCCATCTACGTCGATGCCGGGTGGGACTATCTGCACGGCGACATCGCCGACAACCAGGAGCATCCGCCCTTCGCCAAGTACCTGATGGGTCTCGGTCAGCTGGCGTTCGGCCAGGGCCTGCTCACCGGGCGGTCGATCGCGGCACTGGCGGCCTTCGCGACCGGTGTGGTGCTCTACTTCTGGCTGCGCCGCGAGATCGGATGGGTGGGCGCCCTCGCCGCCGCGGGCTTCTGGCTCCTCCTCCCCCACGGCGTCATCACGAACGTGCGGCTCGACCGCTTGGCGCTGCTCGAGCCGTTCATGGTGCTGTTCGCCGTCGTCGCGTTCGCGGCGGTGTGGCAGTGGTTCCGGGGGCGCCCGTGGTGGTGGCTCGTCGTCGCCGGCACCTCGATGGCGTTCTCGGTCACCTCGAAGGTGTCGAGCGCGGTGCTCATCCCCGTGCTGCTCGTGTTCGTCGCGCTGCGCCGACCCTGGCGGAGGGGCCTCGCCGGTCTCGCGCTGTTCTGCGGGGTCGGTGCCGTCGTGGGGCTCCTCGTCTACCTGCCGGTGGGGCTGTTCGACTCGGTGCGGTACATGCTCGACTTCCAGTCGCAGCACGACGCCACGGGGCACCTCATCGCGGTGGCCGGGGTGGCCTACACCTTCCCGCCCTGGTGGTCGAACCTCTGGTTCTGGTTCGACGGCATGGGCGTCGTCCCGGTGCTGGTGGTGCTCGTCGGCACCGTCGCATCCGTGTTCTCCCGCCGTTGGGCACTGCTCGGGATGCTCGGGTCGGCGATCGCGCTGCTGCTGGTGTTCTATCTGCTGGTGTCGGATGTGGCGCTCGGGCACTACTACTACGCCTGGGTGTGGCTGTTCTGCGCCGCGGCCGGTGTGGGGGTCGCGGAGCTGCTGCGGCCGAAGACAAGCAGGGTGCTGCTCAGCGTCACGAGGATCGGCGCGGTGCTGCTGCTCGCGGTGGCGGTGGTGTGCGGGGTGTGGACGTCGGCGGTGATCGCGGGGCAGCGGGCGTCGGGCATGGCGCTGGTGCTGCCCGAGCTGGAGTCGCTCGGCATCGACGAGGGCGACATCTACGTGGCGGGCATGGCGCCGTGGGAGTTCGTCTACCCCATCGAGGGGCGGTGGACGACCGAGCTCGACGACCCCGACATCGTGGCTTTCGCGCTCAAAGACCAGGTGAGGTTCCCGCTCGATGCGGCGCTCACGGCGGAGCTGGAGGAGCGGGCCGGCGAGCTCGATCGCTTCACGATCGACGATGTGACGCTGTACGTGGTTAAGGAGGCGGAGCGGCCGGTTCCGGCCGGGTGAGGCTCGTCTCCGGTGCTCGGCGACCGGTCAGGCGCCGACGTACTGAGCCAGGTGCTCCCCGGTGAGGGTGGAGCGGGCTTCGACGAGCTCGGACGGTGTGCCCTCGAACACGATGCGGCCGCCGTCGTGGCCGGCGCCGGGGCCGACGTCGATGATCCAGTCGGCGTGGGCCATGACGGCCTGATGGTGCTCGATGACGATGACGGAGCGGCCGGAGTCGACGAGCCGGTCGAGCAGACCGAGGAGCTGGTCGACGTCGGCGAGGTGGAGGCCGGTGGTGGGTTCGTCGAGCACGTAGATATCGCCGCTCTCGGCCATGTGGCTGGCGAGCTTGAGGCGCTGCCGCTCCCCGCCCGAGAGGGTGGTGAGGGGCTGGCCGAGGCTCACGTAGCCGAGCCCCACGTCGGAGAGTCGTTCGAGGATGGCGACCGCCGCGGGGGTGCGGGCCTCGCCCGACGCGAAGAACTCGAGTGCTTCGGCCACGGGCATGGCGAGCACCTCGCTGATGTCGCGGCCGCCGAGGTGGTAGTCGAGCACGAAGGAGTCGAACCGCTTGCCGCCGCAGTCTTCGCAGGTGGTGGACACGCCGGCCATCATGCCGAGGTCGGTGTAGATGACACCGGCGCCGTTGCAGCTCGGGCAGGCGCCCTCGGAGTTCGCGCTGAACAGCGCGGGCTTCACGCCGTTCGCCTTCGCGAACGCCTTGCGGATGGGCTCGAGCAGGCCCGTGTAGGTGGCCGGGTTGCTGCGCCGCGAGCCCTTGATGGCGCTCTGGTCGATCGACACGACTCCTGCGCCGGGCGGGATCGATCCGTGCACGAGCGAGCTCTTGCCCGAGCCCGCGACCCCGGTGATGACGGTGAGCACGCCGAGAGGGATGTCGACGTCGACGTCGTGGAGGTTGTTGGCGGAGGCGCCCCTGATCTCGAGCGACCCGCTCGGTCGTCGTACGTCGCTCTTCAGCGCGGCCCGGTAGTCGAGGTGGCGGCCGGTGAGGGTGTCGCTGGCGCGCAGCCCTTCGACGGTGCCCTCGTAGCAGATGGTGCCGCCCGCGGTGCCGGCGCCCGGACCGAGGTCGACGACGTGGTCGGCGATGGCGATGGCCTCGGGCTTGTGCTCCACGACGAGCACCGTGTTGCCCTTGTCGCGCAGCTGCAGGAGCAGCTTGTTCATGCGCTGGATGTCGTGCGGGTGGAGCCCGACTGTGGGTTCGTCGAACACGTAGGTGACATCGGTGAGCGAGGAGCCCAGGTGCCTGATCATCTTGATGCGCTGTGCCTCACCCCCTGAGAGGGTGCCCGAGGGGCGGTCGAGCGAGAGGTAACCGAGACCGATCTCGACGAAGGAGTCGAGGGCGTGCTGCAACCCGTCGAGCAGCGGCGCCACGGAGGGCTCGTCGAGGCCGCGGAGCCACTCGGCGAGGTCGCTCAGCTGCATCGCGCAGACCTCGGCGATGTTCACACCGTCGATGCGCGACGAGCGGGCTTCGGGCCCGAGGCGGGTGCCTCCGCAGTCGGGGCAGGTGGTGAAGGTCACGGCCCGGTCGACGAAGGCGCGCACGTGGGTCTGCATCGCCTCCTTGTCTTTGGAGAGGAACGCCTTCTGCACCTTGGGCACGAGCCCCTCGTAGGTGAGGTTGATGCCCGCCGCCTTGATCTTCACGGGCTCCTTGTAGAGGAAGTCGTGCAGCTCGGTCTCGCTGTAGTCGCGGATGGCCTTGTCGGGGTCGAGGAAGCCCGACTCCGTAAACACGCGCACACCCCATCCGTCGGCCGTGTAGCCGGGGATGGTGAGCGCGCCCTGGTTGAGCGACTTCGAGTCGTCGTAGAGCTGAGCGAGGTCGATGTCGTTCACCGTGCCCATGCCCTCGCACCTCGGGCACATGCCCCCGGTGCGGGTGAAGCTCGTCTTCACCGCCTTCGCGGAATCGCCCTTCTGGATCGTGATGGCGCCGCTCGCCTTCACCGACGGCACGTTGAAGGAGTAGGCGTTGGGCGAACCGATCTGCGGCTTGCCGAGCCGACTGAACAGGATGCGCAGCATCGCGTTCGCATCCGTGGCCGTGCCCACCGTCGAGCGGGCGTTCGCCCCCATGCGCTCCTGGTCGACGATGATGGCGGTGGTGAGCCCCTCGAGCACGTCGACGTCGGGCCTCGCCAGGGTCGGCATGAAGCCCTGCACGAACGCGCTGTAGGTCTCGTTGATCATGCGCTGCGACTCGGCGGCGATGGTGCCGAACACCAGTGAGCTCTTGCCCGAGCCCGACACCCCGGTGAACACCGTGAGCCGGCGCTTCGGCAGCTCGACGTCGACCCCCTGCAGGTTGTTCTCGCGAGCACCCCGCACGCGGATGACGTCATGCCTGTCCCCTGCCGCGACGCCCTCCGCGACCGCCGTCTGCTCTCCCACCGCACCCACGCTCATCCGGCCTCCTCACCTCGCGTTCAGAGTAACGCCCCCCACCGACCCTCGTTTCTCCGATCATGCTCGATCGCCGCCCTCCGGGTCACCCGTCTCGCAGGGCTGCTGCCGGTTCGACCCGGGTGGCGGAGAATGCAGGCCAGCCGCCCGCCACGAGCCCGAGCACGGCGCCGACCAGGGCGCCGAGCGCCGCCGTGCCGACGTCGAGCACCGGCGTCCAGCCCTGCAGCGCCGAGACGGCGACGACGCCTGCGACGCCGAGGGCTGCTCCTGACGCGCCGCCGATGCCTCCCACGAGCGCCGATTCCATCACGAACTGCAGGGCGACGTGCCGGGCGGTAGCACCGAGCGCCCGCCGGAGACCGATCTCACCGCGGCGTTCGGCGACACTCTGCATCGACACACCCGCGATGCCGACGCTCGCGGCCAGCAGGGTGATCACGGAGATGAGCAGGAAGACCGCGTCGAGGTCGCCGCTCACGGCCTCCCTGACCAGCGGCGGTGGTTGGTGCGCGCCCGCCGTGTACCGCTCGGGGGCGCCGGGGTCGAGAGCGGTCGGCAGCTGTCGGCTCACCTGGTCTGAGGCGCCCGGTGCGACGGCGAGCCGTAGCCGTTCGTCGCCGAGAGCGGGCCGGCAGCCGAAGTTCCGGAGGGCTGTGGTGCGGGGGATCATCACCGCGCCCAGGAGGGTCGAGTCGCCGTCGGCGTCGGTGAGGATGCCGAGCACGGTGTAGGCGTGGCCCGCGATGTCGATCGAGGGCGCGGTCTCGGCTCCGACGACGCCGAGTGCCGCCGCAGCCGTGGCGCCCAGCACGGCGACGCGATCGGCTCGAGCGTCGTGGCCCGCGTCGAAGAACCTCCCGTGGGCGACGCGGCCCTCGAAGGCCGTGACGAGATCGCCGCTCACGGCGAGCACGGGCGGGGAGGCCCGCACCGGCGCCTCGGGATCGACGATCGCCGCTGCACGCACGGGGGAACGCTCTGCGTCGACGGTGGCGAGGAGGGCGGCGGCGCGCACTCCGCTCAGTCGCAGCGCGCGGTCGACGGCGTCGTCGGGCAACTCGGCCGTGGCATGGCTCCCGCCGTCGGAGCCCTCCTGCTCCGTCGGCCGCACCTCGACCTGGGTGGCCGAGGCGGCTTGGAACGTCTCCGTGACGCGGCTCGCGGCGGTCTGACCGAGTCCCAGCGCCAGGACGAGGGTCGCCACCCCGATAGCCGTGCCGATCGCGCCGATGAGCAGCCGCGACCGTCGAGCCCCGGCGCCCTCGACGGCCTCTGCCGCGAGCTCGATGAGTGTGGGGCCCGCACGCCCCTCGCCCGCTGACCGCCTCATCGCACGAGCTCCGGCAGCGTGAGCCGGCCCGAGTCGAGGGTCGCCTGACGTCGGGCAGCCGCCGCGACGCGTGGGTCGTGGGTGATCGTGACGATCGTCAGTCCGTCGGCGTGCAGCTCGGAGAACAGCTCCAAGACGGAGTCAGCGTTGCGCCGATCGAGGTTGCCCGTGGGCTCGTCGGCGAGCAGCAGGGAGGGGCGCGTGCAGACCGCCCGCGCCACGGCAGCCCGCTGCCGCTCGCCGCCCGAGAGGCGCGACGGGAGGAAGTCGGCCCTGTGGGCGAGGCCGACGCGGTGGAGCGCCTCGTCGACCCGCCGCCGACGGACGCCGCGGGCGAGGCCGCCGTAGAGGAAGGCCAGGGCGACGTTCTGGGCCACGGTGCGATCGGCGAGCAGATGGAACGACTGGAACACGAAACCGATCGACGTCGCTCTGAGCCGTGCACGCTCGCGCTCGTCGGCGGTTCCGACATCGACACCGTCGAGGAGGTGCGAGCCGGTGGTGGGCCGGTCGAGGAGGCCGAGGATGCCCAGCAGGGTCGACTTGCCCGCCCCCGACCCTCCCGTGATCGCGAGGTGCTCGCCCCGCTGCAGCGTGAGGTCGACTCCCGTGAGGGCCGCCACCGGGGCCGGCCCGTCGTAGTGCCGGCCCACCCTGCGCAGCTCGAGGAGCACGCTCATCGACCGACCACCACCCTCGCGCCGGCCGTCACCGCGGGATCGTCGCTCCGGATCTCCACGAATCCGCCCGCCGACAGCCCCGTCGTCACGGTCACGAGACGAGTGCCCTCGTCGTCGGCGAGTTCGAGGCGGCTCTCGCCGCCCGCTCCCGAGGTGAGCGCGGCGATCGGGGCGGCGAGAACGCTCCCCTGCGTGCTCTGCACCGGGACCGTCACCCGCACGTTGCGGTCGCGGACGGCGTTCAGCGTGGCGTCGTCGAGGGCGTCGGGCACGAGCACGACGCGGTATCGCCTCCCCGCGGTCGATGCCGACCCGTCTCCCGAGGGCGCGCCGTCGGAGGCCCTGTCGTCGCCCGTGTCTTCGGCGACGGAGCGCACCTGAGCGCCGTGCTCGCTGCCGTCGGGCGCGGTGAACGTCGCCCGGGCGCCCGACGTGACGAGCGGGGCGTCGCTCTCCCCCACCGTTCCCGCGAGCACGAGTTCGGCCCCCGAGACGGTCATCACCTCACCCGAGACCGCCTTGCCGCGGCTGACGGAGACGGAGTCGACACGCCGGGGCAGCGAGGTGAGGAAGGCCACCTCCGAGGGGGGAAGCGGTGTGAGGGCCCGCTGCTCCGATCGAGTCGCCTCGACGGTGGCGTCGTCGAGCTGCCGGGTGGCCGCATCGACCGCCGCCTGCTGGACGGCGGTGTCAGGCGCTGCGGCCCCTTCGTTCCGTCGCGCGGTCGCCAGGGCGAGCGCATCGGAGAGTCGTGCGAGTTCGCTCTCGGCGGCGCCGCTCGCCGTGGCGAGATCGAGTTCCCGTTGCGCCTCGCGCACGGCGTTGTCGAGTTCGAGCAGTGCTGAGCCTCCCGGGGCGGCTCCTGCCGTGTGCAGCGCGGCGACCGCGTCGTCGAGCGCCGCCTGCGCGGCCCGCTGCGCCGTGCGCGCGGCGCGGGCCTCGCGCTCCGCGTCGGGGTCGCCCGGTGCCGTGTAACCCGCTCGCCGGTACAGCTCCTGCACGGCGCTCGCCGTCGCCGCGTCGTAGACGTCGTCGGCCCCTCCCGCATCGATGCCGAGTGAGCTCAGCGCGGCCTTCAGCTGCGCGACATCGGGCCCGGACATGCCGGCTCGCAGGGTGCGGTAGGCGGGGAGTTCGCCGGGAAGCGCGATGAGGGGGCGCCCGGCGATCTCGAGCGCCACCGTTCCGGCATCGAGTTGCGCCCCCACCTCCGGCACCCTGCCGGTCGCCACGGCGGCACCGGCGAGCCCACTCAGATCGGGCTCGATGCCGACCGCGTCGGCGTGGGTGACGTCGGCCCTCGTCGTGACGGTGCTCTGCACGACTCGCTGCTCGAGCGGGGCGGTGATGGGGCCCGGGGGCGGCGCTGCGTTCTGGGTCGCTCGGTCGGCCGGCGACACGACGAATCTCCCGAATGCCAGACCTGTCCCGAGCGCCGCGACGGCCACCAGAGCCACGACGGCGACGAAGCGCTGCCCACGACTCCACGGCAGTCGCCTCCGCGCGGGCGATCCGGGCTCTGCGGGGTCGTGGTCGCTCACTTCGCGCCGTACCTCGCCACCAGGGCGTCGAGCGTCTCACGATGCCGCTCGACGAAGTCCGCCTCGAGCCCATCGCGCGCGGTGCGCAGAGCCTCGATCGACCCCGACGACTCCCCGCAGCTGCGGTCGGTCGTGGCCGTGGCGATCTCGCGGGTCTGGAGCTCGCGCAGCGCCGTCGGGTCGGGCGGCGTCTGAGGACTCACGAGCGTCTCTCCAGTGCCCCCCGCCGGTGCGGATTCGGGGCGGTCTGCCGCGCCGGGATCGGTGAGGTCGAGGTAGTCGGTGGTGATCTCCTCCTGCGCCGCGGAGCTCGATGCAAGTCCGGGGTAGCCGGCGGCGGCCATGCAGTCGGCCCACTCGGTCAGGGTGGCCGTGACGGCGGGGTCGGCGTTCGCCTGGGCGTCGAGCGAGTTCAGCTCGTCCTCCAGGGCTTTGTAGTCGGGGTCGTCCCAGTAGGCGCGCCCCTCCTCGGCGTCGTGCTGGGCCGCGCCGAAGCATCCCGCGGTGGTCCAGTCGTAGGCGCTGCCCGGGTCGGTCGATCCCGCTCCCCAGAGCGCCTGCTCGTAGGCCGCTCTGCTGGTCTCGCTGAGGGAGTCGACGTAGGCGGCGTTGGGGTCGGTGCTCTACTCGGTGCCCATCGCCTCCCCGTTCATGCCGAACGGGTCGGTCGAGATGCCGTAGCCGTAGCGCTCGGCGAACTCGGCGCTCCCCCACTCCACGTCGAGCGACGACTCGGAGTACATCGTGACGCTCGCGGTGTCGGGCACGTACTCGAAGCCCTGTTCCTTCATGTACGCGGCCACAGCATCCTGAACCGCCCGCTCGCGTTCGTCCATCGCCGCCTGGTCGTCACCTCCCCCCAGCAGGGAGAAGTAGCGCTCGAGCGACGATGCGCTGCGGGCATGATGATCCTTTCGATCAGACCCCCGATGATGACGAATGCTCAGCAAGAAGAGTAGGCGTCACGTCCGACATTCGGCAGCTCTCGGCGCGTCGTCTCGGCTGTCTCACATGAGATCGAGAGCTTGCCGCTAGATTCGGAGCCGAGAGACGGTGCCGGCCGCAAGAAGCCGGCCTGCAGGAGGGGGAAGCGATGACCACGACGATGAACACCGACCCGGTGGGCGGTTTCTGGCTGTTCCAGGGCGACATCAGTGCGACGGCGCTGCGCTGGCTGAAGGGCGGGTTGTGGATCAGGGCGATCCTGTCGATCGTCCTCGGCATCGTGGTGCTGGTGCTGTCGTTCAACAACCCCGACGCGATCGTCTACACCATCGCCTTCCTGTTCGCGCTCTACTTCTGGATCGTCGGCCTCGTGCGCATCGTGCAGGGCATCGTCAACAAGTCCGTGTCGGGAGGCATCAGGGCGCTGCAGATCATCCTCGGCGTGCTGCTCATCGTCGCGGGCGTCGTGGCCATCCGGAACCCCGTGGTGTCCCTCGTCGCCCTCGCGCTCGTCATCGGGTTCTCCTGGATCATCGAGGGCGTCATGGCCGTGATCGAGACCGCGAAAGACTCTTCGCAGTGGTTCGGCACGATCCTCGGCGTCGTCTCGGTGGTCGCCGGCATCGTCGTGATCTTCCTGCCGCTCGAGTCGATCGGCATCCTGGTGCTGTTCACGGGCATCCTGCTCATCGTCACCGGCATCATGTCGGCGATCACCGCGGTCACCCTCGGCAAGGCGCCGAAGCGGGCCTAGCGAGGGCCCAGCGGCGAAGCGCGCCCAGCGCACAGCGCCCCTGCGGGCCCAGCGCCAGAGCGCGCCTGAGCCTCAGCCCAGCGCCAGCCTCCGCACCACCTCGACGAGCTCGAGCGGCTCCACGGCATCCGTGGTGCGCTCGAGCTCGTCGACGCTCCACCACCGCCACGCCTCGATGTCGACGCGCTCCTCGGGCGTCCACTCGGCGTCGACGGGGTCGAAGCGGTCGACCGTGAGCCGGTACCACTCCTCGTGGTAGTCGCGGAAGACGCCCGGTGCGGGCTCCCCCACGAAGTCGCGCGCCCACACCGGCTCACCGAGGGCGTCTCTGTCGTCGACCACGAGTCCGGTCTCCTCGCGCAGTTCGCGCACGGCGGCCTCGGCGTGGGTCTCCCCCGCTTCGAGGTGGCCGCCCGGCGTGAGCCAGCGGGTCGGATGCGCGGCGACGTCCGCCCGGGTGAAGAACAGCAGCGTCGCACCGTCGCGGTCGAGCAGCAGCACGCGCGACTTCAGGATCACGTCGCCCTGCGGCACTGCCGCGTCGGCGGCTCCGCTCATGACGAGGCGACCCCGAAGTCGGAGACGTCACCCACGTAGCGGGTGTGGTCGGCGGGGATGGGCTCGACGGCCGCGGCGGCGACCTCGGCGGCGAACTCGCTCACGTTGTACAGGCGGCCGGCGGCCTCCTTGCGCGCGCCGATGGCACCCGGGTTGGCGCGCTCGAGGAGGGTCGCGGTGATGGTGCCCTCGATCATGTCGCCCGACACCACGACGAACCCGATGCCGAGCTCCTCGAGCTTCGGCAGCAGCGCGCGCAGCGCGTCTTCGCCGGCGCGCTTCGACAGGGCGACCTGCTCGTACTCGGGCATGGTGGGGGTGGTCTTGATGAAGTGGGCCTGGTGGCTCGTCACGAACACGATGCGCGACCCGGGTGCGAGCAGCGGGAGGGCCGCCGTCAGCACGTTCACCTGCGCGTCGCGGTTCAGCTGCATGGCGTAGTCGGCGGCCATGCCGCTCTCCATGCCGCCCGAGGCGTTGAGCACGAGCACGTCGAGGCCGCCGAGCTCGGCCTGCACCCGGTCGAACATGGCGGCGACCGAGGCCTGGTCGGTGAGGTCGGCCCCCACGACGACGGCCGAGCCGCCGGCCTCGCGGATGCTGTTTGCGAGCTTCACCGCGCGTGCCTCTTTGTTGCGGTAGTTGATGACGACCGAGGCGCCGGCCTCGGCGAAGTACCCCACCGTGTCGGCGCCGATGCCGCGCGAGGAGCCGGTGACCAGGGCGCGCTTGCCTGCGAGGGAACCGGGGGCGAGTGGATTGGGCACGGAGAACTCCTCGAAGATCGGAACGACCTTCCGAGACTACCAAGCGCCCGAGAGCCGAGCCGCCGCGGGGGCAACCCTGCTAGCGTCGGAGGACGACGATCAACGCTCGGGCCGGGAGCCCGATGACGGTGAGAGGAGAACGCCGATGCTCGAATTCCTCGACTCCTACGCCTGGATCTTCTGGCTGGGGCTCATCCTCCTGTTCATCGTGATCGAGATGCTCACTCTCGAGTTCACCTTCCTCATGATCGCCATCGGCAGTCTGGGCGGGCTCATCGCCGGGGCGCTCGGCGTGCCCTGGTACTACCAGATCGTCATCGCGGCGGTGCTGTCGCTCCTGCTCCTGCTCACCCTCCGGCCGCCGTTGCTGCGGAGGCTGAAGCGCGGCGGCGACCCGGCGAAGAGCAACGTCGACGCCCTCCTGGGACTCGAGGGCCTCGTGCTCGACCAGGTCACCTCCACCGCGGGCCACGTCAAGCTCGCCAACGGAGATACCTGGACGGCGAGGGTCTCCCCCGCCGCCGACATCCGCGACCTCCCCCGTGGCGAGCGTGTGCTCGTCACGGCCATCGACGGGGCCACCGCCATCGTGGTGCCCGCCGGCCGCACCGAACCAAAGGAGCCCATCGCATGAGCGACATCGTCGGACAGGTGATCCTCGTCATCGTCCTCATCATCATCGTGGTGTTCGTCATCGTGGTGGTGGCGAGGTCGGTGCGCATCATCCCGCAGGCCCGCGCCGGCGTGGTGGAGCGCCTCGGCCGCTACCACAAGACGCTCATGCCGGGCCTGAACATCCTGGTCCCGTTCATCGACCGGCTCCGGCCGCTCATCGACCTGCGCGAGCAGGTCGTGTCCTTCCCGCCCCAGCCGGTGATCACCGAAGACAACCTGGTGGTCTCGATCGACACCGTCGTCTTCTTCCAGGTGACGGATGCGCGGGCGGCCACCTACGAGATCTCCAACTACCTGGGGGCGGTGGAGCAGTTGGCCACCACCACGCTCCGCAACGTGGTGGGTGGCCTGAACCTCGAGGAGGCGCTCACCAGCCGCGACGAGATCAACGGGCAGCTGCGGATCGTGCTCGACGAGGCCACCGGCAAATGGGGCATCAGGGTGTCGCGGGTGGAGCTCAAGGCGATCGACCCGCCCGCCTCCATCCAGGACTCGATGGAGAAGCAGATGCGCGCCGAGCGGGAGCGCCGCGCGGTCATCCTCACCGCGGAGGGCACGAAGCAGTCGGCGATCCTCGAGGCCGAGGGTCACCGGCAGGCCGAGATCCTCCGTGCCGAGGGTGACGCGAAGGCGCAGGTGCTGCGCGCCCAGGGTGAGGCGGAGGCCATCACCACGGTGTTCGGCGCGATCCACCGCGGCGAGCCCGACAACCTGCTGCTCGCCTACCAGTACCTGCAGACGCTGCCGAAGCTCGCCGAGGGCTCGGCGAACAAGCTGTGGGTCATTCCGAGCGAGCTCACCGAGGCGCTGAAGGGCATCGGCGGTGCCCTCGGCGGCGCCGTGCAGCCCGGGGCGAGCGGTCGCGCCGAGCGAGCCGCGGCGAACGCGCCCACCGAGAGCATCGTCTCGGAGGGCGACGTGCGCCGGGCCGAGCAGGAGATGCGGGCCGCCGAGCGCGAAGGGCGTTCCGTCGCCGACGCGAGCGCGCTCGGTGAACGCGGGGCGGGCACCGCCGCGCCGGCGCCCGCTTCGGCCCAGCCCGATGCACCCTCCCCCGCCCAGCCCGACGCACCCGCTGCCGCGCCCGAGGTGCCCGCACGGCCCGACCAGGAGGCCGGCCCCACCGATGCGCCCCCGAGCGCGGGCTGAGCGCGCGCGGCGCCCCTACTTCGCGCCGCCCGCCCCGCGCGTGCTGGCGCACCGCGGGCTCGCCGTGCACGCCGTCGAGAACACCCTCGACGCCTTCCGGGCGGCGATCGACGCGGGAGCGCTCTACCTCGAGACCGACGTGAACGCCTCGGCCGACGGGGTGGCCGTGGTGTGCCACGACCCGACCCTCGAGCGCATCGCCGGGCGCGCCGACCGTGTCGACCAGCTCACCCTCGCCGAGCTGCAGCGGATCGACCTGGGCGGCGGCGCCCGCTTCCCCACCCTGCTCGAGGCGCTCGAGGCCTTCCCCGAGGCCCGCTTCAACATCGACATCAAGTCGCCCGAGGTCGCCGGGCCCGCCGCTCGCGCCGTGCTGGCCGCCGGCGCGACCGACCGCGTGCTCGTCACCTCCTTCTCGACGCGTCGCCGGCTGGCCGCCCTGCGTCTGCTGCCGGGTGCGGCCAGCTCCGCCTCCGCGCCCGGCTTCGTGGCCGCCCTGCTGCTCATCAAGGTCGGCCTGCCACCGCTCGCGCGCCTCCTGCTCCGGGGCGTCGACGCGGTGCAGATCCCGCTCGAGGTGGGCCCTCTCGCCACCACGACGGCGCGCACCGTGCGCGGCTTCCACCGCACGGGAGTGGAGGTGCACGTCTGGACGATCAACGACGTCGCACTCGCCCGGGAACTGCTCGACCGGGGTGTCGACGGCATCGTCAGCGACCGCGCCGACCTCGTGCTGGAGCTCGTCGCGGAGCGCTCCGTGTCCCCCGAAGGGGGATCTAGTCAGTTTCGCTGAGAGAGTACTGGCAATACCCGGCCGCGGAAAGGATCCGCTCCCCTCGACGGTTTATAAAGTTCGAAGCAATGCGAGAGGAGACCACACAATGGCAGATCGCAGTTTGCGCGGAATGCGTCTGGGCGCACAAAGCCTGCAGAGCGAAGAGGGTGTCGTATTCTCACCCCGAACCACTCACACGTACCGGTGCGCGACCTGTGGCCGCGACACCGAGATGGTGTTCTCGGCCGAGGCCGAGGCCCCGGAGACGTGGGAGTGCAAGTACTGCAGCCACGAGGCGACGCTGATGGTGGGGTCGGAGCCGGTGACGGTCGACCACGCCGATGCGAAGACGCCGCGTAGCCACTGGGACATGCTGCTCGAGCGCCGCACCCGCGCTGAGCTCGAGGAGCTGCTCGAGGAGCGGCTCCAGTACCTGCGCGCCCGCCGCGGCACGCAGAAGATCGGCGCCTAGCCGCGCTTCAGGCGTGTGCCGAGGCTCACGCCGAGCACGACATCAGGCGAGAACGCCGTCACGGTCGGAAGACCGGGGCGGCGTTCTGCTGTGTGCGGCGGGTGGTGAACGAGAGCACCAGACCGGCGAGCCCGAGCCCCGCCACCAGCCACTCGATCTGGAAGCCGAGGAGCGAGGCGGGCGTCGGCTGGGTGCCGAGCGGCACGTCGGCGACCATGGCCCCCGCCTGGTAGGCAGGGATGCCGGTGATGGTCGACCCGTCGGGTGCGATGATCTGGCTGGTGCCGACCGTCGAGATGTTCACCACGCTCCTGCCGAACTCCACGGCGCGCAGGCGGGCGATGGCCAGCTGCTGCAGGTTCTCGTCGGTCTGTCCGAAGTCGGCGTTGTTGGTCTGGGCGAAGATCACCTGGGCGCCCTCGGCGCTCATCGAGCGCATCACCGCGTCGTCGGTGATGTCGAAGCAGATCGAGATGCCGGCGATGAGCCCGTCGATGTCGAAGGTGAGGTCGGTGGTGCCGAAGGTGTAGTCGCGGGTGACCAGGTCGACGAGGTCGGGCGCGAGCGCTCTGAAGAACTCGCGGTTGGGCATCCACTCCGCGAACGGCACGGGGTGCCGCTTGTCGTAGTAGTCGGTGATCTGCCCGTTCTGCCAGAGCAGCGAGGTGTTGTAGACCTTGTCGCCGCGCTGCTGGATGGTGCCCGTGACGATGGGCACGCCCCCGAGCTCGTCGCTGACCGCGTCGAGCGTCTTCGCGGCCACCTCGTAGCGTGCCGGGTCGAGGTCGGAGGCGTTCTCGGGCCAGACCAGCACGTCGAGCTTCTCGCCCTCGAGGGCGAGCGAGGCGCTGGCGTGGTCGGTCAAGATGTCGCCCCACTCGTGCACGGCGAACAGCCCGGCGTTCGAGTTGCCCTGGGCGGCGCCGATGCGCGAGGTTCCGGATGCCGGGGTCACCCAGGCGGGAACGGCGAGCAGGGCTGCGACCGCCGCCGCCCCCGCCAGCGCGCGGGTCGAGACGGCGAGCCCCTTCTCCCGCACCAGCTGCACCGCGAAGGCGGCGAGCCACACCAGCAGGAAGCTGAGCCCCGACATGCCCACCCAGGCAACGAGGTCGGTGAACGGCGACTGCGACTGCGACATGGCGACCCGGCCCCAGGAGAAGCCGCCGTAGGGGAAGATCGCGTTGACCCCTTCGCGCAGCGTCCACAGCCCGGCGACGACGATCGGCAGCCAGACCAGGCGCGCCCGCGCGGTGGGCCAGGTGCGATCGGCCCGCCGGTAGACGAGGGCGATGAGGAGTGCGCCGAGGGCGAAGTACACCGCTTCGAAGCCGGTGAGCCCGAGCCAGGGCACCGGCCCGAGGTAGAGGGTGAGCCAGAAGATGTGCACGCCCCAGAAGGTCGCGCCCGTCACCAGTCCGATGAGGAGCGCCTTGCCCCAGGTGCGGCCGATGAGCGTGGTGAGGATGAGGGCGACGGCGAGCGGCGTGAGCGGCCACCAGCCCTTGTCGGGGTACCCGGCGTCGTAGGCGATGCCCGCGCCCACGGCGGCCAGCAGCGCGAGCCAGAAGGGCATGACCGGCGCGACGCGCGTGCTCGGTGAGACGTGCGTGAGTGGCGCGACCTCGGCGACCCGCGTCATGCGACCGAGGAGTAGGCGACGATGCCGCGGCGCACCGCGTCGATGGCCGAGCGTGCCGTGGTGGCGAGCCGCGCATCCGGTGTTCCCTGCAGCTGGTCGAGCAGGTCGATGGTCTGCTTGGCCCAGCGCACGAAGTCGCCGGCGGCCATGTCGGCCTCGTCGAGCACCTCGTCGAGGCCGGCGCCGCGCGCCCAGCGGTGCATCGCGGTGCTGAGGCCGATGGCGGGCGCCTCGGTGCCGGGCAGGCGGTGCTCGCGCTCGATGTCGTCGACGGTGGCCCAGAGTGTCTGCGTCTTGTCGAGGGCGACCCTGAAGGCGCCGCGCGGCAGGTAGCGTTCGGCGATGTCGTTCTCGTCGCGGCGCGGCTCGTACACCAGGGCGCAGGCGATGGCGGCGAGCGAGGCGGCGTCGAGCTCGCGCCAGATGCCCTGCCGGATGCACTCGGCCACGAGCAGGTCGCGTTCGCCGTAGATGCGCTTCAGGGTGTGGCCGTGCGGCGTGAGCACGGTGGCGCCGTGCTCGTCTGCGGTGAGGTAGTCGAGTTGGAGCAGCACGTCGGTGACGCGGTCGAACACCTTGGCGATGACGTTGGTGCGGGTCTGGATCTGCTGGGTGAGCCGGTCGGTGTCGCGTTTCAGCGTGAACCAGCGTTCCGCCCAGCGGGCGTGCGCCTCGCGGTCTTTGCAGCCGTGCACCGGGTGCGAGCGCAGCTGCTGGCGGAGCCCTGCGATACGGCGCTGCCGCTTGTCGCGGTCGGCGCGCGAGAGCGTGTCAGCCTTGCCGGCGCCCGAGCGCTCGAGGTCGGTGAGTTCGCGACGGATGCGCGCATACTCCCTGAAGTCGCCCAGGTGGCAGGTCATCGCCTTCTCGAAGCCGGCCAGCGACTCCTCCTGCTGGCGCACCTTACGCGCCAGGTCGACGACCGCGCGGTCGGCCTGGAACTGGGCGAACGACGACTCCAGCACCTCACGGGTGCGGGGCCTGCCGAACTGGTCGATGAGGTTGACCGCCATGTTGTAGGTGGGCCGGAAGCTGGAGTTCAGCGGGTAGGTGCGCCGTGAGGCGAGCGAGGCGACCTCCTGCGGGTCGAGCCCCTCGCGCCACTGGATGACGGAGTGCCCCTCCACGTCGATGCCGCGGCGGCCGGCGCGACCGGTGAGCTGGGTGTACTCCCCCGCCGTGATCGACACGCGGGCCTCGCCGTTGAACTTCTCGAGCTTCTCGAGCACCACCGTGCGGGCCGGCATGTTGATGCCGAGCGCGAGCGTCTCGGTGGCGAACACGACCTTCACGAGCTTCTTCTGGTAGAGCTCCTCCACGACCTCCTTGAAGGCGGGGAGGAGGCCGGCGTGGTGCGCGGCGACCCCGCGCTGGAGTCCCTCCGTCCACTCCCAGTAGCCGAGCACGGCGAGGTCTTCGTCGCGCAGGGTGCGGCAGCGCTCGTCGACGATGCGGCGGATCTCCTCGCGCTCGTCGGCGTCGGTGAGCCGCACGCCGGCGCGCAGCACCTGCTTCACGGCCTGGTCGCAGCCCACCCGGCTGAAGACGAAGAAGATGGCGGGGAGGAGGCGGTGCTCCTGCAGCAGGGCGACGACCTCGGGCCGGTCCATGCGGTCGAACGACTGCCGGTGGCCTCCGCCGTAGCCGCCTCCGCCACCCCGGCCGCCTCGGCCCCGGCCGCCGTTCCTGCCGCGGCCCGAACCGCCCCGGTTGCCGTACTGGCCGAGCGAGGCGCCTCCGCGCACCAGCTGCGCCAGCTCCGGGTTCACCCGGTTCGTGGCAGCGCGGCCCGTGGAGTCGAACAGGTCGAGCAGCTTGGTCTTGACCAGGGCGTGCTGGTCGAGCGGCACCGGGCGCTCCTCCGAGACGATCACCTCGGTGTCGCCGCGCACCGCCTGCAGCCAGTCGCCGAACTCCTCGGCGTTCGAGACGGTCGCCGAGAGCGAGACCAGCTTGACGCTCTGCGGGAGGTGGATGATCACCTCTTCCCAGACGGCGCCGCGGAAGCGGTCGGCGAGGTAGTGCACCTCGTCCATCACGACGAAGCGCAGGTTCGTCAGCAGCGACGAGTCGGCGTAGAGCATGTTGCGCAGCACCTCGGTGGTCATCACCACGATGCGGGCGTCGGCGTTGATGTTGGTGTCCCCGGTGAGCAGCCCCACCTCGTCGGGCCCGTACTCGGCGACGAACTCGTTGAACTTCTGGTTCGACAGCGCCTTCATCGGGGCCGTGTAGAACACTTTGTCGCGCACCGACTGCATGGCCAGGTGCACCGCGAACTCGGCGACGACGGTCTTGCCCGCCCCGGTCGGCGCCGCCACGAGCACGCTCCTGCCGTCTTCGAGAGCCCCCGCGGCCTCGATCTGGAACGGGTCGAGGTCGAAGCTCAACCCGCTGCGGAAGATCTCGACCTGCGGATGCCCGGCCCGCTTGCGGCTCGCGGCGAATCGCTCGGAGGGGCTCAGCACCTGGTCGGCCGACGAGGCGCCCGAGGCGCGCCCCATCAGACGGCCAGCTCGACGTCGAAGCTCTGCTGGCGACGCCGACGGCGGCGGTCGTTGAGCGCCGCGATGCCGGCGGCTCCGAAGTAGAGGGCGAGCATGGGGATCGCGAGCAGGAACATCGACATGACGTCGGCGGCCGGGGTGGCGATCGCGGTGAACAGCGTGATGGCGAGGATGGCGATGCGCCACGACTTGAGGATGGTCTTCGCGCTCAGCACCCCCGCGAAGTTGAGGATGACGAGGAACACCGGCAGCACGAAGGCGATGCCGATGGCGAGCACCAGCTTCAGCACGAAGTCGTAGTAGGCCCGCGCCGTGAGGAGGGCGGTCGTGCCCTCGGGGGCGAAGCCGGTGAGCAGCACCACCATGTGCGGCAGCACGAACCAGCCGGCGACGCAGCCGGCGAAGAACAGCGGTACGGCGGCGGCGACGAAGCCGATGGCGTACTGCTTCTCGTTGCGCTTGAGGCCCGGCATCACGAAGGCGAACACCTGGTAGAGCCACACCGGTGCCGAGATGACGACGCCGACGGTGAAGGCGATCTGGATGCGCAGGTCGAACGCCGAGGAGACGTCGGTGAAGTTGAGGCTCGCCTCGCGGCCCTGCTGCGCGGCGATGTCGGCGATCGGCTGGGTGAGTGCGGTGAGCACGAAGTCGGAGATGATGAAGCCCGCGATCATGCCCACGAGGAGTCCGAGCGCGGCGATGAACAGCCGCTTGCGAAGTTCGATCAGGTGGGCGCCGAGCGACATCCGACCGTCACGCGAGCGGGGCTTCCGCGGTGACTTGACGGCCACCTGGCTCAGGGCTTCTGACTGTCGTCGGTGGGGGTGCCGGTGGACGTGCCGGTCGTGGTTCCTGTCGCGGTGCCGGCGGTGCCGTCGCCCGGGGTCTGGTTCTCGTCCTTCATGGCCTTGGTCTCGTTGCGGAAGATGCGCATCGACTGGCCGAGGCTCTTCGACAGGGCGGGCAGCCGCGTCGCGCCGAACAGGAGGAGGATGACGACCAGGATGATGACCAGGTGCCACCCGTTGAGGTTACCGAGCATTGGTCTGATTCCTTAGGGTGGGGACGGTTTCCGGACTGATGAGGAGTTTACCCCGAGCGAGCCGCGCTTCTCTGCGCTCCCGCTTCAATTCGGCGCGGAGTGCCAGGTGCTCCTCGTGCCGTCTCGCCGTCTCGGCGTAGCCCTGCACGATGGCGCGGTCGGGGTGGTCGACGGCGAGCTTCTCGACGTTCTCGTTCAGCCTCGCGACCTGGTCGGTGAGCTCGGTGAGGGCGCGCAGCGCGCCCCTCGCCTTCACGAACAGGCGGTAGCCGAGACCGGCGAGCATGCCGAGGAGCGCGAGCACCAGAACGGTCCAGATGATCAGCCACGCCCACCACGCCATGTGTTCAGCCTATGCGACGGCGCGGCTCAGGCGCCCGGGTAGCCGTCGAGGGCCTCGCGGGCCCAGTCGACCACTGCCTGCCGTGCCTCGGCCGGCTCGACCACGGTGACGGTGCGCGGCATCGAGGCCACCAGGCGCTTCAGCCCGTGGATGTGGGCGACACGGATGCGCACCCGCACCGGGTCGACGTCGCCGGGCCGCGCATCCGGAACCCGCTGATCGACGCTCGAGACGTACTCGCCGAGCAGCGGGAGGGCCGAGGGGGCGACCTCGATGGTGACGACGAGGTCGTCGTCGCCGCCCTGGAACAGGCTGTCGCCGAGCGGCACGTCGTCGTGCGCCGACTCGACGGCGCGGTCGGTGACCTCGACCCGGGTCATGCGGTCGAGGCGGAAGGTGCGCACGGCCTCGCGCAGGTGGTCCCAGGCGCGCAGGTACCAGTCCTCGTCGTCGGAGTCGATGCGCAGGGGGTCGACCCGGCGGCGTTCGCGGGAGCCGCGCGAGGTGAGGTAGTCGAACTCGAGCTGCCGGCCCCGGGCCACCGCCTCGCGCACGGCGCCGAGCGAGGTCGTGGTCTCGGCCGAGGCGACCGCCACCTGGCTCGGCCGTTCGGAGGCGCCGCGGGCGAGCTTGTCCATGAGGGAGGAGTAGACGCCGCGGTCGATGTTCTCGGGGAGAGACTGCAGGTACTGCAGGCCGGCGATGAGCGCCGCGGCCTCGCGGGCGGAGAAGCGCGGGGAGTCGTCGAGCGCCACCATGTGGGTGATGACGATCTCGTCGTGCTCCTCCAGCGCGTCCCACGCGATGTCGAAGAGGTCGCCGTGCTGGTACTGGGTGGTCTCGCCGGGCACCCCCGACACGGCGATGAGCGACACGGCGTCGCGGATCTGCTGCTCCGAGACCTGGAAGTGCGCGGCGGCGTCGGCGACCGACACCCTGCCGATGTCGATGAGGTAGGGCACGAGCGCGAGCAGGAAG